>CAZMGG010000094.1:4736-22535 GCA_964565715.1 uncultured candidatus Brocadiaceae bacterium | reverse complement strand
GTTCTGCAGGAACAGCAGCGGCACCTGCCGCTGGCTGCACAGCTCGACGAAGTGGGCCGCCTTCTGCGCGCTCTCGCTGAACAGGATGCCGTTGTTGGCGACGATCCCCACCGGCATGCCGTGCAGGTGCGCGAAGCCGGTCACCAGCGTCGTGCCGTAGCGCGCCTTGAACTCGTGCAGCCGGCTGCCATCCACCAGCCGGGCGACGATCTCGCGCACGTCGTAGGGCGTGCGGGTGTCCTGCGGCAGCACGCCGAGGATCTCGTCGGGATCGTAGAGGGGCTCCTCCACCGCCTGCATGGCCACCTGCGCCGGCTTCCGCGTGTTCAGGTGCTGCACGATCGAGCGGCACATGCGCAGCGCCTGCTCCTCGTCCTCGGCGAAGTGGTCGGCGACGCCGGACAGCCGCGTGTGCACGTCGGCGCCGCCGAGGTCCTCGGCCGACACCACCTCGCCGGTGGCCGCCTTCACCAGCGGCGGCCCGCCCAGGAAGATCGTGCCGTTGCCCTTGACGATGATCGACTCGTCGCTCATCGCCGGCACGTAGGCGCCGCCGGCGGTGCACGAGCCCAGCACCACCGCCACCTGCGGGATCCGGGCCGCCGACATCTGCGCCTGGTTGTAGAAGATGCGGCCGAAGTGGTCGCGATCGGGGAACACGTCGGCCTGCAGCGGCAGGAACGCGCCGCCGGAGTCGACCAGGTAGACGCACGGCAGGCGGTTCTCCAGCGCGATCTCCTGGGCCCGCACGTGCTTCTTCACCGTCATCGGGAAGTAGGTGCCGCCCTTCACGGTGGCGTCGTTGGCGACGATCATCACCTCGCGGTCGTGCACCAGCCCGATGCCGGTGACGACCCCCGCCGCCGGCGCCGCGTCGTCGTACATGCCGTTGGCCGCCAGCGGCGACAGCTCGACGAACGGCGCGCCGGGGTCCAGCAGCCGGTCGATGCGCTCGCGGGGCAGCAGCTTGCCGCGCTTGTGGTGCCGCGCCACCGCCTCGGCGCCGCCGCCCAGGCGGACCTCGGCGAGCCGGGCCCGCAGCCGTTCGATCTCGGCCAGGTGATGCGCGCGGTTCTGCTTGAAGTCGGCGCCGGAGGTCTTGATCTGGGAGTGCAGGGCTTCGGTCATGGCGGGCTCGGGGTGGCCGCACGATAGCCGCGTCCCTGCACGGTCCAAGCCTGCGCCGCCGCGACGACCCTCAGCCCGCCGAACGCGCGCGCCGGCGCCAGCGGAGCCAGCCCTCGTAGCCGGTCTTCAGCCAGCCCTCGACGGCGGTGCGGCTGCGCGACCAGCGGTTGCTGATCGCCACCAGCTCGGGTCCGAAGCTCTCCTTGAACTTGCCGGCCGACCCGCTGGCGGACACGAAGTCGAACGTCCGGCAGCCGTGCGCCTTGGCGGCCCGGATCGCCTCCCACAGCAGCAGGTTGTTGGGCGACTGCTGGCGATGGCGGTCGAAGGTGGCGCCCATCCAGTAGTAGGCCGTCGCATGGTCGCGCAGGATCACCGCCGATGCCGCGCGTTCGGCGCCGTGGAACGCCGAATGGACCGCGATCTGGCCGTGCGGGCGCAGCTGCGACCACATGCGTTCGAGGAAGTCGCGATCGCACGGCGGGCGCAGTTCCCAGCGCGCGAACACCTCCTGCAGCATCCCGACGAAGTCGCCGATCCAGCCGGCGTCGCGCTCCTCGCGCACGGCGTAGCCATTGCGCTCGCCCTTGCGCACCATGTTGCGGCACTTGCCGTCGAGCCCATCCCACAGCACGGTCTCGGCCGGCGCCAGCGACAGCAGGTAGGTCTCGAAGCGTTCCTGGCGGGTGAAGCCGAGCGGCGCGAGGTCGACCTGGTCCAGCGGATCGTGGACGCGCAGGTCGAGGTAGGACGCGGCGCGGACCGGCTCGGCGTCGAGCAGGGCGGCGCAGGCGGTGCGGGGATCGACGCCGTGGGCGAAGACCGGCCCCATGTACGCGGTGTTCCAGCCCGGCAGGGGCGAGCCGAGCACCCGGAACGGACCCTTGCGCTGCTCCAGCGCCGGCAGGGCGGCCAGCGGCTCGCCGCTCGGATCCGCCAGCACGAGGAGCTGCGGCTGGACCCCGTAGGACGCCGCCAGGAGTTCGAGCCAGGGGCGGCCATGGAACACGGTGCGCTGGCCGAACGGCTGCAGCAGGCGGTCCCAGGCGTCGACCGTCACCGGGCGGACGGTGGCGCGCTCGAGCAGCACCATGGGTTCCGGCTGGTCGGGAGGGGAAGGAGGCGCGGGGACGGCAGGAGCAGGCTGGGGATGACGAGGGTCGCCACTCTTCATGGAGCAGTATGACCCTTGCGGCGCACCCGATCGGCGACGCCGCGGGGGTCCTGCCGGGCCGGTGCCGGGACTCCCATGCCATCGACCAATCCAAAGTGAGACGCGGCGGCGGGCCCGACGGCCTTGCACAATGCCCTCGTGTTCGAACTGGACCATGTCTACGTGATGACCACGCGGGACGCGCCGGACGCCGGACGGCTGGCGGCGGCGGGCTGGCCGATCGGGCGGCGCCGCGCGCACCCGGGACAGGGCACCGCCAACGCCTGCGTGCTGTTCCGTACGACGATGCTGGAACTGCTGTTCGTCGAAGACGAGGCGGCCGCCGCTGCCGAACTGGTGCGGCCGCTGGCGCTGCCGCAGCGCGCCGCGTGGCGCGAGACGGGCGCCAGCCCGATCGGGCTGGCCCTGCGCCGGTGTGCGGCACCAGGCCTGGCGCCGCCGGCTCCCTGTTTCGCCTATGCGCCACCCTACCTGCCGCCCGGCCCGCCGATCTGGATCGTCGGCGAGCCCGGCGACCAGCGCGCGCCGCTCGTCTTCACCGTGCCGATCGCCTATTCGGCCGGCACCGCGCCGCCGAGCACGGCGCGGCACGACATCACGGCAGTCCGCGTCATCGCGCCGGGAATGGACGCGGAGGCACCGCAGCGAACCCTCGCGGTGCCGGGCGTGACGTGGATCGACGGCCCGCAGCATCTGCTCGAGGTCACCCTGGACCACGCCGACGCCACCAGTGCCTCGTTCCTGGACCTGCGACCGGACCTGCCCCTGATCCTGCGCTGGCCCGGCGATGCGACGCGCCTATCCTGGGGGCCATGACCAAGCCCGAGATCCCGATGCGCGTCCCGTGCGTCCTCGACGTCCAGCCCGGCACCTACGCCTGGTGTTCCTGCGGACGCAGCAAGAAGCAGCCGTATTGCGACGGATCCCACGCTGGCACCGGGTTTGCGCCCCGGATCGAGCAGATCGCCGAGGCGCGCAAGGTCGCGTGGTGTGGCTGCAAGCAATCGAAGACCAAGCCCTTCTGCGACGGATCCCACAAGACCCTGCCGCCGTCCTAGGGCCACGACAGCACCGTCGCATCGTCGCTGCTTACCGACCAACGCATTCGGGCGGCACATCCAGCCCAGGTTCGCATCGATGCACGGCGCCGTCCGCGATACCATTCTCCGGTCCCTGTTGGCGCCGACATCTCCATTCCGTATCCGGCGCCCACTCTGGCGGCCCCTACCGCCAGTGCCCCCCTACGAGTTCGAATCATGCACATCCGCACCACTCTCGCGGCCACGCTGGCTGCTTCGTTGATCACGGCCTGGCTGCCCGGGCAGGCCCAACAGGCTCCCTGCTGGGAGTCCAACCAGGGCGCGTCGCTCGGCACCGGCGACGACATCGTCTTCGCCGCCGTCCCCCTCGGCTTCACCTTCGTCTACGGCGGCCAGTCCTACACCGACGTGCGCGTCGGCACCAACGGCCTGGTCTACCTGGGCAATCCGGGCACGCCCGCCAGCGGCTGCTGCAGCGGCACCGGCACCGGTTTCGTCGCCGCGGTCAACCCGTACATCTCGGCGCTCTGGACCGACCTGAACATCATCCCCGCGAACAACGCGTCGGTGCGGTTCAACACCTTCCCCGCCGGCCCCGGCAACAACCCGCCGGCCCGTGCGGTGGTCACCTGGATCAACGCGGTCGAGTTCGGCACCACCGCGCAGTTCTCGCTGCAGCTCCAGCTCCTGGACGGCGGCGGCATCACCATGGCGTGGGGCCCGGGCACCGCGATCACCAACCGCACGTCGGTGATCGGCGTCAGCCCCGGCAACAACGCCACCAACCCCGGCTCGCAGGACTTCTCGACGATCATGCCGTTCACCAGCAACGGCGTGCCGACGATCTACGAGGAGTTCGCCAACGGCACCTTCGACCTGGCCGGCCGTTCGGTCGAGTTCATCCCGGACACCCAGGGTGGCTACATCCTGCTGGATCGCACGGGCTGCCAGTACACGGTCCCCGGCTCTTTCAGCACCGTCGGCGTCGGCTGCCCGGCCGCGTCCGGCAGCCCGAACCCCGAGTTCTATGAGTTCTTCACCGGCGGCGCGATGGACCTGGCCAACACGTCCTTCGAGATGCTGCCGAACGGCCTCGGCTACACCGTGATCCCGTCGACCGCCCCCTGGGTGAACCCGACCAACCAGATCACGATGACCGATGACCAGACCATCCAGACGGCGCTGCCGTTCGCGTTCCCGCGGCCGGGTGGCACCACCAACACCGTCGGGCACTGCTCGAACGGCTACCTGTGGCTGGACAACAGCAGCACTGGCGCCGACTTCTCGCCGACGGTCGCCGAGTTCCTCTCGCAGGGCGCCCGCCTGGCGCCGTACTGGGTCGACCACAACCCGGCCACGGGCGGCGCGGTCTACTCCGACGTCTCGGCCACCAGCGCCCTGTTCAGCTGGGTGAACGTGCCGCTCTACGCCAACGCGGGGGCGACCCAGACCTGGCAGGTCCAGCTGTTCCCGACCGGCATCATCCAGGTCCGTTACCAGACCCTGATGCCCGCCACCAACACCAGCCTGACCGGCTTCAGCCGCGGCGGCAACGTGCCGGATCCGGGTTCGATGGACCTGAGCGCGGCGATCCCGGGCACCTTCAGCACGGGTGTCGGCACCGTTCCGGCCACCCTCGCTGCGGCCTCGGGCAATCCGGCCATCGGCAGCACCTTCCAGATGAGGGTGGGCAACCTGCCGCAGAGCAGCATCGCCACGTTCCTGGTGCTGGGCCTGACCCCCGTCACCCTGGACCTGACGCCGCTCGGCGCAACGGGCTGCACCCAGTACCAGACCGCCGACTCGACGGCGTTCTACCTGGCCACGCCGCCGGCCCACAACGTCGGCATCGGCATCCCGAACAACGCCGCGCTGATCGGGATGGTGGTGAACGCGCAGGCGGCGACCTTCGCCCCTGGCATCAACACCCTGGGTGTGATCACCACCAACGGTGGCGTGATCACCGTCGGCACGTTCTAGTCGAACGCACCGCGTGACCCACACGACGGCCGCGCCGGGCACCGCCCGCGCGGCCGTCGGCCTGTACGGACCTCACGGCGCGCGCGACTCTGCCCGGCCGACCCACATGCTGCACACCAGGTCGGAGGTGACGTTGGGGATCGTGCGGGTCATGTCGACGATGCGGTCGACGCCGAGGATCAGCCCGATCATGTCCGGCGGCACGCCCACCTGGTGCAGCACGATCGTCAGCAACGGCAGCGAGCCGCCGGGCACGCCGGCGGTGCCGATCGCGGTGAGGATCGCCAGCACCACCACCACGATCTGCTGGCCGAGCCCCAGCTCCACGCCGGCCACCTGCGCCAGGAACAGCACCGTGACGCCCTCGAACAGGGCCGTGCCGTTCATGTTCATCGTGGCGCCGAGCGGCATCACGAAGCCCGCCACCGCCGGCGCTACCTGGAAGTTCTCCACCGCCGTGCGGATCGTCGTCGGCAGCGTCGCGTTGCTCGACGACGTCGAGAACGCGGTGACCAGCAGCGTGCGGGTGCCGCGGTAGAACGCCGCCGGGCCGACCCCGCCGAACACCCGGGCCAGCGTGGTGATCACCACCACCTGGTAGAGGATCAGCCCGCCCATCGCGACCGCCACGTAGTAGAGCAGCGACACCAGCACGTCGAAGCCCATCTTCACCGTGGTGTCGAAGATCAGGCCGGCGACGCCGAGCGGCGCCAGCTTCATGGTGAAGCCGAGGATCTTGACGCAGATCTCGTAGAAGGCGCCCAGCGTCTCGCGCAGCGTCTCCACCTTGCCGGCGGCGAGCCGGCTCATCGCCACGCCGACCAGCAGCGCGAAGAAGATCACGCCCAGCGCCTCGCGCTCGTTGCCGGCGCTGGCGATGACGTTGCGCGGGATGATGTTGACGAAGGTCCAGATCGAGAAGCCGGTGCCCTCCTGGCCCTGGCTGATCCGTTCGCTGGCCTTGCCGGCGTAGCTGGCGCGCAGTTCGGCAGCCTGCTGCGGGTCGATGTGGTGGCCCGGCGCGAAGACGTTGACCAGCACCAGCCCGACCACCACCGCCAGGCAGGTCGTGGTCAGGAACCAGACCATGGTCCGCAGGCCGACGCGGCCGAGGTTGCCGCTGCCGCCGAGCCCCGCCACCCCCAGCGCCAGCGAGCAGAACACCAGCGGCACCACCACCATGAACAGCATCCGCAGGAACACGTGGCCCATCGGCTTGGCCACGTACTCCGCCGTCCACAGCACGCCCTCCCAGGCCGCGGACGGCACAGCACCCTTGGCCGGCGCCAGCAGCAGGTGCAGCACCACCGCGAGACCGGCGCCCAGCAGCAGGCCGATCAGGATCCAGGTGGCGAGGGACGGACCGCGGCGGCCGGACGGGCTCGATTCCATGGCGGCGGGACCATATCCGCCGCACCCGGCGCCACAGCCGGACTTCTCGCCGCGCCGTCGTCGCCCGTATCCTGCCGCCATGCGCGCCCTCGCCGCCGCCACGCTGCTCCTGCCGCTGCTCGGCACGGGCGCCGCCGCCCAGACGCCGGCGTTCCGCTTCCTCGTCGAGCCGCCCTACGGCCTGCCGCAGCAGCCTGCTGCTCCCGGCCCCGCGCCGACGCCGGCGATCTTCGCGCTCGGCGAACGCCTGTTCGCCGACCCGATCCTCAGCATCGATCGCACCGTCTCCTGCCAGAGCTGCCACCCGCCGGCCACCGGCTTCGCCAGTCCCGAGCCGCGGCCCGCCGGCGTGCAGGGCCGTCGCGCCCGCAGCCACGCGCCGACCCTGTTCAACCGCGGCTACGGCGAAGCCATGCGCTGGGACGGTGGCAGCCGCGACCTGAACACGTTCGTGCTGGAGCCGATCGCCGACCCCGACGAGATGGGCTTCAGCGTGGCCGGCGCCGTCGAACGGCTGCGCCAGGACGCGCATTACGGGCCGGCATTCGAGGCGGCGTTCGCCGACGGCGCCACCGCGCCCAACCTGGCCACGGCGCTCGCCACCTTCGTGCGCGGCATCGTCCGCGGCGACGCGCCGGTGGATCGCTTCCAGCGCGGCCAGCCCGACGCACTCACGCCCGAACAGCGCGCCGGTCTGTGGATCTTCGAGAGCAAGGGCGGCTGCTGGCGCTGCCACCCGCCGCCGCTCTTCACCGACGAGCGGTTCCACAACACCGGCGTCGGCGTCGTCGACGGCGCGCCGCGCCCGGGCCGCCAGGCCCACACCGGCGACCCCGCCGACGCCGGCCGGTTCAAGACGCCGACCCTGCGCGGCATCGGCCTCACCGCGCCGTACATGCATGACGGCAGCCTCGCGACCCTCGAGGACGTGGTCTCGTTCTACGGGCGGGGCGGCCATCCGAACGCCAACCTGGACCCACAGCTGCGCCCGGTCGCCCTCACCGCCGGGGAGCAGGCCAGCCTCGCGGCATTCCTGCGGTCCCTGTGACCCCGGCGCCCACGCGGCCGCTGCAACCTCCGGCACACCACGCCGGTATGCCCCCTGCACCCATGGCCAGGAAGGCTCCCCAGGACGCGCCGGTCGCCGACCGGCCGGCGGACATCGCCTTCGGCCAGCAGCTCACCGCCATGCAACCGCGCCTGCGCGCCTTCCTGAAGAACCTCGGCCAGGCCCCCGCCGGCACCGAGGACCTCGCCCAGGAGACCCTGACCCGGGCCTGGCGCTCGCGCGCGACCTTCGACCCGGCCCGCGGCGCCTTCGACGCCTGGCTCCTGCGCATCGCCTTCCGCGCCTTCCTCGACGAACGGCAGCGCGCCCGCCGCGCGCCCACTTCGCCCGCCGCCGCGGCCGACGAGGCCGTCGACGGCGCACCGCCGCCGGTCGCGCACGCCGCCGCCCGCGACGACCTGCGCGCCCTGCTCGCCTTGCTCACGCCGGTCGAACGCGACGTGCTGCTGCGCTTCCATCGCGAGGGCCAGCCGATCGCCGCCATCGCCGAAGCCCTGGCCCTGCCGGCCGGCACCGTCAAGTCGCACCTGCACCGCGCCCGGGCCCGGCTCTGGCAGGCGCAGCAGGGAGGCGCGTCATGACCGACCCTCGCCTCGCCGCGCTGCTGCAGGACGCCTTCGACCGCCGCGTCGATCCGCTGCTGGATCCGGCCGTGCTGACGTTCCTCGACCAGCAGCCGGAGCTGCTCGAGGACTTCGCCGCCGCCACCGCCGCGGTGCGCGCGCTGCGCACCACGCCCCGCGCCTCGCGCCCGCATCGTCGCTGGCCCTGGCTGCTGGCGGCCGCGCTGCCGCTCGCCGCCTGGCTGGCGCTGCCGGCGGGCGACGCAGGCCCGCTGCCGCGGCCCGACTTCGCACCCACCGGCGCCATCGTCTACCTGCGCACGTCCACCCTGGCCGCCGGCCCCGACCTGATCGAGGGCCCGCGCGGCGGCGGCACGCGCCAGGTGCGGATCGAGACCGTGGCCGGCCACCGATCGCACGTGCGCACGGTCACCTGCTCCGAGGTGGCACCGCCCGCACCCGACCTCCCCCTCTGCATCGCCCACACCATCCGCGAGGAGATCCAGCCGTGTCCCGAGCCCTGATCTGCTGTCTCTTCCTGTCGGCCGCCATCCCGGCCCACGCCCAGGCGCCCGGCGTCGCCGACCCGCGCGTCGTGAAGACCTATCACCTCGGCGACCTCGCCGGCACCACGGCACCCGGCCCGGACCTCCGGCTCCGCACCGACCACGACGACTTGGCCGGACGGCCACCCAGCACCCCGCCGATGGTGATCGCCCAGCTCGTGCGTTCGTTCGTGCAGCCGCCGCTGCTGCCGAACGAGGAGGTGCAGCCGATCGGCGAGCGCTGGCTCACGCTGCTCGGCCGGCCCGAACAGCACGCCTGGCTCGAACGCTTCCTCGCCACCGCCCACGCCGGCCAGGAGCAGCTCGTGGCGATGGAATGCCGCTTCTGGGCGATGCCCGAGGCGACCTACCAGCTCGACGTGGCGCCCGCGCTGGGCGAACAGGGCCGCGCGCTGCTGGAGCCCGGCGAGGGCACCGCCGCGTTCCTCCAGGGCCTGCAGAAGCTGGCCAAGGTCACCCAGATCGCCGCGCCGAAGCTGACCGTGCGTCCGCTCACCGAGGCGTCCATGTCGGTCGAGAACCAGACCTCCTACATCCGCGACTTCAAGGTCGAGAAGGTGCGCGACGAGTTGATCGCCGATCCGGTGGTCGCCATCGTCCACGACGGTCTGCGGCTGCGCACCGCCGCCACGCTGCTGACCGACGACACCGCGGGCATCGCGCTCGAGGCGCAGATCGCCGACCTGCAGAAGCCGATCCCCACGTTCGAGACGACCCTGGGCATCGGCAAGCCGATCTCCATCCAGCTGCCAACGGTGCTGACGACGCGCCTGGACGCCGCCGCCACCGTGCGCAGCGGCACCACGGCGGTGTTCGCGATGCCGGTGATGGCCGGGCAGCGCCACCTGCTGACGGTGACGGTGTCCTTCGCCAAGAAGTGAGTCCGGGGCCGGCGAGGCATGCGTAACACCATGTTTTGCAAGTCGTTACGATCATCTTCCAACTTCCGGACCCGGCCCCGTGCGCTGCGGACCAAGCCGGTCCTTCCAGGGGAGATGTCCCCCACCGCCCCCGTCGCCTTCCTCCTGCTCGGTCTCGTCACCGCGTCCGCCCTCGGCCAGCAGACCACACCCGCAACAGAGGACCTGCACAGTTCCGACCCGAACACGGTGCGCGCAGTCCTCGCTGCCCTGCGCCAGGCGGGCCCGGCCGCCGGGCCCTGCGTCGCCCAGGTGTTCGCCGCCATGCGCGAGGGCCCGTGCGACCTGCCGGTGGACTTCGTCCTGACGCTGGCCGAACTCGGCCCCTGGCGTTCCGCCGGCGTCGACCTCGACGCCGCGTCGGTCCTGGACCTCGCCATCGCCCGGTCGCTGCGCCCCGGCCACACCGACCTGCTGCGTCTGCCGGACTTCCTGCCGGCGTTCGCCCGCCTGCGCGCCCGGCTGGCGCTGCCCGCCGACCTCGACCTGGCCGATCTGATCACCACAGCCGGCGGCTGCGCCGCGCACCGAGTCGAACTGGCCGTCGAACGGCTGGGCCGCCGCGGCCATCCCGATGCGCTGCCGATCCTGCAGACCATCCTGCATCGGCCCGATCCGCGCCTGCTGCCCGGGACCGCCACGGTGCCCCTGCGCCGGCGCGCCGCCGAGGCCATCCTCGCCATCACCACCACCGGCACCGCGGCGAGCCAGGCCCGTGCCTTCCTCGACGGCGTGGCGGCGCCGCCGCCGGCGCCCGCGCCGGTCCCGGCCCGCGCCGCGGCCCGGGCCGCCGAACTGATCGCCGAACTGGCCCTGCCCGGACGACGCGATGCCGCCCGACAGTGCCTGCAGGCCCTGCAGCAGGCCGCCGTTCCCTCGCTGACCCATGCCCTCGCCGGCTGCCGCGACGGCGAGCACCTGGCGGCCCTGCTGGCGGTGTTGCGCGAGATCGGGCCGCGCGCCGCCGACGCGACGCCGGCCCTGCTCGACCTGCTGCTGCGCGCGCCGGTCGCCGACGCGCCCGCGATCCTGCGCACGCTGGCGGTCACCGCGCCGTGGTGCCGCGACGTCACGCCGATCATCGACACCCTGGTCGGCGCCGAGCGCATCACCGTCCTCGGCCGGCACCTCGGTGCGCCGCGCACGCCCGCCGACATCGAGGCGATCCTGGCGGCGGCCGCCGAGTGCAACGCCGCCCTGCAGGTCGACCCGCGCTGCACCCTGGCCGAACTCGAGCGCCTGCTCGCCGACGACGATCCGCTGGTGCGTCGCCGGGCCCTGGTGGTGATCGGCGAACGCGGCCCGGCGGCGGCGGCGCTGCTGCCGGAACTGGCCGACACGCTGGCCTTCGCCGCCGATCCCGACCCTGCGCACGGCACGCACGACGACGATCTGCGCGAGGCGACGGCGCGGGCCATCCTCCGCATCGCCGCGCCGGACCACCCGCTGGCCGAGCGCGCGCAGCGGGCCCTGGCCGCGCTCGCCGTCACCGGCAACTGACGAACCGACTGCGTCGCGGCCGGCGTTCGGCTACAAACGCGCGCCATGACCTCGCCCGCCGGCGGCTTCCCGCCGCCTCCCGAGCGCCGCGTGTTCTGCAACCGCACCCTCAACATGCGGTCGGTGCAGGCGATCGGCTTCGACATGGACTACACGCTGGTCCACTACGACGTCCGTACCTGGGAGGCCCGCGCCTTCGAGCACGTGGTGCAGGGCCTGCGCAAGAAGGGCCTGTCGCCGGGGCCGATGACGTTCGATCCCGACCAGTTCACCCGCGGCCTGGTGCTTGATCTCGCCCTGGGCAACCTGGTGAAGGCCAACCGGTTCGGCTGGGTGACCCGCGCCAGCCATGGCACGCGCCTGCTGGAGCACGACGAGCAGCGGCGCGCCTACAGCCAGGTCTGGGTGGACCTGAGCGAGCCGCGCTGGGTGTTCCTCAACACCCTGTTCAGCCTGTCGGAGGCCTCGCTCTACGGGCAGCTCGTCGATCGCATCGATGCGGGCGCGCTGCCGGCGGAGATCGGCTACGGCGCCGCCTATGCCCTGGTGAAGGAGACCATGGACGCGGCCCACCTGGAGGGCGCGCTGAAGGCGGAGATCATCGCCGACCCGGATCGCTTCGTGGTGCTCGACGCCGACCTGCCGCGCACGCTGCTGGACCTGCGGCACGCCGGCAAGAAGCTGTTCCTCGCCACCAACTCCGAGTGGCACTACACCGAGCCGATGATGCGCTACGCGTTCGACCGCTGGCTCGGCAGGGGCGGCTGGCGCGATTTGTTCGACCTCGTCATCGTGCAGGCCCGGAAGCCGGCGTTCTTCGACGGCAGCGCGCCGTTCCTCGAGGTCGACGAGCAACGCGGCGGCACCCGGCCGGCCGGCGGGTCGCTGCGCCCCGATCGCGTGCTGCAGGGCGGCAACGCCGCGCTGGTGGAACAGCACTTCGGCCTGCCCGGCGAGGCGTTCCTCTACGTCGGCGATCACGTCTACGCCGACGTGCACGTCTCCAGCCAGATCCGCCGCTGGCGCACGGCGCTGGTGCTGCGCGAACTGGAGGTCGAGGTGGCCGCCGAGCAGGCCTTCGCCGCCGAGCAGGCGAAGATCACCGCGCTGATCGCCGAGAAGGACACCCTCGACCAGGAGCAGGCCTGGCTGCGCCTCGCCATGCAGCGGCTGGAACGCGGCGAGCCGCTGCCGGCCGGCGCGCCGGCCACGGTGGCCGCGGTGCAGGAACGGCTGCGCGCCCTGCGTGCCGCCGGCGAGGCCCTCGATCAGGCCATCGCGCCCCTGGTGGCGCGCAGCGCCTCGATCGGTCACCCGCACTGGGGGCCGCTGATGCGGGCCGGCGGCGACAAGAGCCGGCTGGCGCGGCAGATCGAACGGCACGCCGACGTCTACACGTCGCGGGTCAGCAACCTGCTGTACGTCACACCGTTCGGCTATCTGCGCGCGGCGCGGGGCAACCTGCCGCACGACGGCTCCGGCGTGCCGCGCTAGACCCGCCGCGGGGCTACCATGCCCGCCATGTCCACCTCGCACCCTCGCTCCCTCCGTCCCGCCCTCACCCTGTCCGCCGCGTTCGGCCTGCTGCTGCTGGCGACGCCGCTCACGGCCCAGGTCACCTGGACCCAGCTGGCGCCCACCACTGCGCCGCCGGCCCGCACCAAGGCGCAGATCGCCCACAGCCTCGTCACCGGCAACTACCTGCTGTTCGGCGGCATCGACCCGACGCAGGTCTATCGCAACGACACCTGGACCTACGATCCGCTCGCCGACGCCTGGACCCAGGAGAATCCCACCACGATGCCGCCGGGTCGCATCCAGTCGGACCTCGTGTTCGACCTGCTGCGCAACCGCTTCGTGATGTGGTCGGGCTACCCCGGCGGCAACGGCTACGTGCAGGATCTGTGGGAGTGGGTGCCCGGCGCCGGCGGCCCGGGCCAGAGCGGTGACTGGCAGCAGATCCAGCCGGCGCCGGGCAACGTCTGGCCGCAGGAACGCGACCACATGGCGATGGTCTACGACCTGGCCCGGGGCCGCACGCTGATGTTCGGCGGCTGGAACTACTTCGCCGGCCAGCTCCGCTACAACGACCTGTGGGCCTGGGACGGCACCAACTGGACCCAGATCACCACCACCAACACGCCGGCCGGGCGTGACGGCCACGACATGGTCCTCGACACCGCGCGCGACCAGCTCGTGGTGTTCGGCGGCGGCCGCTGGAACAGCGTCGCGATCGGCGAGACCTGGACGCTGGACCTCGCCAGCAACACCTGGACGCGCCGCACGCCGGCGCAGAGCCCGGCCGCCCGTTACAACCACACCATGGCCTGGGACGAGGCACGGCAGCGCGTCGTGCTGTTCGGCGGTCGCACCTCGACGCAGAGCTTCGCCGACACCTGGGAGTGGGACGGCAGCAACTGGGCCCAGCGCAGCCCGACGACCTCGCCCTCGGCCCGCCAGTACGGCAAGCTCGCCTACGACCCGCTGCGCGAGCAGATCGTCATGTTCGGCGGTGACCTGAACGGCGCCTTCGGCCAGGGCGCGCTCGGCGACACCTGGCGTTACGGCCCGATCAACCGGGCGAGCTGGAACGCGTTCGGCGCCGGCTGCCGCGGCAGCGACCCGAACGCCACGCCGCTGACGCTCGCCGGCGGCACCCGGCCCTGGCTCGGCGACACCGCGCAGCTCCAGCTCGGCGCCCTGCCGGCGCCGACGTTCGCGCTGCTGGCCATCGGCTTCAGCACCACCAGTTCGCCGCTCGGCCCGCTGCCGCTGGATCTGACGCCGTTCGGCCTCACGCTGAACTGCTTCCTGCTGGTGGATCCCGCCGCTACCGTCGGCGCCGTGGCCGCCGCCAGCACCACCACGTTCGGGATCCCGTTCCCGAACAATGCCGCCCTGCTCGGCCTCGTGTTCCACGCCCAGGGCAGCGCCGCCGAACCGTCCGGGAACCTGGTGATCAGCAACGGGCTCACCGGTACCGTCGGCGGCCGCTGATGCTCCGACGCTTCCCGCCGATGGGGGTCTACGAGACCCTGTTCCGGTTCGCCGACGCCACCCACACCTACATGGGCGAGCCCGGCACCCACCCGTGGGCGCAGGGCTTCCCGCTCACCAGCCAGGTGCCCGGTGGCCCGCCGCTGCCCGAGCGGATCGCCATCACCGCCACCGACCGGATGTATCCGAAGGCGGACGGCCAGCCGCCGCTGCGGGAGGCGATCGCCGCCTACTACCGCCGCTTCTACGGCAGCAAGATCACCGCCGACAACGTGGCGGTGTTCGCCGGCGGCCGCCCGGCCCTGTTCGCCATCCTGGCGTTCCTCGAGCCGGACGTGCGCGTGGCGATCGAGGAGACCGAGTACACGCCGTACTGGGACGTGCTGCAGGTGCTGGGCCGCGACCACACGCTGATCCCCAGCAACCTGCAGAACCGCTTCCGCCCGACCCTGCAGGACCATCCCACCGACGGCCGCGTGCTGCTGGTGAAGAGCAACCCGTGCAATCCGACCGGCGTCACCGTGACCGGCAGGGACCTGCAGGCCCTGGTGCGGCACTACAGCCAGCCCGGCCGCGGCGCCCTGCTCGACGAGGCCTACGAGTTCTTCCACGATCCGGAGCCGGTCAGCGCGCTGCAGTACATCGACGACATCGACGCCACCGACCTGTTCGTCCTCGGCGCCGCCACCAAGGGCCTGCAGGTGCCGGGCATGCGAGTGGGCTGGGCGATCGCGGCGAAGCGCCACGTCGAGATCTTCCGCAACTACAGCTCGTTCGGCATGGGCGGCGTGTCGCGGGCCAGCCAACTCTACGTCACAGAGTTGTTGCAGCAGGACCGGGTAGCCCACGCCCGCAAGGCCATCGCGTCGTTCTACACGGGCCAGCGCCAGCGCTACGGCGAGGCGCTCTCGGGCATGGGGCTCGAGCTGTTCTCCGGCGACGGCGGCTTCTACCACTGGCTGCGCCTGCCCAAGGGACTCACCGGCGACTCGTTCAACGAGCGCCTGTTCGCCCACCGGGCCGGCATCCTGCCGGGCCGGCTGTGCGACATGGCCCGGCGCGGCGACCGCGGTCCGCTCGGCGACCTGATCCGCTTCTCGTTCGGGCCGCTGGGGCCGGACTCGTTCGCCGACGACGTCCGCATCCTGAAGTCCTGTCTGTGAAGCAGGCGCTGCGACGCCACCTCCGCTTCCTGCTCGGCCGCATCGCCCGCGGCCGCCTGCGCACGGCCCTGTCCGAGACCCTGCAGCTCCGCCTGCAGGCCAGCGGCCCGTGGCTGCGCGGCCGCGGCCTCGAGATCGGCGCCGGCCCCAATCCGCAGCCCCTGCCGCAGGGCTGCGAGTGCCGCTACTACGACCTGCGCACCGATGCGGAGCTGCAGGAGCTGTTCGCCGGCCACGCCGGCACGCCGGTGCCGGTCCGACCGCTCGCCGCGGCCCGCCAGGACTTCCCCGCCGGCGCCGACTTCGTGCTGGCCCACAACGTGCTGGAACACTGCGCCGACCCGATCGGCGCCCTGCGGGAATGGCACCGGCTGCTGGCGCCCGGCGCGACGATGGTGCTGACCCTGCCCGATCGCCGCTACTGCGCGGACCGGCTGCGCCCGGTGCCGCCCCTCGAACACCTGCTGCTCGACCACGCGCTGCGGCGCGACCAGCACCACTTCGACTCGCGCGAGCACATCTTCTCGTTCGTGCTGGGCTGGAACGACGAGGGCGCCTTCGCCGGCAAGCCCAAGGCCGAGGTGGCGGAGATGGCGGCCTGGTGCGCCGGCCACGAGCCCAGCAACGACTGCCACTGGCACGCCTTCGACGAGACGCTCGGCCGCGGCCTGGTCCGCGCCGCCGCGGCGCTGGACGGCCGGCGGGCCGAACTGCTGAACGTGGCCACGCCGCCCGGGCAGACCCACTGCGAGCTGGTCTACGTGTACCGGCTGGCGGCGGGCAGCGATGCGACGGCGACGGCGGAGCTGGCCGCCGCCGCCGCGGCCCTGGAGGCCGGCGCCGCCCGCCTGCGCGCCGGCCCGCCGGCCTGAATCAGCGCGCCGTCGCCGGTCCGAGCCCGAACGCGCCGAGCACGCAGTCGGCGACGAACTGGTTGCCCGCCGCGTTCAGGTGCACCCGATCGCTGGTCAGCACGCCCTTCTCGGCCTGCGCCTCGTTGTGCGCCCGCAGGTGCTCGAGGAAGCGCCAGCGCAGGTCCAGCAGGGGCACGCCGGCCGCCCGCGCCACCCGCCGCGAGATCGCCGCGTACTCCTCGAGCATCGGGTCCAGCGGGTTGCTGCCGTCGGTCTTCTCGCCGATCACCGTCGGCGTGCAGAGCACCACGCGGGCGCCGCCGGCGGCGATCCGCGCCAGCAGTTCGCGCAGGCCCGCCTCGTAGTGGTCCTTCGGCGTGCCGTTGCCGCGCTCGCTGTGCCAGACGTCGTTGATGCCGATGTAGACGACCACCAGCGTCGGCTTCTGCACCAGCACGTCCTGGTCGAGCCGCGCCAGCAGGTCCGGCACCTTGTTGCCGCTGATGCCGGCCCCCAGCAGCTCCGCCCGCAGCGGCGGCGTGCGCGCCGCCAGCGCCTCGCGCAGCCGGACGATGTAACCGCCCTCGCGGTCGCCGGCCCAGGTGATCGAATCGCCGAGGAACACCACCCGGTCGGCGTCGCCGAGCGTCAGCGGCGCCGCCCGCCGCTGCGCGAACAGCCAGTCGTGCACCGCCGGATCGGCGTAGGTCCGGGTCCACGAGTCGTGGCCGACCGAGGGATACTCGGTGACCTTCACCTCGCCGCCCGCCGCCTGCACCGCCGCCGCCATCTCCCGGGTCTTGCCGACCGGCACCGTGCGATCGGCGTCGCCGTGGAAGGCCCAGACCGGCACCGGGACCATGGCCGCGGCCCGCTCCGGCCGGCCGCCGCCGCAGATCGGCACCGCCGCGGCGAACAGGTCCGGCCGGCGGCCGAGCAGGTCCCAAGTGGCGAAGCCGCCCATCGACAGCCCGGTCAGGTAGATCCGGTCCCGATCCACGCCCGGCCGCGCCGCCAGGTGCTCGACCAGGGCCACCAGGGCGTCGCCGTCCCACCACTTCCCCCGCGGGCACTGCGGCGCCACAACGAAGCAGGGATGCGCCCCCTGCCGAGCCTCGCCGACGAAGTCCGCCACGCCGTGCCGCAGCTGGGCCCGGTTGTCGTCGCCCCGTTCGCCGGCGCCGTGCAGGAACACCACCAGGGGCAGGGGCGCCGTCGCCGCCGGCGGCGCGTACCATCGGTAGGGCATGCCACCGTCGGCGCCGGCAAACGTCATGGCCCTCATCAGAAGAGCGCAATCCTGGCTCGGCATGGCAGCGCAACCAGCGAGCACGCACAGCAGGAACGGGGATCGCATGGGTTGGGCCAGGATGCCTGGTCATGTTCCAGAAACAAGGCCGGGGCCATCGCCGGCGCCCAACGGGTTCCACGGGAAGCAACCAGCGCGCCCGGG
>CAZMGG010000094.1:0-4636 GCA_964565715.1 uncultured candidatus Brocadiaceae bacterium | reverse complement strand
TGTTGCTGCGGAGGCGCTGGTGGGTCCGACACGGTTGTAGTGCATTATGACAACTACCCTTTTGTTCCGCATTCGAGTCGCACGGTCAACCTTGGAGATGTGGTAACTGTGACCGCCATCAACAAGCTGACTTGTTCGGCTGCGCAGAAACACAGCGGCCACCTGAACATCAAGGTACGTTGTTCCGACTCATCCCCCGTCATCTGCGAAATCGATTTCCCTATCACATGCGAACAATGCAAGAAGCTGTAGGCAGCGACCATGGTGGGCGAGGTCGGCGGTACATCACCGTGATCGTCTCGCTGGTGCTGGGGACGGCACTGCTGTTCGGAACCCTCAAGGGATGCCATGACCCAACCGCCGACAGCCCTGCGCACGTCATTCATGCACTGGAGATGGACGAGTGCGTGGCTGCCCTCCGACGCGAGCAAGTGTTCGTGGTCAGAAAGGTGGGTGATCGAGTCGATGCCACTCCCGGGACCGGCGGCGACTCGCGCGGCGTTCAGAGTCCCGGCGTCGACGCAACTGTACGGTCACGAGGCCTGCACGATCGGGGGACAAAGGCCCGGGTCCGCAGTCTCCTGGACAATCTGACTCTGCACCGCGCAAGACAGTTGCGTGCGGCAATCGAGCGGAACGATCTCAGGGAGGAGGCCCAGCTTCGCGAGGCCAATGAACATCTGAGAATCCAGATCGAAATGCTCGACCGAGACGATTATCTGGTGTTCGACAAAGGAGCGTCCGCATCGTTCTGGCCGCAGTGCCCGAAGGGGTGGATCATATACAAGACGAGTTCGCATCAGATCGACGGAGGCGTGACCGAAACGGTGTTTCCGATTTGCCTGGAACGTGACGCTCGCGTCGTGGCTGCGATGAACCACACGCGTCAAGTGGAAGACTTCCTCGCCATGGACGCTGCCTTCCGATTCAACGGACTCGACGACTCCGATCGTGCCAGGGGTGCGGCTGTGTGGACCCGGGTCAAGAACGGCAACGGCGGGCCTGCGGACCCCGAGGAGCAGCGCCTGCTCCACCTGATCGACACCGCAGGCAGAGGCGGGCGGTTCATCATGGATGCGACGCGGAGCATGCTACGTCCCCGGTGAGCTCTTGCGCTCTTGCCGGCCGGTTGCTGATTCGTATCATCGACTTTCGCGGCGACGAACAAGGACGACGCAGCGATGGACGATCTCGGCACGGCCAGGGAGCGAGTATGGCGCGCGGCGCTGCGCGGTGCGTCGGCGGAGGTGGGTGACATGACGCTCGCTCGCGAGGCCGCCGATCGCACCGCTGATCGCTTCGTCGACCGGCTGGCAAGGAGTTCTGCGCCGCGGCAACCGGAGGCATGGGCCAGGACCGTGGGGCGGAACGAAGCGCGTGGGCTGGTGCGGCGGCAGCGCCAGATGACGATCGGGTTGCTTGCGAACGCCGACGAAGGGGTAGCCGGCCCAGTCCAGTCCAGGTCCGCGGGCACGCCCGTCGATCGCGCGATGCTCGGGCGACTGCTGGGAGCTCGCGGACGACTCCTCACCCGGAAGCAGCGAGAGGTGGTGTGGTGGGTGTCGCGAGGCGCGAGCTTGCACCAGATCGCCAAGACTCAGCGGCGGGACCGCAGTGGTCTCCGCAGGCTGTTCCATCGGGCTCTGGACCGACTGCTGCACGGGGCCGGGAGGCGGGGGGGATGAAGCGGACATCTTCGAACTCGCGAGTCTAGCCGCGGAACCGGCCCGCCCGCCCGCTACACTCCCGCCCATGGCGAGGGACTATCGACTGCGGATCGATCCGTGGGCGGCAGACTACGACGGCACGGCGGGCATGCTGGAAGCCGAGGCGCCCGACGCCCGGGTCGAACTCGGCGTCGAGGGCCCGTGGCAGGCCCTGCGGCCGGGGCTGCCGAAGAACGCGCCGCACCTCGCGTTCGTCGACGGCGTGCGCCGCATCGAGTGCCGGTTCGTCGTCGAGCGGGGCGGGCGCGCCCACTTCGGCCTGTTCGGCTCGTTCGCGGTGGGCGCCGCCCTGGCCAACGGCCGCGCCCGCGTGCTCGGCGAACGCATCGGCCGGATCGCCGCCTGCAGCGGCGGCTTCGCCGTCGAGCCGGTCCGGCTGCGGATCGGCGGGATGGCGCTGCACTACGAGCCCGAGGCCGTGGCCGACGACCGGCCGGACGCCCCGCTGCGCGGCCTGCAGAACGCCATGCGCAGGGCCGAGGCCGAGCTGGGCCCGGAACTGCTGCAGGTCGCCGAACTGGTCCTGCTCGACGGCCCGCTCAGTTCGCTGAGCGCCGACGGCCCGCTGGTCGGCTACGTGAAGCGCCTCCTGCGCAGCTATCTGCCGCCCGCCGAGGCCGAACTGCTGCCGCGGCTGCGGATCGGCGAGCGCACGCCCCTGTTCCTCGTGCGCTCGGCGCCGCAGGACCGCTACTCCTGGTACCAGCGCATCGGCGAGGGCCGCGCCCACGACAGCGCCTGGGCCGGCATCGTCCGCTGCGAGACCGGCGTCCGACCCGGTCTCGACGAGGCCCGGCGGCTCGCCGACCTCACGGCGGCCTGCCTGCCGCACTTCGCCAGCGATCCCCTGCGCGATCCGCGGGCGCCGCAGAACCTGTTCCCGATCGGTGCCCTGGAGGGCCACCTGCGCCACCGGCTCGGCGATCCGCTGCTGCTGCGCCGGGCGCTGGAGGCCTCGGTGCTGGGAGAGAGCGCCGCGTGAGCCCGTCGCCGCAGCCCGTCGGCCGCATCCTCGGCACCCAGGACGCCACGCCGCTGGAGTTCTGGGTCGCCGTCGCCGACGGCCAGTACCTGCAGCTCGACGACGTGGTGCACGTTTCCACGCCGCTGCCCGACGGCCGCCAGGTGATGCTCTACGGCGTCGTCGACCTGGTGCGGGCGCGGCACGAGGGCGCCCGTTTCGACAGCGACGTGTTCCTGGTCGAACAGGGGGTGCTGCCCGCGAGCATCGCCCAGGCCGCCCACGTGCGCGTCACCCGGGTCGAGCCCGAGGTGTTCGTGCCGCCGCTGCCCGGCCGCGAGGTGCATCGCGCCGCGGGCGCCGAACGGGAGCAGGCCCTGTTCTTCGACGGCATGCAGCACAAGGTGCCGATCGGCCTGTCGCGGGACGGCGAGCCGGTGTTCGCCAACCTGGAGTTCCTCGACGGCACCCGCGGCGCCCACGTCAACATCTCCGGCATCTCCGGCGTCGCCACCAAGACCAGCTACGCCACGTTCCTGCTGCACTCGCTGTTCGAGGGCGGTGCGTTCGGTGCCGGCGCCGCCAACACCCACGCCATCGTCTTCAACGTCAAGGGCGAGGACCTGCTCTGGCTCGACCGGCCCAACCGCAGGGTCGATGCCGAGATCCGCGCCCAGTACCAACGGCTCGGCCTGCCGGCGCGGCCGTTCTCCAGCGTGCGGTTCCTGGCGCCGGCGGGCCCCGGCGGCGTGACGCCGCAGACCGGCCAGCGCCAGGAGGGCGTGACCTCGTTCCTCTGGACCCTGCGCGAGTTCGCCGAGCAGCGCCTCCTGCGCTTCCTGTTCGCCGACGCCGACGACGCCCAGAGCCAGCTCGCCTACGTGGTCGATCGCGTCGAACGCGAGCTGCTCGACGCGGCGCGGTCCTCGCCGAAGGACCAGCCGACGATCTTCCTCGGCGAGGGCGACGATCGGCGCGAGGTCACCGACTTCGCCCAGCTCGTCGATCGCGTCTGCCATCACGCCGAGACGTGGGCGCAGCGGGCGGCCTCGGGCACGGTGCAGGCCTTCGAACGCCGGCTGCGCGCCGCCGCCGGCAAGGTCGGCCACCTGCTGCGCGGCCACGGCGCCGGCCGGCCCGGCCAGCACCGCCTCGACTTCCGGCAGAGCCAGCTCACCGTGGTCGATCTGCACCGCCTGCACGAACGGGCCCAGCGCTTCGTGGTCGGCGCCCTGCTCGAGCGCCTGTTCGAGGAGAAGGAGCACGCCGGCAGCAACCGCCCGCTCGTCTTCGTCGTGCTCGACGAGCTGAACAAGTACTGCCCGCGGGAGGGCAGCAGCCCCCTCAAGGAGATCCTGGTGGACATCGCCGAGCGCGGCCGCAGCCTCGGCATCGTGCTGATCGGCGCCCAGCAGACCGCCAGCGAGGTCGAGAACCGCATCGTCGCCAACGCCGCCCTGCGCGTGGTCGGCCGCCTCGACCTCGCCGAGGCCGAACGGCCCGACTACGGCTTCCTCGGCGCCGTCGGCCGCTCCCGCGCCGGCATCCTCAAGCCCGGCTCGATGATCGTGCAGCAGCCCGAGGTGCCAGCACCGGTGCTGCTGCGCTTCCCGTTCCCGGCCTGGGCGACGCGCGCCGACGAGGTCGCGGCCGAGGCGCGGCCGAAGGACCCGTTGCGCGGCCTCTGACGCCGCACCGCCCGCGATGCGCTTCCTGCACACCGCCGACTGGCACCTGGGCAAGACCCTGCGCGGCCGCGATCGCCTGCCCGAGCAGCGCCAAGCCCTCGGCCAGCTCCTCGCCGCCGCCGTCGAGCACCAGGTCGACGCCGTGCTGCTCGCCGGCGACGTGTACGACTCAAGCACGCCGCCGCCCGAGGCCGAGCAGGCCGCCTACGGCTTCCTCGCCGAGCTGTGCCGCGCCGGCATCCCCTGCGTGCTGATCGCCG
>CAZMGG010000093.1:0-22787 GCA_964565715.1 uncultured candidatus Brocadiaceae bacterium | reverse complement strand
GGCGGGTGAGGCCGCCGGTGCCGGGCAGCACGCCGAGCAGCGGCACCTCGGGCAGCGACACCGCCGAGCTGTTGTCGTTGACCAGGTGGATCTCGTCGCAGGCCAGCGCCAACTCGTAGCCGCCGCCGGCGCACGGGCCGTTCACCGCCGCGATCGAACGCACGCCGGAGTTGCGGGAGAGGTCCTCGAGGGACAGCCGCGTCTCGTTGGTGAACTTGCAGAAGTTCACCTTGAAGGGGTGCGAGGAGGCGCCCAGCATCCCGATGTTGGCGCCGGCGCAGAACACGCGATCCTCCTGGCTGCCGACGATCAGCACCTTCACGCCGGGATGCTCGAAGCGCAGCCGCTGGATCGCATCCTGCAGTTCGATGTCGACGCCGAGGTCGTAGCTGTTCAGCTTGAGTTCGTAGCCCTCGGCGAAGGGATGATCGGGGTCGACGCCGAGATCGAGGTGGGCGACCGGGCCGTCGATGCGCAGCTTCCAGTGGTGGTAGCGGTCCGGGTGGGTGTTGAGGTCGAGCATGGGTCTTGGCGGCGGAGTTTCGGGCGAGCCATTCTGGGCCTGATTCCGGAGCTGTCAAGCAACATAGAGCAGCACCTGGTCTCGCCCTATGCAATATAGTGCTCTCCTGTTTCCCCCGCCGGGTCGGGTCCTAGCATGGCGCGCCGTGGTGATTCCCTCGGGTTGCTGCTGGACGCTGTGGTTCGCGGTGATGACTGCCGCACCGTTGGCGGCGCAGGAGTGGGTCGACAACGGCACCTTCACCGGCCGCCTCGCGCCGTGGGTCACCGGCGGCGCCTTCTGCATCGAGGCGGGGCACGAGCAGGGCCTCGACGTCACCGGCAAGGGCGCCAGCGATTCGTTCGGGGTGTTCGCCGGCGGGGAGCGGACGCCGGGGCCGTATGCGCCGAACTGGATCGAGCAGCGGCTCGTGCTGGTCGAGGGCTTCACCTACGAGATCACCGCCGACCTGCTGGGGCATCGGCCCGGCGACCCCAACCGCGCCAACTCCGACATCGGCACGGTCTGGGCCGAGGTGGGCGGCGTCGAGGTCGCCCGCTGCGCCATGGGCGACTACAGCGCCGCCACGGCGAAGCGTATGCAGCTCAGCGGCCGGTTCACGGTGCCCGAGACGGGCATCACGACGCTCCGCATCTGCTTCCAGCGCGAGTACCTGGCGGGCAAGGACAACCCGCGCATCAGCATCGACAACGTGTCGATCCGTGACGTGCCCGGTGGCAAGGGTGGCGACGGCAAGGGCGGCAAGGACGACCGGAAGGATGGTGGATCGGGTGGGGCAGGCGCGGGCGAGGGCGGCGCGGACGGACGAAAACGTCCAGGCAACGGGACTGCCGGGCGCGGGCGGCATCCGTAACATCCCGCGTGCCCCCTTTCCGGAGATTCCTTCCCATGCGATTCCTTTCCCGTCTCGCCGCCGTCCTCGTCGTCGGCATGCCCCTCGCCGCCCAGAACGAGTGGGTGACCAACGGTGACTTCACCGGCACCCTGGCCCCCTGGGTGATGGGCGGCGCCTACAGCGTCAACCCTGGCCTCGACAGCACCTATGACACCACCGGCATGGGCGTCAGCGACTCGTTCGGCGTGAACGCCGGCGGCCAGGTGACGCCGCCGCCCTATGCCCCCAACTGGATCGAGCAGACCGTGCTGATGATCCAGGGGTTCACCTACGAGATCCGCGCCGACGTCGCCGGCCACCGCACCTCCAACCCGAACGTCGGCAACGCCGACATCGGCACGATCTGGGCCGAGGTCGACAACGTCGAGGTGGCCCGCTTCGCGTTCGGCGCCTACACGGTCGGCCAGACCAAGCGGGCCCAGCTCTGCGGCCGCTTCACGCCGACCACCACCGGCAACGTGACGCTGCGGCTGTACTTCCAGCGCGCCTACCTCGGCGGTGCGGCCAACCCGCGGATGAACATCGACAACGTTTCGATCAAGGACGTGGTGGGGCCGACCTACTGGATCAGCACCAACCGCCGGATCGGCACCAACATCACCTTCCAGGTGCAGGGCGCGCCGACGGCGTCGTTCGCCACCTTCATCTCGGCGGGGCAGATGGTGCCGGGCGTGCCGTTCGCCGGCATCGGCGGCCTCTGGCACCTGGACCTGCTCAACACCAGCATGCTGGTGTTCGGCTTCCTCGACGCCAACGGCGCCGCCAGCCAGACCCTGCTGCTGCCCAACCAGGCCTGGTTGCTGACCTCGCCGTTCTACTTCCAGGCGGCGACCGAGCTTGGCGGCAACATCAACTTCGGCCACCACTTCGGCGTCGTGATGACGCAGTGAGGTCGTGAGGGGGGGCGTTCGGTGGTCAGCCCGCGCCCTTCTTCTTCTGCGAGGCCCGCTGCAGCACCTTCCGCTCGCGGGCCGACAGCGACGCCATCCCGTGGCGATGCACCCGCTCGAGGATGGCGTCCACCTCGCGGTCCAGCGCGGCGGCCTGCTCGCGGGCCTGCTCCTCCCGCCGCGCCGACCGCCGGTTGCGCCAGCGGGTGAGCCACGACGGCCGGTGCAGGCGGGGCCGGTCATGGTCGCCGGCCGCGCCGCGCTTCCACGCCTCCGGATCCTGCTGCCAGGGCGCCCGCACCTCGGTGGCGCCGAGGCCGTAGATCGGCGCATGCCGGGCGAGCTGGCGTTCGCGCAGGCAGGCCTGCACGTTGACGATGCCGATCAGCAGCCAGATCGCGCCATAGGTGCCGGGCCGCATGAGGCCCCACAGGGCCAGCGCGACGCCGCCGGCGATGCCGAGCGACGTCACCCACATGGTGACCCGGTTCGGGTGCCAGCGCATGGCCAGCAGCGCCCGCAGGGCCCGGCCGCCGTCCATCGGGAAGAACGGCAGCAGGTTGAACAGCAGCAGCGTCCAGTTCACCTCGACCAGGAACCACAGCACGAACCGGAGCGGGTTGAAGGTCCAGGCGTCGATCCTGGCCCAGTCCACCGGCAGCCAGAGCAGCAACGGCCAGCACACCAGCAGCCAGGCGAAGTGCACGACTGGGCCCGCCAGGGTTACCCACAGATCGATCCGTGGCGTCGGCATCGGCGCCGACAGGTGGGCGACGCCGCCCATCGGCGACAGCGTGATCAGGTCGCTGCGGATGGCGAACCGCCAGCCGCCGGCGATGTGGCCCATCTCGTGGGTCCAGATCACGACGAACAGCAGCGCGAAGGTGACCGCCGTCAGGAACAGCGCCTCGATCGCCGAGCTGGCCGCGGGCCAGCACCAGCGCAGCGTCAGCAGCGGCACCAGGATCGCCGCCAGCCAGTACATCCGCACCTCCACGCCGAAGGCGGATCCGATGCGGAAGTCGCGGCTGATCAGGCGCAGGAAGCCGTGCCAGGTCGAGGCGTCGTCGTAGGGCCGTGTCATCGTGGGCGGTGCGGGCGATTCTAGCCACCGCACCGGGCCGTCCCCGGCGCCAGATCGGCTCCGAACCTCAAGCCCGAGGGCGCGACCGGCCGATGCCAGCGGCGAGACCCGTCCTCGCCTGGGAGGAGGAACCGCATGCGCCAACGTCGGCTCGCCCCGCTCGTCCTCGTCACCGCCATCCTGGTCGCCGGCTGCGCCCGTTCGACCACCAACCGGACCGCGGCGATCGGCGTCGTTCTCGGCGCGCCCAGCGCCACGGTGAGTGCCGCGGGGGGCTCGGTGCAATTCCAGGTCGCCTACACCAACGCCGACGTGGTCAGCCTGACCGCGGCCGACGTCCAGGTCCAGGCCACCGGGACCGCCACGGCCACGCCGTTGATCAGCGGCACCGGCGTGACCAGGACCGTGACGCTGACCGGCCTCGTCGGCGACGGCAACATCACGATCACCATCCTGGCCGGCACGGCCAGCAACGTGCTCGGCGGCGCGGCGCCGTCGGCCACCTCGGCCTGGGCGGTGACCGTGGACAGCACGCCGCCGACGGCGCCGGCGACGGTGACCCCGTCGGGCACGGTCGCCATCAGCGTGTCCGGGCAGCTCCGCGATGTGCCGGTGACCTGGAGCCCGTCGGCCGACGCCGGTTCGGGCCTGAATCGCTACGAGATCGCCATCGGCACGACGCCGGGCGGCACCGAGATCCTCGGCTTCACCAGCACCGGCTCCGCCGCCGCCGCGTTCACGGTCGCCGCGCTGAGCTGCATCGACGCGACCGACTACTTCTTCCGGGTGCGCGGCATCGACAACGCGGGCAACGTCGGCGCGCCGGGCATCTCGGCGCCGTGGCACCCGGCCCTGTTCGACAGCGTGCCGGTGGCGGTCGGCACGACGCCGCGCGGGATCGCGATGGGCGACCTCGACGCCGACGGTGACGTCGACGTGGCGTTGGCCAACGCCGGCAGCGACAACGTGTCGGTGCTGTGGAACGACGGCCGGGCGGTGTTCGCCGCGGGCGGGATCTTCGGCAGCGGCGGCACTGTGCCGGTGGCGATCGCCGCCGGCGACCTGGACGGCGACGGCGACGTCGACCTGGTGGTGAGCAACAGCACGAGCAACAACCTCGGTGTCCTGTTGAACACGGGGGGCGGCGGGTTCGCCGCGGCGGTGACCTACGCCACCGGCGTCGGTCCGGGCCAGCTGCGGCTGGGCGACATCGACGGCGACCTCGACCTGGACGTGGTGGTCGTCAACAACGGCGCTGCGTCCATCTCGGTGCTGCGCGGCAACGGCAACGGCACCTTCGCCGCGGCGGTGCATCTGCCCGCCGGCGTCGGCGTGTCGCTCAAGGAGCTCGACCTCGGCGACATCGATGGCGACGGCGATCTCGACGTGGTGGTGGCCGTCGATGCCGAGGGCAACGTCGAGGTGATGCGCAACCTGGGCGGCGGCGTGCTCGACGCCAGCGTGGTCTATGCGGTGGGCGCCAGCGCCACGTCGGTGGCGATCGGCGACTTCGACGGCGACGGCCGCCGGGACCTGGCGGTGACCGACCCGGCGACGAAGGGGCTGGTCCTCCTGCGCAACACCGGCAACGCCGATCCGGCCGCATTCGCCGCCGCCGGCACCACGGTGGTGTTGATCAACACCTCGGACCTGCAGGCGGGCGACATCGACGGCGACGGCGACCTGGATCTGGTGACGTTGTCGCCCAATGGCGGCAGCAGCAACGTGCAGTTGCTGGTGAACGACGGCGCCGGTGTGTTCACCCGCACCGATCTCGCCACCGACAACAACCCGCTGCGCGCGGCGATCGGCCGGCTGGACGGCAACAGTTACCTCGACGTGGTGATCAGCAAGTCGAGTTCGGGCCAGGTGCAGGTGATGAAGAACGCGGCGTCGCAGTAGCCACCGCGCCCAGGTGGTATGGTGGCCGCCTTCCCGCTTCCCGATCCCCACCATGACCAACCTCCATGCGTTCCTCGTGGTCGCGGTCCTCGCCGCGCCCATCTCCGCCCAGACCCCGTCCTGCTTCGGGCTCAACGACCAGAACACCAGCGTCGGCAACGTCATCACCGGCTACGGCTTCGGCGGCCCCAACACCCACGCCTGGCAGATCACGCCCACCGCGACGATGGTCATCCAGGCCGTGCAGCTGTGCACCGGCAACACGCAGCTCACCGGGTCGCGGTTCATGACGGTGGAGCTGTGGAGCGACGATCCGACCAACCAGACGCCGCTCCAGCGGCTGGGCGGCGGGACCTGGCAGATCGCCGCCGGCCTGGGCACCGCCTGGCAGGGCGCCAACCTCGACCAGGTGGTGGTCCTGCAGCAGGGCGTGCCGTGCTGGGTCGTGTGGACCGATCCCGGCTGGTCGGTGTTCCCCAACGAGCCGAACGGCCTCGGCGTGCCGACCGTGCGTCGCTCCGGCGCCGCGTGGACCCTGCTGGCCTCGCAGGCCGCCAAGGTGCGGCTGTTCTGCACGCCGCTCGATGCCCTCGGCGTGGTGCCCACCGGGCTGCCGTGCGCGCAGGCCAATGGCGCGCTGGGCACCCTGTTCACCAACCAGGATCCGGTGGTGGGCAACGCCGCATTCGTGCTCGAGGCCACCGGTTTCGCCGGCAATGCCCTGGCCGTGCTGGTGCTCGGCAGCAATCCGCTGTGGCCGTCGGTGCCGCTGCCGGGCTTCCCGGCCGGTTGCATGCAGCACACCGATGCGCTGGTGACGACGTTCGCCATCACTGGCACCGGCAACACCCGTGGACCGACCGCCCTCGGTCACCTGCCGTTCCCGTTGCCGATCCCGGGCAACGGCGCCCTGGTCGGCATGTTCGCCGCGGCCCAGGTGGCCGCCTTCGATGCCGGCGCCACCGCGCCGATCCCCTTCGCGGTCACCAACGGGCTGCGCCTGACGCTGCGCTGAGCGCCCCGCGGCTCAGAAGTGCAGCGGCAGCAGGCGGGGGCCGTCGAGGCCCAGGGTGACCACGTAGAGCCGGTCGTAGTCGGCTTCGGTCATCTCGATCTTCTCGGTCACGCCCAGCGCCTGCAGGATCGCCGGCACGGTGTTGGAGTGGCCCGCCACCACCACGGTCTCGCCCTGGTGGTGCTCACGGATCCGCGCCGCCAGACCCTTGCCATCGGCCGCGGGCAGCGCCACCGGCGTGAGGCCGCGGGCCGCGCAGAGCGGCGCCAGGGTGTCGCGGGTGCGGCGGAACGGGCTGCAGAACGCCGCGCGCACCGGCAGGTCGCGCAGCATCCCGGCGAGCGTCGCCGCCCGCGCCGTGCCGGCCGCGGTGAGCCCCGGATCGTCGCCTTCGGCGTGCTTCTCGGCGTGGCGCACCACGATCACCGTCGTCACCGGCGCCGGCCGGCCGGCGGCGAACGCCCGGATCCGCGCCACCACGCCCCGCGCGAGGTCGTTCGGGATCGGGATGGTCAGGTCGTACTGCAGGATCCGCCAGCGGCCATCGCGCAGGGCCAGCACGCCGGTGCCGCGGCAGTCGCCGTAGGCATCGTTGGCCACCACCTCGTCGAACCAGGCCATGGCGCCACCGGGGGCCACGGTGACGTGGCGGGCGCGCGGCACGTAGATCCACGCCGAGGCCCGCTGGAAGTACGGCATCGCGAAGGCGCGGAACTGCGCGCCGGTCCAGCGTTCGCCCGGGTCGGTGCCGAGGAACACGGCGTCGTCGGGCAGCAGGTCGAAGTAGCGGTCCTCGTCGGCCATCGACGCGGCGCTGTGGAACGCGTCGAGGGCCGCGGCGACGGCGCCCTCGGCGCCCGGCGGCTCAGAGGCCACGTGCAGGGCGGCCAGCGCCTGCGCCAGTTCGGCGGCGGTGAGGTCCGCGGGCACGGCGCCCTGGCCGTGGTGCAACTCACAGCTCGCATCGGCGCCGACGCTGCGCAGGGCCGCCGCCGAGCGCTGGCACTCGGCCACCAGGTTGGCGTCGTCGGTGCCGACGTGCAGCCGCAGGCGCAGGTGCCGCAGGGTGGCGAGTCCGCTGGCATCGGCGGGGAGCACCGACGCCAGCACGGTCAGGCTCTGGAATTGCCAGGGCTGCCGCAGGGCCAGCCGGAAGGCGTCGTCGGTGCCGGTTCCGGCCAGATGGATGCCGCCCTGGGCGATGGCCTGGGTCGTGCGCAGCCGTTCGAGCAGGGGCAGGACGCGCTCGGGACGTCCGCCGTGGGCGGGCATCACCACCAGGAAGCCGTGCTCGCGGGCCTGGCCCCAGTGCGCGGCGAGCGCCGCGGTCACCGCGTCGCCGTCGGCCCGACCGGCGGGCAGGGCGAGCAGCACCGGCAGCGGGCGACCCGGGTCGTGATCCGCGGGCGTCAGGACCGCGTAGCGCAGCGGCGCGGTCTCGCCGGGCACCGGCACTTCGCGCCATTCGGGAAGATCCTGGGCCGGTGTCCCCGGCGGGGCGAGGACGGCGAAGACGGCCACGCTCAGCGACGCGAGCGCACGGCGGGCCAGGGACCACAAGGACGGCATGGCAGGCATGTTCTCCCCGGATCCCGGCGAGGTCCAATGCAGCCTGCCGTGCGGGAGTGACGATGATGCAGCCGGACGGGTCGCCCCACCCGGCCACGCGGACGGCAGCGATGCCGGTGATGCGATGATCCTCAGCAGCCGATTCGTCCTGATCGAACTGCCCTACGGCAACGGCCCGTTCCTGCGGGCGGCGCTGCGGGCGGCGCCGCCGGACTGGGCGGTGGAAGCCCTGCCGGCGCACCTCGGCGCCGCCGACATCCCGCAGAGCCACCGCCACCTGCCGCGGGTGCTGGTGGCGCCGAACCCGTTCCACTTCTACGCGGCCTGGTTCAGCGATCAGCGCCGTGCGGCGGTGCCGGATCCCGAGTACACGGCGCTGTGCGGCGGCGTGGCGGAGCCGTTCCCGGTGGTGCTGGCCCGCGGGCTGGCCGCGGGCGGGCCGCTGAGCCGCCTGGTCGGGCAGCGGGCCGGCGGCGACCCCGGCGGGATCGTCCCGGTGCGCTCCGCCGCCGCCGGCCGCGGCGTGCTGGCGGCGCTGCGCGCCACCGGGCCCGTGCCCGAAGGCCTTGCGCAGGCCCTGTCGGTGCCGCACGGCTGTGACCCGGCGGGCTATCCCGGCTGGCGCTGCTTCTACGACGCCGGCGCGCGCGCGCTGGTGGAGCGCACCGATGCGGCGCTGTTCGCGCAGTTCGGCTTCCGCTGGGACGAAGCCGCCGGCCGCGAGCCGGAAGTGCTGCCCGGTGGCCTCCGGCGCACCCAGGGCGTGTCGTTCCCTCGCAGCGGCAACTCGGCGCTGTTCGAGTTCCTGCGCCGCTACTTCGAGGGCGAGGTGACCTTCTGCGACGCGCGCGATCCGGCCTGGTGCGGCTGCGGCCACGCGCCGTGCGCCAACGCCGCCACCAACCTGGCCAAGAACCACGACTTCGGCCTGCTGGATGGCCGGACCGACCTCGTCTTCCATCCCGAGGTGCGCTACCTGGTGCAGGTGCGCAGCCCCGTGCGTGCCATCGCCTCCAACTTCGGCCTGTGGCTGCGCGGCGAGGGCGTTTCGCCGACCGTCGAGCGCTGGCAGGTCTTCGCGCGGCAGCAGATCGACTACTGGAACGCCTTCGTCGACAAGTGGGTGCTGCGCTTCCCGGGCGACGCGCGGCGGCACCTGGTGGTCGCCTACCACGAACTGGTGCAGGAGCCGGCCCGGATGGCGGCGCGGGTCGTCGAGTTCGCCACCGGGCGGCCGGCGCCGCCCGACCTGGTGCGGCAGGAACTGGCGCGGGCGCCGATCCGGGCCCGCGGCAGCCTCGCGCGCTTCCCCTTCTTCGACGAGCAGGAATTCGACGCGCTCGAGGCGCAGGCCGGCGAGCGGCTGCGGGCGATGGCGTTGCCGTCCTGGCGGCAGGCGCCGTAGCCGGCGGAAAAGCCGACGGCGGCGGTGGGGGGTGGTTGACCGGCGGCCGGGGCCGCCTCCAATGGCGCGCCGGTTCCAGCCCCCAGGACTCCGCCCATGCCGCGTCTCCGTCCGCATCCCACCGTTCTGGCCCTCGTGGTTCTCGCCCTGCAGCCGGCGCTGGCCGCCCAGCAGCGCGTCACCGAGCCCAACTGGGCGCAGGCCGAGAAGTTCTCCGCCGAGTTCCTCCGCCCGTTCAGCTACAGCACCGCGGTGAGCCCGGTCTGGATCGGCAAGACCGACCAGTTCCTCTACCGGTGGAAGTCGAGCAGCGGCACTCGCTACTGGCTGGTGGATCCCGAGGCGCGCACGCGCGAGCCGTTGTTCGACCACGACGTGCTGGCGGCGCGGCTGAGCGAGGCGCTGAAGAAGGCCCTCGATCCGGCGCAGCTCGACCTCGGCGATCTGAAGGCCACCGATGACGGCAAGGCGCTGACGTTCACCTGCGAGGGCCGGCGCTTCCGCTTCGACCGGCTGACCCGGGCGATCAAGGACGAGGGGCGCGCCGCGTCCGGGCGCGGCAACACGATGCCGCAGGGCCTGTCCGAGGAGCAGCGCCGCGAATGGCTGCAGCGGATGATGGAGCAGCGCGGCAACCAGGAGCAACGACAGGAGGAACAGCAGGAGCAGCAGCAGGAGCAACGGCAGGAACAGCAGCAACAGGAACAGCAGCAGGAGCAGCAGCAGGAACAGCGCGGCCAGGAGCAGGGCGAGCGCGGCCAGGGGACCGGCGGCGAGGCGCAGCAGCGCCAGGGCCGCGGCGGTCGCGGCGGTCGGAGTGGGGCCACCGTCGGGGCGTTCTCGCCCGATCGCAGCCTCGGCGTGTTCGTGCGCGACCACAACCTGTTCCTGCTGCGGGGCGAGCCGCAGGCCGAGCCGGCGACGCCGCCCGTCGCCACCGAGCCCGCGGCGACCGGCGATGCCGCCGCCGGCGCTGCCGGCACCGGCGAGGTCAAGGCGGCGGTGGTCGAGGGCGCGGCCGCCCGCGGCGCCGAGGTGAAGCCCGAACCGGCGGCGGCGCCGGCGCGGCCGCGCTTCCGCTACGACGAGAAGGCCGCCGTGGCGCTGACCACCGACGGCGTCGAGCAGTACGGCTTCGGCGGCGGCGGGCCCGGCGGCGGCCGCGGTGGCACCGGCAACACCGAGGGCTCTACCCAGCGATCGACCGAGGGCGCGCGGGGCGCGTCACGGCCGTCGGTGCCGGGCGGCCTGTCCTGGGCCGAGGACTCGTCGGCGTTCTACGTGACGCGCCGCGACGGCCGCGGCGTCCGCGAGCTGTTCCTGGTCGACTCGCTGGCCGAGCCGCGGCCGAGCCTGCAGACCTACCAGTATCCGATGCCCGGCGAGGAGGCGATCCGCCGCACCGAGCTCTACGTGTTCCACAAGGACACCGGCAAGCTGGTGCGGGTGCCGGAGAAGTCGAAGGACGAGAGCTTCCAGGAGGTGCACTGGCGGAAGGGCACCAACGAGCTGCGCTTCGTGCGCCGCGACCGGACGCTGCGCACCGCCGAGATCTGCTCGTGCGATCCACGCACCGGCGAGGTGAAGGTGCTGCACCGCGAGGAGGCGGTGGACGGTCCGTTCTTCCCGCAAGCGACCCGCTACCTGGACAAGCGCGGCGAGATGATCTGGTGGTCGGACCGCTCGGGCTGGGGGCACTTCTACCTGCACGCGCTCGACGGCAGCCTGAAGAATCCGATCACGTTCGGCGCCTTCCGCGCCAGCCGCATCGTCGAGGTCGACGAGGACCAGGGCTGGCTCTACTTCCGCGGCAACGGCCGCGAGGCCGGTGAGAACCCCTACTTCGAGCACCTCTACCGCGTGCGGCTGGACGGCACGGGGCTGACCCTGCTGGACCCGGGCGACGCCACCCACACCTCGAGCCTGTCGCCGTCCCGCCGCTTCGTCGTCGACAACGCCCAGCGGCCCGACCAGGCGCCGACGTCGGTGCTGCGCGACGCCCAGGGCAACCAGATCATGGTGCTCGGCGAATGCGATCTGTCCAAGCTGCGCGAGGTCGGCTGGCAGCCGCCGGAGCTGTTCACGGTGAAGGCGGCCGACGGCGTCACCGATCTGCACGGGACGCTGTGGAAGCCGTTCGACTTCGACGCGGGCCGGTGCTACCCGATCATCGCCAACGTCTATCCGGGACCGCAGCAGGAGGGCGTCAGCTGGACGTTCTCGGCCGCCAACAGCCGCCAGCAGCTCGCCCAGCTCGGCTTCATCGTCATCCAGGTCGGCCACCGCGGCGGCGCGCCGACCCGCAGCCGCGCCTATGCCAACTTCGGCTACTACAACATGCGCGACTACGGACTGGCGGACAAGAAGGCCGCCATCGAGCAGCTCGCCCTGCGGTTCCCCTGGGTGGATCGCGACCGCGTCGGGATCTTCGGCCACAGCGGCGGCGGCTTCATGTCGGCGGCGGCGCTGCTGGTGGCCCCCTACAACGACTTCTTCCGGGTCGCGGTGGCGTCGGCGGGCAACCACGACAACAACATCTACAACAACTCCTGGTCGGAGCGGTACCACGGCCTGAAGGAGGTGCCGAAGGCGGCGGCGAAGGCCGGCGAGAAGACGGCGGAGGGCGCCGGCGAGAAGGCCGGCGAGAAGGCCGGCGAGGCCCGTACGGGCAGCAACGGTAATGGCAACGGCAGCGCCGGTCGCGACCCCCGCTTCGACATCCGCGTGCCCACCAACGCCGAACTGGCGCCGAACCTGAAGGGCCACCTCCTGCTGGTGCACGGCGAGATCGACAACAACGTGCACCCGGCCAACACCATGCGGCTCGCCGACGCGCTCATCAAGGCCAACAAGCGCTTCGACCTGCTCATCATCCCCGGCGCCCGCCACAGCTTCGGCCGCGCCCAGGACTACTTCACCCACCGCATGTGGGACTACTTCGTCGAGCACCTGATGGGCGCGCGGCTGGAGGGCGCCGACATCAAGACCAAGCGATAGGGCGCGCCGGCGGTCGGTACGCCTGGGGCGTCAGTCGGCCGACGACCCCAGGATCGCGCGCAGCTCGGCGAGGCCTGCCTCGAAGCGGGCGGCTCGATCGGCAGCCACTGCGCCGGAGCGGTGTGGGACCTGCGCCACGAGGCGCTCCAGCATGCCAGTGCTCATCGGGAACTCCCTCAGGATCGCATGGATGTGCTCCCGGTCCTTGACCTCCATGCGCTCGAGCTTCGCCATGAGGACATCGTGCGGATGTGGGAGCACGATCGTGACCGCCTGCTCCTCCATGGTGATCGAGCGTGAGCGCGAACGCCAGTCGAGCGGCGCGGCGAACGTCTCGGGCGCCCACACCTCGACGAACACGCCATGCCGATCGTGATACCAGGACAGCTCGCCCATCAATGCCTGGACGGCATGGCCGCGATCGGTGGGCTCACACCAGACATCAACATCACGACTGGCGGGAGCCTGCTGCATCCAGAAGGCCAGGGCCGAGCTGCCGAACACGACGATCTGGCCTTCACCGACGAGGCGAGCGGCGTCGGCCACCACCCGGGTCACTTCCTGGGATCGATCCATTGCGGCAGATCGGGGAAGGGATGGCCGGCCAGCACGCTGTGCAAGGGCAGGTCGCATCGCCAGGCTTCCGGGCCGTCGTCCGACTCTAGCCACCGGCACAAGGGGCCCTCGCCATCCAGGCATTGCAGCCACAGCTCGTCGACTTCCGGCAGTTGGGAAGGGTGTGCCCGGAGCCACGCTCGTGCGCGTGCGCTCGCCGCCGCGTCGGCTCGAGCCCGCGTCAGGCCAGCGCGAGCGTGTCGCAGCAGGCGGGCGAGGCGTTGGGTGGGGGTGGTCGGCACGCGTGGCATCCTAGCATCGATCCAGCCGACGTTCTGCGGTCGCTAACCGCCGAGGTGGCGATCGAACATCGCCACCAGATCCTGCGCCACCATCTCCGCTGACCGGCCCTCGATGCGCGAGCGCGGCAGGAAGTCGACCACCTTGCCGTCCGCGAACAGCGCCACGCTGGGGCTCGACGGCGGGATGTGGGCGAAGTGGCCGCGGGCGCGGGCGGTGGCCTCCTTGTCCTGGCCGGCGAACACCGTGGCGAGCCGCGCCGGCCTCACCCTGTGCTGCAGCGCCAGCCGCACGCCGGGCCGGGCCATGGCGGCGGCGCAGCCGCAGATCGAGTTGATCACCAGGAGGCCGGACCCCTTGTCCGCCACCCAGCGGTCCACCGCGTCGGTGGTCAGCAGTTCCTCGGCGCCCAGCGCGGTGAGTTCGGCGCGCATCGGCGCCACCATCTGCGGGTCGTACATGGCGTCCAGGGTAGGTCGGCGGCCCGCCATCGCACAAGGGCCACCGCCGCATTGGGCCGCACCGGCCCATCGCATACGCTGCGTCGCCCCATGACGGCCGAAGGACTGCGGATCGAGGTGAGCTGCGCGCGCTCGGTCACGTTCGCCATGCAGCAGAACGACGTGCCGCTGGTGCAGCTCGTGCGCCTGCAGAACGGCGGCCCGGCGACGGCCGAGGATCTCACCGTCACCGTCAGCCTCGAGCCGGAGCTGGCCCGGCCCTTCACCGCGCGGGTCGCCGCCGTGCCGCCGGGCGCCACCTACAACCTCACCGAGGTCGCCCTGCAGCTCCGCCCCGACGCGCTGGCCAACGCCATCGAACGGCAGCGCGTCCTGCTCAAGGCCGAGGTCCGCGGCGGCGCCGCCGCGGCTCCCCTCTGCAGGACCGAGGTTCCCCTCGAGCTGCTCGCCTACAACGAATGGCCCGGCGCCGGCTCGCTGCCGGCCATCCTGGCGGCGTTCGTGCTGCCGAACCACCCGGCGCTGGTGCCGGTGCTGCGCGACGCCGCCGGCCGGCTGGCCGCCGGCACCGGTCAGCACGGGCTCAACGGCTACCAGGGCCGCGATCCGCGGCGGGCCCGCGCCATCGCCGAGGCGGTCTTCCAGGCGCTCGGCGCCCGCGGCATCGCCTACGTGAATCCGCCCGCCAGCTTCGAGGAGCACGGCCAGAAGGTGCGCACGCCCGAACAGGTGCTGCAGGACCGGCTCGGCACCTGCCTCGACCTCGCGGTGCTCTACGCCGCGTGCCTGGAGCAGGTGGGCCTGCATCCGCTGCTGGTGCTCGCCGAGGGCCACGCGCTGGCGGGCTTCTGGTGCGTCGAGCAGACCTTTCCGGAGGCCGCGGTCGAGGATCCGCTGCCGCTGCGCAAGCGCGTCGAGCTGGGGGACCTGTGCCTCGTCGAGTGCACGACCCTGTGCGCGCCCTCGCCGTCGTTCACCGAGGCGCTGGCGGAAGGCAAGCGCCATTGCGCCGCCGACAGCGCCTTCCGCCACGCGGTGGACGTCCGCGCCGCCAGGCGTGCGGGCTTCCGGCCGCTGCCGGTCCGCACCCAGGCGTTCACCGCCGCCGACGGCGCCGTCGCCGACGAGGCAGCCGCGGCGCCGGACGCACCGGTCCCGCCGGGCCGCGCCGTGTTCGCGCCGCCGCCGGTCGCCGCCGCAGCGCGGCCGCCCGCGGCTCCAGCGCCTGAGCCCGAACCAGAACCGGAGCCCGAACCCCAGCCCACGCCCGCGCCGCCGCCGGAGCCCGCCGATCGCCTGCACCGCTGGAAGCAGCGCCTGCTCGACCTGTCGCTGCGCAACCGCCTGCTCAACTTCCGCGCCAGCAAGAAGACCGTGCGGCTGCTCGCCGCCGACCTCGGCCAGCTCGAAGAGGCCCTGCAGGGTGGCAAGCCGTTCCAGATCCTGCCGGCGCCGGCGCGCGCCGCCGACGACCCGCGTGGCGAGCGCACGCCCACCGAAGAACAGCTCCGCCAGCAGCAGCAGGATCAGCTGAAGGCGCAGCGCCTGCACGGCGACTTCGCCGCCGACGAACTGGAGCGGCGCCTGCTGGAGATGTTCCGCGCGGCGCGTTCCAGCCTGGAGGAGACCGGCGCCAACACGCTCTACCTCGCGTTCGGCCTGCTGAAGTGGTTCGAGGCGCCGGGCGCCACCCAGGAACGGCGCGCGCCGCTGCTGCTGCTGCCGGTCCAGCTCGAACGCACCAGCGTGGCGGGCGGGTACCGCCTCCAGCTCGCCGACGACGACCCGCAGCTCAACGAGTCGCTGCTCCACAAGCTGCGCGATGAGTTCGAGATCGCGGTGCCCGGGCTCGACGCGCTGCCCGAGGACGAGCGCATCGACGTCGCCGCCGTGCTCGACAGCTTCCGGCGCGCGGTGCTCGACGTCGACCGCTGGGAGGTGCTGCCCGAGGCCTGGCTCGGCTTCTTCAGCTTCCAGAAGCACCTGATGTGGCTCGACCTGGAGGAGCGCGCCCCGGACCTGCTGCAGAGCCCGTTGCTGCGTCACCTGATCGAGACGCCCGAGGCGCAGTTCGTCCAGGACGGCGCCTTCCCCGAGCCCGACCAACTCGACCGCGGCGATCCCGCCGCCGTGCTCTGTCCGAAGGACGCCGACAGCTCGCAGCTCTGCGCCGTGCTGGCCTCCGTCCAGGGCCGCAGCTTCGTGCTGGAAGGCCCGCCCGGCACCGGCAAGTCGCAGACCATCACCAACCTGATCGCGCAGGCGCTCGGCGATGGCCAGCGCGTCCTGTTCGTCGCCGAGAAGCGCGCCGCCCTCGAGGTCGTGCAGCGAAGGTTGGCCGAGGTGGGCCTCGGCCCGTTCTGCCTCGAGCTGCACAGCGACAAGGGCAGCAAGCGCGCGGTTGTCGAGCAGCTCGGCGAGGCGCTCGCGGTGGGCCGGCAGCGGGAGCCGCAGGCCTGGGCGACCCGCGCCGCCGAACTGCAGCAGGCCCGCGCGCGCCTCAACGACCACGCCCAGGCCCTGCACCGGGAGCGGCCGATCGGCGAGTCGGTGTTCCAGGTGGTGGCTGCGCTGGTCGGCCTGCCCGAGGCGCCGCTGGTGCGCGGGCTGCGCACCGACGTCGATGCCGCGGCGCGCGCCGCGATGCGCGAGGCCGTAGAGGCGCTGGCCGTCACGGCCGGGCCGCTCGGCGTGCCGGACCGCCATCCGCTGCGCGGCTGCGCGCTCACCGACTGGCACCCGGCCCTGCCCCGCGACCTCGCGCCCTGCCTGCAGGCGCTCACCGACGCTTCCAGCGCGGCGCAGCAGGCGCTCGCCGCCATGGCACCCGTTCTCGGCCTGCCGGCGCTGGCAGCCCCCGCCACCGCCGCCAGCCGCGTGCAGTGGACACAACTCATTGAGCTGGCGGATCTGCTGCTGGAAGGTCCGGTGCCGCTCGAACTGGTGCGCTCGGCCGACGCGACCGCCCGACGCGAGGCCGCCGAACGCTGGCTCCAGGCCGGCCGCCGCCGCACCGCCCTCCTCGCGGAGCTGGCACCGCGCTTCCGCCCGGAACTGCTCGCCATCGACCTCTCCACGGTCCGCGCCAGCTACGAACGCTGGGGGCAGACGATCTGGATCCTGCGCGTGTTCGGCCTGCGGCGCGCCAGGTCCCTGCTGCGGCCCGCGGCGGTGGGCGGCCGCCTGCCCGCACCGGCGCAGGTGCTGACCGATCTCGCCACCGCCGCCGAAGCCCAGGCCGAGGGCGCGCGCCTGCAGGGCGCCGATGCCGATGCCCGCGCCACCTTCGGCGTGCGCTGGCGTGGCGCCGACAGTGACTGGGACGAACTGGCAGCACTGCTCGAACGGGCCCAGCGCTGGCGCGTGCTGGCGGCGCGGCTCGATGCCACCGACGCCAGCGTCCAGACCTGGCAGGACGTCGCCGGGGCCGCCCTCGACGGCGGCGCGGTGGCCGCACCGCTCCGTCAGCTCCGCCAGGCCTGGAGTGCCCTGCAGAAGGCCCTCCAGCAGGCCGTTTCGGCCCTGCAGCTCGGTCCCGAGGCCCTTCCCGACGCCCAGGCGCCCGACTTCGCCGCTGCCATGCAGGCTCGCGCCAGGGACCTCGCCGCCGCATTGCCTTCCCTGCGTGATTGGACGCCCTGGGTGCGCGCCGCCAGCAGCGTCCGCGAGCAGGGCCTCGCGCCCTTGCAGGCCGCCGTGGCCAGCGGCGAGGTGGCGCCGGACCGGGCGCTGCCGTGCTTCGAGCGCAGCTTCCGCGAGGAATGGCTGCACGGGCTGCTCCGGCAGGAACCCGCGCTGGCGCAGTTCCGCGGCCTCGACCACCAGCGCCGCATCGAGTCGTTCCGCTCGCTGGACCGCGAGCTGATCGAACTCAGCGCCGCGGTCGTGCGGGCGCGGCTCTCGGCGCAGCTGCCGGCCGCCAGCGAATCCAGCGTTGGCAGCAGCGAGGTGGGGATCCTGCTGCGCGAGCTGAAGAAGCAGCGCCGGCACCTGCCGGTGCGGCAGCTCCTGGCGCGGATCCCGAACCTGCTGCCGCGGTTGTCGCCGTGTCTCTTGATGAGCCCGCTGTCGGTGGCGCAGTTCCTCGGCCCGAAGGTCCCGCCGTTCGATCTGGTGGTGTTCGACGAGGCCTCGCAGATCCCGGTGTGGGACGCGGTGGGCGCGATCGGCCGCGGCCGCGCCGCGGTGGTGGTGGGCGACAGCCGGCAGCTGCCGCCCACCCAGTTCTTCCAGAAGGTGGAGGCCGAGGAGGAGGCGTTCGACGACGACGCGATGGAGGAGCTGGAGTCGGTGCTGGACGAGTGCAGCGCCGCGGGATTGCACCGGATGTACCTGCGCTGGCACTATCGCAGCCGGCACGAGTCGCTGATCGCGTTCTCCAATCATCATTACTATGACAACCGGCTGCTGACCTTCCCGGCGGCGCAGGCGGTGGACCCCGGGCTGGGCGTGAAGCTGGTACGGGTGGAGGGCGTGTACGACCGCGGCCGCTCGCAGAGCAACAAAGTCGAGGCCGAGGCCCTGGTGGCGGAGCTGGTACGGCGGCTGCGCGACCCGGCGGCCCAGGCGCGCAGCTACGGCGTGGTGACGTTCTCGATGGCGCAGCAGACGCTGGTGGAGGACCTGCTGGAAGCGGCGCGGCGGAAGCATCCGGAGATCGAGCGGCACTTCGCGGACGGCCAGGACGAGCCGGTGTTCGTCAAGAACCTGGAGAACGTGCAGGGTGACGAGCGCGACGTGATGCTGTTCTCGGTGTGTTATGGGCCGGACGCGGCGGGCAAGGTGTACATGCACTTCGGGCCGCTCAACCGGCAGGGCGGCGAGCGGCGGCTGAACGTGGCGGTGACGCGGGCGCGCTGCGAGCTGGTGGTGTTCAGTTCGTTGCTGGCCGAGCAGATCGACCTGTCGCGGACGCAGAGTACAGGCGCCAAACACCTGCGGGCGTTCCTCGACTATGCCGCCCGCGGTGTGGCGGCGATCGCCGAGGCGGTGGCGCTGGATCCATTGGCGGACTGCGAGTCGCCGTTCGAGCGCGCGGTGGACGCGGCGCTGCGCGGGCTGGGGCACGAGGTGCACCGGCAGGTGGGGTGTTCGGGGTATCGGGTGGACCTGGCGGTGGTGGATCCGCGGGCGAAGGGGCGGTACCTGCTGGGGGTCGAGTGCGACGGGCGCAGCTATCACTCGGCGGCGACGGCGCGGGACCGGGACCGGCTGCGGCAGGCGGTGCTGGAACGGCTGGGCTGGAAGCTGTGCCGGGTGTGGTCGACGGACTGGTGGCAGGACGCTGCGGGGGAACTGCGGCGCCTGGAAGGGTTGATTGCGGCGGCATTGCAGGAGCCGTTGGCGGTGCCGGTGCCGGTCGTGGAGACGCCGCCGCCGGAAGCACCGCTGGCCAACCTGGCGCAACCCGAGGCAGACGTGGAGGCGCCGCCGCCGGAGGTCGTCGCCGAGCCCGATCCCGAACCCGAACCCGAACCCGATCCCGATGGCCCGCGTGCCTACCCGGCCCCGGCGGCCCTCCGCGGCGGCAGCGCCGACGACTTCCACGAACGTCGCGCCGACGCGCGGTTGCTGGCCGACCTGAAGGCGGTGCTCGCCGCCGAGGCGCCGGTGCACTTCGACCTGCTGGTGCGCCGCCTGACCGAGGTCTGGGGCATCGGCCGCGCCACCGAGCGCGTCCGCCAGCGCGTGCGCGAGGTCGCGGGTGCGGCCCGGGTCACCACCACGCACGACGGCGCGGTGCTGTGGGCGCAAGGGCAGGTTCCCGCGGACTTCCGCGGCTTCCGGATCCCCGAGGGCGATCGCGGCCAGCGCGACGCCGGGGAACTGCCGCCGATGGAGGTGTGCAACGCGCTCGCGTTCGTGCTGCGCCAGCACGTCGGCCTCGGCGTCGAGGACCTGCTGCGCGAGGGCGCCCGCCAGTTCGGCATCACGCGGCTCGGCAGCAACGTGCGCGCCGTCATGGAGTCGGGACTGCGGCTCCTGCAGGACCGTGGCGGCTGCGTGGTCGCAGCGGACGGCGTGCGGTTGCCGTGAGGGGGCGGAAGATGGCGGCGGGGCAGGCTGCGGATTCCAGCCTGCGGCCGGGATTTCAGGTGATCGCGTGCGGATGCTTGGCGCAGATGGCGCGGGGACGCATCACCCGGCGCGGGAGCGGCGGCAGCCCGAACGAACGGTGCTGTATCGGGCCGTGCAGGCCAACCTTGCGACGTTCCTGGCGCAGGTCGAGGAGCGTGGCCAGGCACTGCCTGGGTTCTGCGTGCGGGAGGTACCGGCGTTCCTGCGCTGCGGGATCCTGGCGCACGGTACTGCGAGGGTGCCCTGCCAGGGCTGCCGCAGTCGACGAGACCGTTCGCCGCGCATCCGGATCCCGGCCGCTACCAGGTAGTTCCGAACCGTCTCCCGGAGCACGCCGGTCTCCGACTGGATCCGCCGAAAGTGCCAGCCCAGCCGGCCGTGCGCTCGCCCTGCTCTTGTTGTTCCTACGCCTACGCCCGCCGCGTGCGGATGCCAGGGTGCCCCGGCGCACTGGGCGTGCTCAGTCTCCGCTCCCGCTCGGGGCTTCGATCGTGATGGCGATGGCGGCCGAGATCGGTCCGGAGCGCCGGTAGAAGAGTGTTTGGATGTTCTCGTCCGTGATCCGATCGAACGGAGTTCCCGCTCTGCACTCGGGGAACAGGCCGCCCACGAAATCTTCGAGGCGCCAGCCTTCGCCGAGATCCGCCCTTGTCGGCGTCCACCCGTCCTTCTGCGTGGCAAGCAGGCGGTGCACAACGCTCGCGGGCACGATGCGCGTGCCCACTTGGGGCTCGCCCTCAGGCTCCGAGTAGCCGGCCAGGGGGATGCGACGCACGAACGGCACCGCCCACGGGTTGTAGAGCTGGTAATAGACCGCCATGCCGCTGCGCTTCGTGAACGCGTCGATCGCGTGCACCTGCTTCGAGCCGGCCTTCAGGGCTCCATACTTGCACCCGGCGTTGAACTCGAACTCGGCTTCCACCGCGATCGACCGCGCCAGGATCTCTGGATCTGCCAGTCTCGCGAACCCGATCTCGTAGTCGATCTTGTGCTCCTCCTTCACCGTGTTCGTTGTGGGATAGAGCCGCTTCGACTGAAGCAACGCCACTTTGCTGCGCACGATCTTCCCGGCGCGCTTGACAAATAGCAGCATGCCCACGTCGGCGACTTCCCACCCTCCGAAGTGCCGCAGCGCCCCAAGGTAGTGCGCTTCGAGCTTCACGGTCCATGATGAGGAGAGCACCACCGGCGCCGAATACTGCGACACGTGCTCGATCCACGTCATGTCGAGTGACTCTTCCGGCACGTTCGGGTTGTTCGAGAGCTTGCTCGACAACCTGCGGTTGCAGGCCGAGAACACGTTCGTCAGCCACGTGGTCACGTCGGGCGGAAACATCAGGGCGCCTCTCTGGCTCAGAACGGGATGTCGCCGTAGTCGGGTTCGGCGGTGGGCTTGGCTGGAGCCTCCGAGGTGGGCGGGGGAGGTTGCACGCTGAACTGCTTGAGCTTCTTTGTCAGCTGGCTTTGCAGAGCTGCGAGCCCTTCGCCGTTCTTCAGATACTTTAGGACGCGGTGGTGCCGCATGTCGAAGGGCACGTCGTCCATCGCCTGCGTGATCGGCACGACGTGCTTTCCCAGCGCGTGGGCGATGCCCGTCTCATACAGGACGTTCGGATTCTTGCCGGTGAAGTCGACCACGACGACCTGCGCCCGAAAGATCAGGTTGAACACATCTTGGATGATGGTCGACTCTTCCCAAATGCTGTCGGCTCGCAGGCAGCGCAGCCGGCACGCGGTCGACGCACCCTCCATCGCCTGGAAGACGCCGGAGAACTCCGCGGAGAAGGGCATCATGACTGCTACGAGGTCGAGTTCGACGTCAAGGTCTGGCACCGCGAACACGTTGGGCGCGAAGGAGATCTTGCGTTCCGCTGGCTTCGCCGAGATGTAGGTTGACTCGCCGGGGAAGTTCCTGTCGACATATTGCTCGATGACCACGAGCGCTCTCGGATCGCGCTCGACGATGCCCCGCAGCACCTCAAGCACATTCCCATCGTAGTCCTCGTCGCCCCATGAGAGGCTTCGCAGCAACCGCGGGTGTCGGTCAATGACCTGACTCTGGCCGGTGAGCAGCCCTAACTCCTCCCAGTTGTTGTTGTCGAAGCCGGCAACGACGCGACGACGTAGCTCGATCAGCCGACTCCCAGTTGCGACGTCCATACGCCGACAGTCTACTCGGCGCGCACGCGGGTTGCACGATCGAAGACGCCTCGGCATCACTCCTGCTCCGCGCCGAAGTCCGACCCTACGTCTTCCATCGCGGCCCGCAGCACCTTCTGGTCGGCGTGGACGTAGACGTAGAGCCCGGTGACGCCCGGAAGCGCGTGCCCGAGCAACGCCGACACGACAGCACGTGCAACTCGGCCCGCCGGCCCGCCTGCCGAAGCCACTCGAATCGACCCGTTGCCCCTCGCTTTCTCCCCCGGGATCAGCAGCCAGGCACGTCATTTGCAAGTGGGCCATGCGTTGCTCGCGCCCTCGACATTCTGCGCGACGAGATCCGACGCCGACGGAAGCGCTGCTGGCCAAGCTGGCGCAACCAGAAACAGACGTTGAGGCGCCGCCGGAAGCCGTCGCCGAACCCCAGTCCGATCCCGACGGCGGTCGTGCCTACCCGGTGCCGGCGGATCTCCGCGGCGGCAGCGCCGACGACTTCCACGAACGTCGCGCCGACGCGCGATTGCTGGCCGACCTGAAGGCGGTGCTCGCCGCCGAGGCGCCGGTGCACTTCGACCTGCTGGTGCGCCGCCTCACCGAGGCCTGGGGCATCGGCGCGCCACCGAGCGCGTCCGCCAGCGCGTGCGCGATGTGGCTGGTGCGGCCCGGCTGAACAGCACGCACGGCGGCGCGGTGCTGGGGGCACAGGTCGGGTTGCCGCGGACTTCCGCGGCTCCCGGGTTCCGAGGACGATCGCGGCCAGCGCGATGCGGGGGAACTGCCGCCGATGGAGGTGTCCAACGCGCACCGTTTGGTCCGGGCTCAAGCCGTCGAAGCGAACTCCGCCTGCGCGGGCTACCCAGGGGCGGCTGGGGGGGGACTGCCCACCCGTGAGCAAGGAGTTTCGGGTGTTTCTGGATCTGGGGGACGCTGTCCCCCAGACCCCCTGGGATTTG
>CAZMGG010000092.1:0-22822 GCA_964565715.1 uncultured candidatus Brocadiaceae bacterium | reverse complement strand
CCAGCAGCCAGATCAGCAACACCAACCCACCACCCATCACCCACCACCGCCACGCCGCCATCACCGCCCACACCCGCACCCACCAGCCGTACACCACGGGCCGCGGTTCGGCGGCATCGGCCAGCGCCAGCAACGCCTGCAGACCGGCGTCCCCGGTCACGTCCTCGCCGCGGGCCAGCGCCTCGCCTTCGGCCTGCTGGAAGGCCGCGACCCAGCGATCCGCCGAGGCCCGCTGCGCGCGGAACCCGGCCAGATCCGGGATCGGCGTCGCCTTCCGGTTGTGCTGGTTCGCCTCCCGCCAGTGCCGCTCGATGCCCCGCGCCTGCTCCTGCAGCAACTCCGCCGCCCCGTGGCCGCGTTCGATCGCCCGCTGCAGCGCCCACCAGGCCAGATGCAGGTGCCCCTGCGCCTCGTACAACACCGCCAGCGAGCGGTACAGCTCCGCGCCCTCGCGGCCGCCGAAGCGCAGCATGCCCGCCACCGCGGTCATCGCCTCGTCCACGTCCAGCTCGCGGTCCGGCCGCGCCTCGAGGTCGGCGCGCCCGCTCTGGAACTGCAGCCAGCGCGGCAGCTGATAGTCCGCCCATTGCAGGAAGCTGCGCTGCCGCACCGCCGGGTCCTTCCGCGCAGCGATCGCGTACTCCACCAGATCGATCTGGAAGCGCTCGCGGCCGAAGTGCGCGGCCGGGTTCAGCGCCACCGCCGCGCGCAGTTCCACCAGGGCCTCGTCCAGCCGGCCGGCATGCGCCAGGAACGTGCCCAGGTTGGCGTGATACCGGTACTGCTGCTCCGGATCCGGCGCGCCGGCCAGCAACGCCTGCTTCCGGGCCATGGTGGCGATCGCCGCGTCGCGTTCGCCGAGGTGCTCGAATGCCACCGCCAGGTCGTCCAGGTCCGCCGGCCCCGGCGCCGGCAGCGCCTGGATCCGCGCCACCCGCGCCTGGTAGTAGAACGCCGAATGGCGGTGCCAGCGGCCCACCACGAGGTCGAACGCCTCGGGCAGGCCGCGCAGCTCGTCGTCGAGCGTGTCGCTGTCCCACAGACAGGGCGCCGTCACCAGCACGGCGGACAGCAGGGCAGTGACGCGCAGCATCAGGGCCTCATTGCTTGCCGGGCGCGGCGTCGCCGCCGGGCAACGGCGTGCGGCGGTAGAGCCAGACGTAGCCGTGGAACTCGTAACGGCCGCCTTCCTCGGCCGGCGGCTGCATGTGGCAGTCGCCGAGCAGCAGGTCGAGGCGGCCGTCGCCGTCCCAGTCGGCCACCGCCACCTGGCTGCGGGTGCCGGGCCGGTCGGCCTTGTCCTTGGCCTTGCCGTCGGTGGGCGCCACCAGCTCCTGCACCGCGGCGAACTGCGGCGCGCCGGCCTTGCCGGTGTTGCGATACCAGTAGGCGCCGCCGGCGTAGCTGCCGGTCACCAGGTCCCAGCGGCCGTCGCCGTCCCAGTCGGCCACCACCGGCAGGCAGTGGCGTCCCTCCAGCAGCAGCTCCTTGCCAGAGGCCTGCACCACTTCCAGGGCGGCGCTCCACTTGGGCGCGGTCGGGCTGCCGAGGTTGCGGGAGAGATGCATGCGGCCCTCGCTGGTGCCGAGCAGCAGGTCGAGGTCGCCGTCACCGTCCCAGTCGACCGGCGTCGCCGACAGGCCGAGGTCCTTGTCCATCGCCTGCCACTTGGTGTCGTAGTACTGGCCGGCGCGCAGCGGTTCTCCATCGGCGTTCGGCACCAGGGCCGCTTCGGCGAAGGCGCCCTTGCCGAGCCCCTTCAGCCAGTAGGCGTTGCCCTCATAGCAGCCGGTGATGAGGTCCTTGTGGCCATCGCCGTCCAGGTCCGCCAACTGCGGACTGAGGCCTATGCATCACCAGTTGTGGATGCGGATGTCCTTGCCGCCCGCCTGCAGCAGGCCCTGGTCGGCGAGCTTCGGCTCCTTGCCGTCACCGACGTTGCGGAAGACCTGGATGTGGCCGCGGAAGGTGCCGACCAGGAGGTCGGGCCTGCCGTCGCCGTCGAGGTCACCGACCAGGGGGCCGGCGTGGCCGGTGTACTGGCCGACGTCGATCGGCTGGTCGCCGGCGCGCAGGCGCTCGGGTGCTGTGAGATCGGGAACGGACTGGGCGAACGCCGGCGCCAGGGCCAGCAGGGCGGCGAGGATGGGGATCCGCACGGTTGCCTCCTTCGAAAGGGAATCCAAGGGGTCGGGCGCCGGCCGCGCCGGCGCAGGCTGGCAGTGTAGCGGCGCTCGGACGGTGCGGGGTCGTGCATCCTTCCCGACCTGCGGCGTGGGACCGCGATGGGCGCGCCGCTAGAGTCCGGCCCTTCTCGAGAAGCCGCGAGGTCCCCTTGTCCCGATCCAGCGCCCCCGTCCCCCCCGTCGTCGGCCCCGAACGCAGCCTGCCGGAGATCACGCTGAAGGCGATGGCGCTCGGCATCGTGCTGGCGATGCTGATGGCGGCGGCCAACGCCTACCTGGGCCTGCGGGTCGGCATGACGGTGGCGGCCTCGATCCCGGCCTCGGCCATCGCGCTGGGCGTGCTGCGCTTCTTCCGGCGGTCCAACATCCTGGAGAACAACCAGGTGCAGACGATCGCGTCGGCGGGCGCGTCGACGGTGTCGGGCATCATCTTCACGGTGCCGGCCCTGGTGATGATGGGCGCCTGGAGCGGCTACGACTACGGCCCGATCTTCCTGATGGTGGTGGTCGGCGGCACCCTGGGCGTGGTCTTCACCACGCCGCTGCGGCGGGCGCTGATCGTCGACACCGGGCTGACGTTCCCCGAGGGCCTGGCGACGGCCGAGGTGCTGAAGACCGGCGGCGTCGAACGGGACGCCGACGACGAGCAGGCGAAGCCGGCGGGCAAGGCCGGCGCCATCGGCTTCCGGCTGCTGCTGGAGTCGAGCGTGATCGGCGCCCTGTTCAAGCTGGGCGAGGGCGGCTTCAAGGTGCTCGCCGAGGGCGTCGCCACCGCCAAGGGGCTGCTCGGCGGCCGCTACCTGTTCATGGCCGACGCCACGCTGGCGCCGTCGCTGCTCGGCATCGGCTTCATCGTCGGCCCCAACATCGGCACGCTGATGCTGAGCGGCGCGGTGATCGGCACGCTGATCGGCGTGCCGGTCAACTGGCTGATGAACGAGGAACGGCTGCTGCAGGCCGCCGGTGTGCCGGCCGGGACCGGGCTGGCGGCGCTGTCGGCCGAGCAGTGGGGCGAGGTGGCCAACGCGTCGTGGCAGGAGTGCCGGCGCATCGGCATCGGCTGCATGCTGGTCGGCGGCATCTGGTCGCTGATCTCCCTGTTCAAGCCGATGCGCGACGGCGTCAAGGCCAGCCTGGCGGCGTTCCGCGCCCAGCGCAGCGGCGGCACCGGCGGCGCGCCCCGCACCGAGCTGGACACGCCGCTGCCGTTCCTGCTGCTGACCGCGGCGGTGATGACGGTGCCGCTGTTCTTCGCCTTCCACGCCGTGCTCGGCGACTATGAGGGCAAGGCGATGATCGCGCTGCTGATGACCGGGCTGATGCTGGGCTTCGGCTTCCTGTTCAGCAGCGTCGCCGGCTACATGACGGGCCTGGTCGGCAGCTCCAACAACCCGGTGTCCGGCGTGACCATGGCCACGGTGGTGATCAGCTCGCTGCTGCTGGTGCTGCTGATGGGCAATGAGGGCGTGGCCGGCCAGGTCGGCCCGGCGGCGGTGATCTTCCTGGCGGCGTTCATCTGCACGGCCGCCTGCATCGCCGGCGACAACCTGCAGGACCTCAAGTGCGGCCACGTGGTGGGCAGCACGCCGTGGAAGCAGCAGCTCTGCCTGGTGATCGGCACGGTGGCGTCGGCGTCGGTGATCCCGCTGGTGCTGAGCCTGCTGGACCAGGATCGGGGCATCGGCCGCGCCGTGCGCGAGGGCGTGAAGCCCCTGGCGGCGCCGCAGGCCAGCCTGATGAAGGACCTGTCGACGGGCATCTTCGGCACCGGCATCAACTGGAACTTCATCTTCTTCGGCTGCGGCCTGGCGGTGCTCATCATCGCGCTCGACGAGTACCTGAAGCGGGCCAAGGCGGCGTTCCGCACGCCGGTGCTGGCGGTGGCGGTGGGCATCTACCTGCCGTTCGGCCTGTCGGTGCTGATCTTCCTCGGCGGCATGCTGTCCTGGCTGGCGCTGCGCGCGTTCCGGCCGAAGAGCGAGCCGGAGAAGGTGGCGCTGGAGAACTCCGGCATGCTGCTGGCCTCGGGCCTGATCACCGGCGAGGCGATCATGGGCGTGCTGCTGGCGGTGGTGGTGGCGGCCAACCCGGAGCTGCTGCCGGGCGGCCACCAGGGCCCGGCCCGGCTGCTGGCGGTGCTGGCGACGGTCGCGATGATCGTCTACCTCTACCGCCGTACGCTCGGCGCGGCGCGAAAGATGGTGTAGGAAGGGGCCATGCGATCAGCCGACGCGATGGAACCGCCGCCCCTGCGCAGGCCCGCCGTGGTCGGCTGGTTCCAGGTCTACTGCGGCGCCATGGTGCTGCTCTACCTGGTGATCGCCGGGCTGGGCCTGTGGGCGCTGCTCGATCCCGATTGGGCGCTCAAGGTCGAGAACTTCACCGCCGAGCACGAGGTGACCGAGCCGAGCGCGATGGGCAGGATCTTCGCCGCGGTCTACTTCGGTATCGGCTTCGTCTGCGCCGCCGCGTTCGTCGTCGGCCTGCTGGCGCCGCGGAAGGGTTGGGCGTGGGTGTTCCACCTCGTGCTGATCTGCTTCGGGCTGACGAGCTGCTGCCTGTGGCCGGCGACGATCCCGCTGCTGGTGCACTGGATCAAGCCGGCCACCAAGGCGTGGTACCGGCAGGCGTGAGGCCGCCGTTCCCCCAGACCCGTTGTGTGAGTTTTCCAAGGTGTCACTTTGGAATTCTCAAACCTGCGGCTCACCGGCCGAGCAGCTTGTCGAGTGCTGCGTCGACGTAGGTCGGCCCGTCCGCCGGGTCCCAGCCGACCCCGGAGCGCAGGCCCGGATCGCCCTCGAAGGCCACCTTGCCGTCGGGCCCGAGCAGCACCACCCGCGGCATGCCGAAGTGCCCCGGCTTGACGAAGTAGGCCTCCAGGGTGGCGCCGCTGTCGTCGATCGCCACCCGCACCTGCGGCATCGGGTGGTCGGCGAGCCAGGCAGCCAGCGCCGCCGGCGTCGTGCCCGGATCGGTCACCGCCAGCACCACCAGCCCCTCGCCGCCCTTCTCGGCGAGGTGCTGCAGGTACCGCGTGGTCGGGATCACCTTGTCCTGGAAGGGCGACCAGAACACCAGCGCCACGACCTTGCCGCGCAACGCCGCCAGGGTCACGGCCTCCCCCTGCCGCCAGTCGAGCCGGCCCAGGTCGGGCGGCAGCAGCCCGCTGAAGCTGCCGGGCTGGCGCAGCGACGCGTCCGCCAGCACCCGCTGCATCGCCAGCTCCCGCTCGATCCGCGCCGCCGGGTCGAATGGATCGCGGGCGAGGATGCGCACGTTGCGGAACGTCGCCTGGCCGGGGCCGCACAGCAGCCCGAACGCGCCGCGCAGCACCGCCGGATCGGCGAACGCGAGGCTGCGCACGTAGAGGCCGTCGAAGTAGACGTCGACGCTGTCGCCGGCGACGTCGACGCGCAGCGCGTGCCAGTCGTTGCCCACCGGCAGCGAGCGGTGGTCGTGCACGGTCCAGACGCCGCCGCGGTTGCTGGCGATGTCGAGGAAGCCCTTCGGGTGCAGGATCGCCGCGTGGAAGTTGCCGTCGCCCTTGCGGCCGAAGCACAGCCCCATCAGGCGGCCGGCGTCGCCGCCCTCGGGCAGGGCCTCGATGCGCATCTCGGCGGACAGCGAGTAGTCGGCGTCGAAGGTGACGTCGCAGGTCAGCTCGCGGGTGACCATGTCGTCGCCGCGGGCCTCCACCTGGGCGCGCAGCAGGGCGCCGTAGGCCTGGAAGGCGCCGTCGCCGCTGGCCGACCAGCCCCGCAGGTCGCGCTCGTTGTAGGCGACCTTCCAGCGGGCCAGGCTCTTGCCGGTGCGGGTGGCGAGCGCGGTGAAGTAGTCGAGCGCCTCCCGGACCTGGAAGCTGCTGCTCATCTGCCGGGCGATCTCCAGCGCCATGGTCGGCAGCTCGCGGGCCTCGTAGCCGCGGGCCAGCAGCAGGCCCTGCTCGCCGAAGCGCTCGGTGAGCGCACGCAGCCGCAGCACCAGCGGATCGAGCAGGACGATCTTCTTCCGCGCCTCCTGATGGCGTGGGTCGTCGGTGCGGCCGAGCAGTTCCAGCACGCGGCGGACCTCGCGATAACGGGCGGCGGCCTGCGGCTTCTGCTTGTCCTGCTCCAGGGTAGAGGCCAGCAGCCACAGCACCTCGACGTCCTGCGGCGCCGCCGCGCGGGCCTCCTCCAGGAACTCCAGCGCCATCGCCCGTTCGTCGCGTTCCAGCGCCGCCTTCGCCCACTGCAGGAGCTGGTCGCCCTGCTGCACCTTGCCGGTCTCGATGTCGCGCAGACGCAGGATCCAGTCCCGCCAGATCGGGTCCAGCTCGGCCAGCGTCTGCACCGGCGACAGCGGCGAGCCGCGCAGCACGATCTCCTCGAAGTTGCCGACCGGGTCACGGGCGGCGCCGCGCTTGAACGAGACGTAGTAGGCGTGCAGCGCGTCGCGATAGACCGGCCGGCCGTCCGCGTGCCGGTAGTTGTAGAGGAAGTAGACGACGCCCCAGGTCGGCGCGTACCAGGGCGGCCCCCACTGGTAGCCGCCGCCGACCACCGTGGCGAAGCGCGGCGCCTCGGCCGGATCGGTCCACTGGCCGTCCGCGCCCGGCGCCGGCAGCTCGCCGGGCGCCATCCAGCCCTTCTCCATCCGCGCCGCCAGCGGGAACAGGCGGCCCGGCGGCGCCAGGTTCCACTTCACGCTGCCGTTGCTGAGGATCACGCAGCCCTCGAAGAACGACGCGTAGGCCTCGTTCAGCCAGCCCGGCACCATCGGCCCGGTCAGGCTGACGAACTGGTGCGCCGCCTCGTGGAACAGCGTCCGGTACATGTCGCGGATCGATTCCTTGCCGTTCACGCCGCCGGTGTAGGTCTCCACCGCGCTGCCGATGAAGTGGCCGCCGGACCACGGCTGCGGGTTCTGGCCGAGGCTCAGGTACTCGTCGCGGCTCTTGAAGATCCGGATCTCGATCTTCGGCGTCTTGCCGCCGTCCTCCATGAAGCGGAAGAAGCGCCGGTAGAAGGCGTTCATCTGCTCCATCGCGATCATCGAGGTGCGCAGCACGAGGTGGCCGGCGTCGGTGCGATAGCGGTAGTTGTCGGTCTCGCCGGTGTGCGCCGTGTCCCAGGTGGCGTGGGCGCGGTCCAGCTCGGCGATCGCCTCCTCCGACAGGCCGCCGGTCGGATCGGTGCCGGCATGGACGTCCTCGATCGCCACCTCCCGGCCGCCGCTGCTGCGGATCGCCTGGATGGCGGCGCTGGCCTCGGCGTGTCCCGGCGAGACCTGCAGCACCTGGCCGTACAGATCGAGCGCGCCGAGCCAGTCCTTGCGGTTGCGGTACTGTTTGCCGAGGTCGAGCAGACCCTGCAGGAAGGTCTTCTGCAGGGCCTGCCACGCGCTGGCCTCGGGGTCGTCCTGCAGCAGCGCGTCGAGGAACGCCTTGCGGTCCTTGGCGGCCGGCCTGCCCGGACCGGCGGTCTCCCACAGGTCGAGCCAGCGGTGCGCGGCGTGCACCGCGGCGTCGCGATCCTGCTGGGCCGCGGCCACCCGCCGCAGCAGGTGCCAGGCCGGCAGGCTGCGGTCGTCGCGTTCCAGGGCACGCTCTACGGCGGCCCGCGCGGCGGGCAGGTCGGCGGCGGCGAGCGCGGCCTCGGCCTGCTGCAGGTAGCCCTGCACGAAGCCCGGCTGCTGGGCGGTGAGCGGCGCCGACAGCGCGGCGAGGATGGCGACGGGAACGGCGGCGAGTCGGCGAAGCATCGGCATCAGCGACGGCGGCTCAGTTCGAAGCGGATGGTCGAGGCCTCGTCGCCGCTGCGGCTGCTCCAGTCGGCGGTGGCGTGATCCTGGTCGGCCACGGTCAGCACGAGCGAGTCCATCACGTGCTCGCCCGCCTGCAGGTCGGTGACGCCGTCGAAGGCGAAGCGCAGCACGCCGTCGCCGGCCGGCCGCGCCCGCATCCGCGGCTGGTTGCCGGCGGCGCAGTAGTGCGTCAGCAGCAGCGAGTCGCCGTCGAGGTGGTAGACGTTGGTCATCTCGTGCGGGCTGCCCGGAAACATGATCTCGCGCACGATCGAGCCCCCGGAGCTGATGGTGAACGTGCAGGCGCCGTCGGGCTGGCCCGGCACCTTGACGTCCCAGGTGCCGGCCATCGCCTTCACCTGCTCGAACATCGCAGTGGCGGCCGGCGTCGGGGCGGGCACCGCGCGAGGCGCCGCGCCGCAGGCGGTGAACAGCAGGAGCAGGACGGGCACGGAGCTGCGTGGGATCATGGGGTTCCTCCGGGATTCGCGGGCCGGAGCAGTGTAGCGACCGGCCGCGGCTTGTCCTCGGGTCTGTTCCCGCCCCCGGTGACGCCGGCCACGCGGTCCACGCGACCGCGCGCGCCTACGGCAGTTCGCGCAGCCGCAGGTTGCGGAACTCCACCGGCGCGCCCTCGGCCTCCAGCGCCAGGTAGCCGGTGGCCGGCGCGCAGTCGCGGCCGCCGTTCACCTCCTCGCCGTTCACCCACAGCCGCAGTTCGCCGTTGCAGGCCCGCACGTAGTAGTGGTTCCACTCGCCCGCCGGCCGCACCAGCCGCCGCACCGGGAAGCTGCGGCTGCCGTCGGGCGAGCCCACCGCGAAGGTCGCGCCTTCCTCCTGGTAGGTGATCTGCGGCGTGAACGGCCGCATCGTCGACCTGCCGACCGGGAACACGTCGCCGTGGCTGGTGAACCAGTCCGACCGCTTGCCCTTGTCGCGCAGCCAGTTGGTCTCGTAGCCGAGGTCCAGCACCTGCACCTCGATGCCGCTGCGCGGCAGCTGGCCCTTCGGCAGATCGGTGAACGCCGCCTCGGGACACCACACGAACAGGCCGGAGTTGCCGGCCTGCTGCAGATGGCGCCACTCCACCACCAGTTCGAAGTTGGTGTACGCCCTCTTCGAACGCGCGCCGCCGAGCGGCTTGCCGGTGCCGTGGATCACCGAGTCGCGCTCGGTCCAGGTGTCGTCGTCGCCGTTGACCACGACGAAGTCCTGCAACGTCAGCGCCGGCCAGTCGGCGCCATCGACGTAGGCCCGCGGCAGATCGCCGCGGCCGACGAAGGGAACGGCGGCCAGCAGGAGGAACGGAACGACGAGGTGGCGTGGCGTCATGGTGGCTCCGCTATTACCCGGCCTGCTTCCAGGTGTTGTTGCTGCGGTCGGCGTCCGGCAGGCGACCCTGCGGGTCGATCGTCACCTGCTTGATCGGCTGCCCGCCCGGCGCGCCGACCTCGACCGTGGCGCGGTCGGACTGGAACCACAGCTCCACCGGCAGCGACCGCTCCTCGGTGCTGTCGTCGGCGTAGGTGACCGTGAACCGCAGCGGCATGACCATCCGCTGCTGGTTGGTGAACACCACCTGCGCCGGCCGGTTGCCGCGCGGCTGCCGCACCGACTCGACGGCCTGGTCGAGGGCCGCGTGTTCGAGGAACCAGCCGCGCCAGAACCAGGCCAGGTCCATGCCGGCGGCGTCCTCCATCGTCCGGAAGAAGTCGGCAGGCTGCGGCGACTTGAAGGCCCAGCGCCGGATGTAGGTGCGGAACGCGTAGTCGAAGCGCTCCTCGCCCAGCACGTACTCCCGCAGGATCTGCAGGCCGACGCCGGTCTTCTGGTACTGCAGGATGCCGAGCTGCATGCCGTTCAGCCGGTCCGCCGGGGTCGCGATCGGCACCATGCCGCGCATGGTCAGGATCCGCGCCATCTGCGCGCCGCGCAGCGGGTCCGCCTTCCCGAACCAGTCCGCCGTCGAATAGAAGTTGATGAAGGTGTTGAAGCCCTCGTCCATCCAGGCGTGGCGCCGCTCGTCGGTGTTGACCACCATCGGAAACCAGTTGTGGCCGATCTCGTGCGTGGTCACGCCGTACAGGCCACGCTCGTTGTTGCCGCGGCAGAAGATGATCATCGGGTACTCCATCCCGCCCTCGACGCCGGCGACGTTGGTCGCCACCGGGTAGGGGTAGCGCGACCAGCGGCCGTTGTAGCCCTGGATCGCCGCCCGCAGCATCTGCGTCGACTTGGACCAGACCTTGACGTTCTCGGCGGCGTAGGCCGACTGCAGCAGCGTTCCGCCGAGCGAGGCCGCGTCGAGGATGAATGCCTCGGAGCTGGCCCAGGCCACGGTGCGGACGTTCTCGGCGCGGAAGCGCCAGGTGAGCGGTCCGTCACCGGCCGGCCGCGAGGCCGGATCGCCGACCTCCGCGGCGGTGCGGATCAGCACGGTCTCGGCGCTGCCCTGGGCCTGCGCCAGCCGCGCCCGCTGGGTCTCGGTGTAGCACTCGGCGGGGTTCTGCAGCACGCCGGTGGCCACCACCAGGTGGTCGCGCGGCACGGTGATGTTCAGCTCGTAGTCGCCGAAGTTCTGGTAGAACTCGCCGGTGCCGATGTACGGCAGCGTGTTCCAGCCGTGCACGTCGTCGTAGACGGCCACCGCCGGGAACCACTGCGCGATCTCCCACACCGTGCCCTGCCGGACCTTCAGGGTGCCGTAGCGGCGGAACACGCGGCTCGGCACCGTGAACGACCAGCTGACGTCGAATTCGAAGCGACCGTTCTGCGGCGGCAGCAGCGCCGGCAGTTCGACCCGCATCATGGTGTCGTAGACCTGGTGGGCGAGCGGCTGGCCACCGGCGGTGACGCCGTGCAGCGTCACTCCATCGCTCACCTCCGAAGGGCCACCCACCGCGTTGCCGCCGCCGATCAGCGAGCCGATGCTGTCCTTCTTGAGCACGTTCTGCTCGAGATGGACCCACAGGTAGTCGAGCGGGTCGGGCGAGCGGTTCAGGTAGGTGATGTGGGCCTGGCCCCGCACCGTGCGCGTCGCCGGATCGAGGCTCACGTCCAGCCGGTAGTCCACCTGCTGCTGCCAGTAGTCCGGGCCAGGCGCGCCGGAGCCGGCGCGCAGGCGATTCGGCGCCGGCAGGTCGAGAGGGCTGAAGATGGTGACGTCCGCCCGCTGGCCCGGCACGCGGTTCCAGGCGCGCGGGGCGGGTTCCGGGGCTGTGTCCTGGGCCGGCAGGGCCAGGCACAACAGGCAGCAGATGGTGAGGGTGCGCATCATCGGGTGGTCCAGGGAGGCGCCGCACTCTAGCTGCGGCCGCGTCGCGGATCCCGTGTCGCCCAGACTCCCGGCTTCCCTTGCGCCCGGCAAATGGCTCTCCTTGCAGCACTCGCATGACTCCGCCCGCCGCCTCGCCGTGGCCGGTGCGTGCCCTCGTCATCGCCTTGACGACGGCCAGCGCAGTGGCCCAGGCAACTCCCGCCCTCGAGACCAGCCCTGCCGCCGCGACCCTCGCGGCGCTGTTGCAGCAGGCGGACGCGCTGGCCGCCGCCGACGTCCGCGGCAGCCTGGCGGCGGCGGAGTCGGCGCTGGCGGCGGCGGGCCGGACGGCCACGCCACGGGGCGAGGCCGAGGCGTTGCTGCGCATCGGCCGGATGCGGGCCCTGCAGGCCGACTTCGCCGCGGCGCGGGAAGCACTGGACCGGTGCCTCGGCGCGGCGCTCGGCCTCGACGATCGCGACCTCGAGGGCAGGGCCCACCTCGCCATCGCCCGCCTGCAGCTGCTGCGTGGCGACTGCGGCATGGCCCGCCGCCACGTCGAGCACGCGCGCCTGGTCCTGGGCGTGGCGATCACCGACGCGCAACGCGGCGAGGCGGCGTTGCTCGAGGGCTCCGCGCTGGTCCTCGCCGGGCAGACGCCGACCGGGGTGGAACGGCTGCACGAGGCCCTGCGGCTGGCGCAGCGGCTCGATCTGCCGCTCATGCACGCCGACGCGCTCCTGCAGCTGACCGCGCTCAGTACCCAGCAGTCGGACCTGGCCGGCGCCGCCGCCAACCTGCGGCAGGCCGCGCAACTGATCGAACGGCATCGTCTGGCCATCCTCGCCCGTCCCTTGCACTGGGTCCGCGCCCAGCTGCTCCGCATCGGCGGCGAGTTCGAACCGGCCCGGGCGGAGCTGACCGGCGCGCTTGCCGAGGCGCAGGCCGAGGGCGACCGGCTCGGCATGGCCCAGGCCCTGCTCGGGCTCGGCGTCCTGGACCGGGGCGACTCCGATCCCGCGGTCTCGCTGCGATCCTTCCGCGAGTGTCTCGCGATCGCCGAACAGCTCCAGGCCGTGCGCCTCATCTGCTGCGCCAGCCACGGTTGCGCCGAGGCCCTGCTGCGGCTCGGAGGACCGGCGGAGGCGCTGGCGGTCCTCGACCAGGCCGGCCCGCACCTGGCCGCGACCGGCTCGCCGCGCCTGTCGATCTACCTGAACTCGGTCCGCGCCCGGGCGCACGCCGCGCTGGGCGCCTTCGAACCGGCCTTCCGGGCGCAGTTCGAGGCCGCCGACACCGAGCGCTGGCTCGTGCCCCTGGAGATGACGGGCAACGTGCTGCGTCAACGCCTGGAGGCGGAGTTCGCCGATGAGCGCACGCTGCGTGATCGCGAGGCTGCGGGCCTGCGCCAGCAGCAATCCCACGAACGGCAGCTCCGCGCCCTCTGGACCGGCGTCGCCGTCGCGTTCGCCGCCGCCGCCGCCGTGTCGTGGTGGCTGTTCACCTCGCGCCGCCGGGCGCTGGCCCAGGCCAAGGTGCTGCGCGGCCTCTTGCCGATCTGCGCCGCCTGCAAGGCGATCCGGACCGACAGCGGCCAATGGCAGCCCCTGGAGTCCTACATCGCCGAGCGCTCCGAGGCGGGCTTCACGCATGGCGTCTGCCCCACCTGCGTCGACCGGCTCTATCCCGACCTGCCGCCGGCGTCCGGCGACGCCCGCTGACTCACAGCACGCCCAGCAGGCCGGTGCCGGCCGCCGACCACACCGCTCCCAGCACGTTGGCCGACGGGTCGAGCACCACACCCTGGGCGTGGCAGCGCGCCCCCACCAGCGACGGCGTGTTCGGCAGCGTCCAGTTCAAGGTCGCCGGTCCGCCGCTGAGCAGCACGAAGCCGGTGAAGTCGGGGCTGACGCGCAGGACGCACCCCGGCATGCCGAACGGGCCGAGGTCGAACGGCAGCGCACCGCCGCTCCACTGCTGGTCGGAGAGACCGACGACGAACGCCCCGAGGCCGGCGCCGGTGCCGTAGCCGAGTTCCAGGGTGAACGTGCCGCCCAGGATCGGCAGCGTGGTCGCCGAGAGCGCCGGCACGCCCTGGCTGCCGCCGCAACCGGCCCCGCCCGGCAGCCAGTGCGACAACGGCTGAAGCGCGTACTCCCAGGTCTCGTTCATGGCACCGCCGAGCCAGCCGCCGAACAGCACCGTGCGGCCGCGCACCAGGTCGTGGGCCAGCGCGAACGGCGCCCGCGCCGACGGCATGCCCGGCCGCGGATCCGGCCGCCAGGAGGCGCCGTTCCACAGCCAGGTGGTGGTGTCCGACGTCTCGCCGCCCCACAGCACGACGGCGCCCTGGGTGGCGTCGTAGGCCATGCCGTGGTTGATGCGCGGCGGCGGCGAGCCCGTCTGCAGCCGCCAGTCGCTGCCGTTCCAGATCCAGGTGTCGGCCAGCGGCGCCGTCGAGGCGCCGGGCTGGCCGCCGCACAGCACGACGGTGGCGCTGCCCAGGTCGGCGGCCAGGTCGTGGCACCAGCGCGCGGGCGGCGAGGTGGCCGGCTGCCGCAGCGCCCAGTCGTTGCCGTTCCACAGCCAGGTGTCGCCGTAGACCGGCTGGCCGGCGTTGGTGAGGCCGCCGCCGAACAGCAGCACGCCGCCACTGGCGAGATCCAGCGCCATCTTGGTCATGCGCCGGGGCGACGGCCGGTTGGCCGGCTGCATCGGCGTCCAGGTGACGCCATCGAACTCCCAGGTGTCGTCGAGGTCGTTGCCGCTGGTGGTGCCGCCGCCGCCGAACAACACGACGCGGCCGCGGACGAAGTCGTAGGCCATGGCGTGACAGCAGCGGGCCGACGGCGCCTGCGCCGGCGTCACCTGGGCCCAGGTGCTGCCGTTCCACTCCCAGGTGTCGCCCTGCATCACGCCGCTGTTCCAGCCGCCGAACAGCACCGTGCGGGAACGGCCGACGTCGTGGCTGAGCCCGTGCCAGCCGCGGGCGCCGGGCCCGGCGGGCACCACGGCCTGGGTCCAGCCGGTCTGCGCCGGCGCCGCCGGCAGCAGCACGGCGAGGGCCAGCGACGCGGCGAGCGGGAAGAACGGCGCCGGCGAGACGACCATGGGCCGGATGTACCCCAGCACCGGCCGTCCCACCATCCCCACCGGGCGATCGCCCGGCCCACCCACGACGAAAACGGCCGGCGCCCCCGCGGACGCCGGCCGTGACCCGCCCCATCGGGGCGTCCCTGCGATTCACTTCCCCTTGCCGAAGCTGGCGAAGGGCCGGAAGCCGGACTCGCGATGGCCATCGGTCACCGCCACGTGCACGTCCAGTTGCTCGCTGCCCTTGCCGAGATCCAGCAGCAGTTCGTGCCGCTCGACGATGTCGCGCTGCCCCTCACCGGCGCCGGGCACCTTCAGCCACAGCCAGACCTGCACGCGGCCATCGGCGTCGCGGCTGCGGCGGGCCTCCTTGAGGGCGAAGCTGTCGCTGTTGGCGATGAAGGTGGCGCGCAGCCCCCAGCGCGGCGGCAGGCTGTCGAACGCGAAGTGGTCGAGTTCGAGGCCTTCGTAGGCCAGATCGAACAGCGGCTGCTCCTCGTCCTGGGTGAAGGCGGGCGGCAGGTCGTCGGCGATGCCATCGGCGTCGGCGTCGCCGTCGGCGAGGCAGATCGGCAGCTCGCCGGGCTCGTCGGCGACCCACTGGGCCTGCCGGGCGAGCACCAGCACGGCCTGCACGTGCAGGTCGGCCAGGACCGGCGGCACCTCGACGGCGAAGCGCGAGCGCAGCGCCGGCCGGATCAGCACCTTCACCATCTGGGCATCGGCCAGGACCGGCGGCAGGCCCGGGTAGCTGCAGGTGGCGTCCGACAGGCTCGCCAGCACGAACACCGCGTCGACCGGCTCGTCGCCGAGCTCCCACTCGACCTTGCCGGCCTTGGCCGGACGCAGCCGCTCGACGATCGGCAAGCCCTTCGACCAGCCGGCCAGAAGCTGGTCATCGGCCTCATCGGCGTCGCCGCGATCCTGGCGGATCTGCAGGTCGGCGGGATCCTGCTGCACGCCCTTCTGGGCGGACAGCGGCAGCGCAAGGGTCAGGGCGGCGATCAGGAGGGAGGAGGTCAGCTGCAGGGTCATGGTCGTTCTCGCTTTCGGGTTGGTTGGTGGTCCGAAGTGGACAGGCGTGAGAACGGCACCCGCGGGGGGACCGAAGGCCGCCGCCACCGATCCCCCAAGAATCTCTATAAGTCTATGTTTTCCAGATGTTTACGAACACCGCCATCACCCCGCTGGGCCGTGATAGCCACGGCACACGTAGATGGCGGCGTCGGCCAGCCGCACCCCGAAGCGGCGCACCTCCACCCGCTCGGCCAGTTCGATCGCGTCGAAGCGCGCGCGCACCTGGTCGACGAGGGTCTTCCGCTGCTCGCTGCGGTAGAGCACGAAGACCGCGTCCTGACCGATCCGGCCCGCCGGCGGGTCCCAGTGGTCGAACTGCAGGGCAGGCAGGCCCAGCACGTTGCAGCTCAGGGTCGGCTCCAGGGGCCCATCGTCGTGTCGCACGAGCTGATGCAGGGCGAGGCCGAGTTGCGCGCTGTCCCGGTAGTCGGCGCCGAAGAAGAAGAAGTTGCCCTCGATCCCGTCGGCGTCGTCGACGACATCCTCCCAGTGCTCGGCGCGGGCGGCGATGCGATCCCAGCCGGTCCAGGACGAACCGCGGTGCGCGGGGAAGAGCCGCACCAACGGCCCCAGCAGGGCCGCCACCGCCAGCAGAGCGACGGACAGACGGGTCGCCTTCGCCCACTTCGGATGACGCTCGACGAAGCCCGACTCCCGCCACCAGACGATCCCGCCCAGCAGCAGCAGCGCCACGCTCGGCGCGAACCAGTTGATCTTGACCTGGATCCAGAGCGCGTTGACCAACAGCCAGAGCGGCATCGGCAGGGCGAAGGCGAGCACCCACAGCGCCCGCGGATCCAGGGCCCGGAGCCGTCGCCACAGCCAGAGACAGCAGACCGGCAGCAACGCGGCCACCACCGGACCGACCACCAGGAGCTGGCCGCCCAAGGCCTCGGCGAGCCAGTGCCCGCCGAAGCTGGCGTGGGCCCACCGGCCGCCGGTCTGGAAGCGGAACGACGCGAAGTCGTTGCCGGCGTTCCAGACCACCACCGGCGCGAAGGCGAGGGCGGCAACCGCGACCGCCAGCCAGGGGCCGGGTCGCCGCAACTGCATGCGCAGTCGCGGGTCCAGCAGCAGGGCGATCACGCCGCCCGGCAGCAGGAATGCGGCGGTGTACTTGCTGGTCAGGGCAAGGCCGGCGGCCAGCCCGGCCCCGAGCCACCAGCCGATCCCACCGTCCCGCGCCCGCCACAGCAGGAACACGGTGAGCAGCGTGAAGAACACCAGCGGCGGATCCGGGTTGGCCAGGAAGCGCAGGCCCATCAGGGTCGGCACGCCGAGCGACAGCTGCAGCCAGGCGACGCGACCCGTCACGTCCACGCCGAACCGGCGCAGCAGGCGCGCGCCCAGCACGACGGCGCCGACGCCGAACAACCAGGTGCTGGCGCGGATGCCCAACGCAGTCGCCCCGAACAGCCGCGTGCCCAGCCAGATGCCCCAGGCGACCATCGGCGGGTGGTCGTAGTAGGAGAGGTCCGGATGCTGGGCATAGGTCCAGTAGTAGGCCTCCTGGGAGAAGACCGGCATCGCCACGCACAGATAGAGCGAGGCCAGCGCAAGGGTGGCGAGCCAGAGGTGCTCGCGGGTGAGAGGACGGTTCATGGGTGGCGCCGGGACGGGCGGCGAGCGCAAGGCAACTCGCGTTCCGGCGCCCGCCGCCCCGGTCGCCCCAGGCCCTGGCCGCCGGCCGGCGCCCATCGGTTGCATTTCGTGCCATGCCGCTTGCAAGCGTTGCAAGCCGCGGCAGGGCAGCGATGCCCTGCCGCCCGCCGCCGTGGACGGCACGCCTTGTGCTGCCCCCACCACCACCCATGGCCCGCCGACCACCCTGGCTGTTCCTGTCCATGGTCGCAGCCCTGCCCCTGGTGACGGCCTGCTGCACCCACCGGCTGCGCGCCGCCGCTCCCGCCTCGCCGGGCCACCGGGCCGGCGACGATTCGGTCGAGTTCCGCGGCTTCTACGGCATCCCCATCCTGCAGAAGTCCTTCTTCTGGGACGGCAACGGCGAGGTCGACGCCTGGGGCTTCGGCGGCCGCTACCTGCACTACGTGACCGGCTGGCTCGCCATGGGGGCCGGCCTGACCGCCAGCGTGTGGGAGAACCCCGCCCACGACGCCTACGCCGGCGAGATCGAAGGCGTGGTCCGCAGCCAGCTCTGGCAGACCGCGGACTGGCGACTCTTCTTCGACCTGACCGGCGGTCACCAGCAGAGCTCCGAGCGGGTCCCGCCGGGCGGCACCCACTGGAACTTCTCGTTCTCCGGCGGGCCCGGCCTCGAGATCCCACTGGGTCCACGGCACAACCTGCTGGTGGGCGCCAGCTACCACCACATCAGCAACGCGCTCGGCCATGAGAGCCCGCGCAATCCCAGCCAGAACGATGCCCGCATCTGGGTTGGCTTCAGCTGGACGTTCTGATGGCACGACCGGCGACAGAATTGACGGTGGCGCTCGCGCTGGCCGGCGTCTTCCTCTCCGGCTGCGCGGCGTTCACGACGATGTGCCGCGGTACAGGGCCAGCCCCGGCGACGCGTCCGGTGCCCGTCGCCGGCACCCCGTGGTTCGACTGGAAGGGCGTGTTGCACTGCCACAGCCACTTCTCGCACGACAGCGAGGGAACCCTGGCGGAGATCGCCGACGCGGCGCGCGTGGCCGGCCTCGACTTCCTGGTGATGACCGATCACCAGACCGACGCGGCGATCGCCGAGGGCACCCGCGGCATGGCCGGCGACACGCTGTTCCTCGTCGGCGCCGAGGTGCGCACGCCGCAGGGCACGATCCTGGCCTTCCCGCTGATCCGACCGCTCCGCCGCTGGCAGAGTGCCCCGGCCCTGGTGGCCGAGGCCCGTGCCCAGGGCGCCCTCGCCTTCCTTGGCCATGCCGAGGCGACGCGGGCCTGGGAAGTCCCCGGCATCGCCGGCGTCGAGATCGTCAACCTGCACGCCGGCGCGACGGCGGCCAGCAGGGCCGGACTGCTGCTGGGCGGGCTGTTCCTGCCGCTGCGCTCGCTGATGGAGCAGACCTGCCAGCGCGACGCGGAGCTGTTCGCCAACTGGGACCGCGCCGCGCTGCGACGCCATCCGCTCACGGCGATCGGCGGCAACGACGCCCACGCCAACATCCGGCTGCTCGGCCCGTTGGGCCTCACCGTCGCCAACTACCGCGAGGTGTTCCTCACGCTCAGCACGCACGTGCTGGCGGAACGGCTCGACGAGGCGGCCCTGGTCGCGGCCTTCGCCGCCGGTCGCACCTACGCGTGCTTCGACGTCTTCGGCGAGGGCTGGGGCTTCGACTACCGGGCGATCCGCGGGGAACAGGTCTTCCCACCGGGCGCGTCGGTGCCGGCGTCAGCCGACCTGCGGCTCGAAGTCCGCGCACCGGCCGATGCCCGCCTGCGGCTCCTGCGGGACGGCCGACTGGTGCGTGAGCAGGCCGGCCGCACGCTAGCCGAAGCCGGCCCCGCACCCGGGGTCTACCGGGTCGAGGTCTGGACCCGGCACGGCACGCCCTGGATCTTCTCCAGCGCGATCCGGATCGAGCCCCGGGCTCCCGGCGCAGTGGCACCGGCCGGGACCGGGCCCTAAGGTTGGCGGGGTCCCGCCGCACCACCCCGATGAAGCCCGACTACAAGCTGCTGCACCGCGTCACCCGCCGCGCCTTCGCCCACCTGGTGACGATGATCCACATCGCCAACAACCGCGAGGACGCCGACAAGACCGACCCCAAGGTCGGCGGCCACCCGGCGGCCTGTGCCAGCAGCCTCGACTTCATGGCGACCCTGCACCTGCTGGTGCGCGAGCCGCACGACTTCATCTGCTGCAAGCCGCACGCCTCGCCGGTGGACCACGCGCTGCAGCACGCGCTCGGCCTGTTCCGCCACAAGGACGGCCGCTGGTTCGACGAGCAGGAGCAGGAGGCGGTGATGCACCGGCTGCGGTCGTTCCCGCACGACGGCAAGCCGACCTTCCAGAGCTACCACGCCGAAGCCGATCCCGACGGCTTCCGCTTCCTGCCGTCGGGCTCGGTGGGCATCCCGCCGGTGGTCGCCGCCTACCTGTCGCTGGCCTACCGCTACGCGCGGCAGCACGGCTGGGACGTCGACGAGCCACACTTCTGGTGCATGATGGGCGACAGCGAGTTCCGCGAGGGATCGCTGCTGGAGGTGCTGCCGGAGGTGGCCGAGCGCGAGCTGGGCAACGTCACCTGGATCGTCGACTACAACCGGCAGAACCTGGACGGCACCCGCATCCCGAACAAGCGCGGGCTGAAGGGCACCGACGCCGACCGCATCGAGCGCACCGCGGTGGCCAACGGCTGGCACGTGATCCAGCTGCGCCACGGCTCGTTCCGCGAGGGCCTGTTCGGCAAGCCCGGCGGCAAGGCGCTGCAGGCGGTGCTGGAGACCGGGCTCACCGACTACCACTTCCAGATGCTGCTGTGGAAGCGCGACCCGGCGCTGATGCGCGAGGCGGTGATCGCCGCCGACAAGAGCTGCAGGAAGCTGGTCGAGTCGCTGTCCGACGAGGACATGGTGCGCCTGTGGTTCGACCTGGGCGGCCACGACCAGCAGGTGGTGCACCGGGCCTTCGAGCAGTGCAAGAAGGACCGCCACACGCCGACCATGGTGATCGCGCACACGGTGAAGGGCCGCGGCCTCGAGTGCGTGGCGGCCAACGGCAACCACTCGGCGCTGCCCGACGAGGCCGAGGTGGTGCGCATCCTGGAGGAGGAGGGGCTGAGCCTGGAGCGGCCGTTCCAGCGGCTGCCCGCCGACTCCGCCGAGGGGCGCTGGCTGCACGAGCGCGGCGAGGCCCTGCGGCTCGGCATCGAGGCCCTCGATGCCCAGCGCGACGTGCACCAGCAGAAGGTGCGGGCGCAGATCGAGGCAGCCGGCGGCATCCCCGACAGCCTCGACATCAACCTGAAGCTGGCGCCGACCACCCACACCCAGTGGATGTGGGGCCAGCTCGCCGCCAAGCTGGTCCGCATCGGCGTCTACGACGAGCTGGCGCAGGCCGGCAAGGAGCAGAAGGCGGGCAAGGCGCCGACCAAGGACGAGGCCCGCTGGGGTCCGGTGGCCGACCTGATGATGACCATGGCGCCCGACGTCGGCACCAGCACCAACATCAACCCGGCGATGGACGAGAAGGTGTTCGGGCCCAAGCACGACGAGAACTGGGAGTCGAAGCTCGACCTGCACGAGCGGCTGCGGCCGGAGCTGTCGCCCACCGACGAGGCCTGGACCCGGCACATCCGCTTCGAGATCGCCGAGGCCAACTGCATGACCGCGGCGGGCTCGTTCGGCAAGCTGGGCCAGCTCGCCGGCATCCCGTTCCTGCCGATGATGACGGTCTACGACTTCTTCATCAAGCGGGCCCTCGACCAGCTCTACTACAACCTCTACTGGGGCGCGAGCTTCGTGCTGGTCGGCACGCCGAGCGGCGTGACGCTGGCGCCGGAGGGCGCGCAGCACAGCTGGAAGAGCGACATCCAGATCCCCAACCTGATCACCTGGGAACCGGCGTTCGCCATCGAGCTGGACTGGATCCTGTGCGACGCGGTGCGGCGGCACTTCACCGGCCAGAACCAGGGCCGCACCGGCGTGCTGATCCGCGGCGTCACCCGCGCCCTGCAGCAGGATCTGCTGCTGAAGAACCTGCGCCGGCAGGCGCGCTTCAAGCAGGGCCTGCCGGCCGACGCGGCGCTGGGGCTCGGCGGCCAGGACGGCGGCCTGCTCGAGGCCGAGGTGCCCAACGTGGCCGACCAGGAGATCCTGGCCACGGTGCGCGAGCACGCCCTGCTCGGCGGCTACACGCTGATCGACTGGCGTGGCTACCGCGGCTACCAGCCCGGCGAGAACGTGGTGCACGTGTTCGTGATGGGCGCCCTGGTGCCGGAGGCGGTGCAGGCCTGCGAGCAGCTCCTCGACCGCGGCATCCACGCCAACCTGCACGTGGTGACCTCGCCGGACCTGCTGTGCGGCGAACTGGGCCGCAAGGACGACCACCGGCACCTGCGCGAGACCCTCGGCGTCGACGGCGCCCTGCACCTGCGGGCCGCCGGCGGCGATGCGGACGCGCCGCTGGGCGCGGGCGACGCCATCGATCTGGCCGGCCGCCGCATCCCGATCGTGTCGGTGCACGACGGCGAGATCGGCCTGCTGGACAACCTGGGCTCCCTGGTGGGCGTCCGCCAGGTGGCCCGCGCGGTGGTGAAGTTCTCCAAGTCCGGCACCCCGGCTCACGTGTTCCGCTACCACGGCCTGCACGCCGAGGGAATCGCCGAGGCCTGCGGCCAGGCGCTCGCGGAGACCGCGCTGGAGCGGGTCCGGCTGCACCCCGCGGCGCTGCCGCACCTCGCGCAGGGCTCCGCCGAGGCACCGGCCTGGCGGGAGCTGTGGCCCGACCGCGTCCAGCCCTCCTGATCCAGGCGGCGGCGGCGCGCATACCCGCCGCCGTCGTCCGCACTGTCGCCGATGACCTCGTATCCACCGTCGCTGTCCCCCCGCCGCCCCTCGCCCTGGCCCCTGCTGCTGGCCGGAGCCGCGTTCGCGCTGGCCGCCTGGACCCTGATCGAACGCTCCGGCGTGCTGCGGCCCTCGCCGGCCGGCGATCCGCGCCCGGTGCAGCCCCGCGGCGAACTCGCCCCCTACGAGCAGGACCTGGTCGCGGTGTTCGAGCGCAGTTCACCGTCGGTGGCGCACATCACCACCCGCTCGCTGGTGCGCGACGGCTGGTCGCTGTCCCAGCAGTCTGGCCAGGGCTCTGGGTTCGTCTGGGACGACCGCGGCACGGTGATCACCAACTTCCACGTGGTCGCCGGCGCCCGCGAGGTGAAGGTGGCGATCCGCGACCAGGTCTGGGTCGCCGACGTGCTGACCGGCTCGCGCGACCACGACCTGGCGGTGCTGCGCCTGCGCGGCGACGTCACCGGCCTGCGGCCGCTGCCGCTCGGCACCTCGCAGGACCTGCGGGTGGGCCAGACGGCGATCGCCATCGGCAATCCGTTCGGCTTCGACCAGACGATGACCACCGGCATCGTCTCGGCGCTGGGCCGCAACCTCAGCACCGACCAGGGCGCGCGGCTGGTGGGCCTGATCCAGGTCGACGCGGCGGTGAACCCCGGCAACTCCGGCGGCCCGCTGCTCGATTCCGCCGGCCGCCTGATCGGCGTGAGCGACCGCTGGCTCGAGACCCTCGGGTATCGGCGCGAGGAGGTGCTCGGGCGGCCCTCCGTCGACTTCCTCGACGAGGAGTCGCGCCGGCGCGCGGTCGAGGAGGTGCTCCCCGACTTCTTCCGGACGGGCGTCTGCCACGACGTCCCCTACCGCTACGTCCGCAAGGACGGGGCGCCCCTCGACGTCCTCCTCTCGGCCTGCGCCGAGCGGGACGCCGAGGGCAAGGTCACGCGGTCCATGGCGGTGCTCG
>CAZMGG010000091.1:4015-22843 GCA_964565715.1 uncultured candidatus Brocadiaceae bacterium | reverse complement strand
GGGCACCATCCCGCCCGTGAACACCGCCCTGCCGCTGCGTCCGGCTGCCCGCTGGCCCCTGCTGGTGCCCACCGTCCTGGTCGTGCTGCTGGCACTGCCCTGCCCGCCCAGCCTGGCACTCCTGCTGGGCGCGCTGGCGGCGGCCCTCGCCGGCACGCCTGCCTGGGCCGCGCCGGCCGGCACCCGCCTGCTGCAGCTGGGCATCGTCCTGCTCGGGGCCGGCATGGACCTCGCGGCGGTGCTGCGGACCGGGGCCGGCACCTTCCTGCCGACCCTCGGTTCGCTGCTGGTGGTGTTCGCGCTGGCCCTGCCGCTCGGCCGCCTGCTGCGGCTGCCGCGGGACCTGACCCTGCTGCTGGCGGCCGGCACCGGCATCTGCGGCGGCAGCGCGATCGCCGCCGGCGCCGCCGCCCTGCGCGCACGGCCCGGCGAGGCGGGAGCGGCGCTGGCGGTGGTGCTGCTGCTGAACGGCTCGGCGCTGGTGCTCTTCCCACCGCTCGGCGCGCTGTGCGGGCTGTCGCCCGACCAGTTCGGCCGCTGGTGCGCGCTGGCGATCCACGACACCAGTTCGGTGGTCGGCGCGGCGGCGAGCGGTGGCGACGCGGCGCTGGCGGTGGCGACCACGACCAAGCTGGCGCGGGCGCTGTGGATCGTGCCGGTGAGCCTGCTGCTGGCGCGGTTCTCTGCGCGCGGCGGCCATGCCGGCCGCGGTCCGGCGGCGCGGCCCTGGTTCCTCCTGTGGTTCCTGCTGACGTCGCTGCTGGTCAGCGCGCTGCCCGCACTGCGGCCGGTCGGCGAAGCGGTGGCCACCGGCGGCCGGCACCTGCTGACCGCGGCGCTGTTCCTGCTCGGCACCAGCCTGGCGGGCCCGCTGCTGCGGCAGCTCGGCCTGCGGCCGCTCCTGCTGGGCGTGCTGCTGTGGGCGGTGCTGGCCTCGGGTTCGCTGCTGCTGGTGCGGTAGACGGGCCGACTGGCGCAGGCAGGGGCTGCAACGGTGCGCAGTTCAGCGCCGCACTGGACCCACCACCACCATCTCACGCCAGGGAACTCGGCCACGGCCGAAGACGCGCCTAGCATGCCGCCGTGAGCGAATTGCCGAAGATCATCCAGGGCGGCATGGGCGCCGGCGTCAGCGGCTGGCAACTGGCCAACGCGGTGGCGCGGGCCGGCCAGCTCGGCGTCGTGTCGGGCACCGCGCTCGACACCATCCTGACCCGCCGGCTGCAGCTCGGCGACCCGGATGGCGCCATGCGGCGAGGGCTGGCGGCCCTGCCCATCGCCGGCGTCGCCGAGCGGATCCTGGAGCGGTACTTCATCCCCGGTGGCAAGCCGGCCGAGGCGCCGTTCCGCGGCAAGCCGATCCTCACCGAGCAGCCGTCGGGGGTCCTGGACGAACTGACCGTCGCGGCGAACTTCGTCGAGGTCTGGCTGGCGCGCGAGGGCCACGACCGGCCGGTGGGCATCAACTACCTGGAGAAAATCCAGCTGCCGACGCTGCCTTCGCTGTTCGGGGCCATGCTCGCCGGCGTCGGTTACGTCTGCATGGGGGCCGGCCTGCCGGTCGCCATCCCGGGCATCCTCGACCGGCTGGCCCAGGGGCTGCCGGCGGAGTTGCGGCTGGACGTGACCGGCGCGAGGCCGGACGACGGGCACGCGGTGCGCTTCGACCCGGCCGAGTGGCTTGGCGCGGCGGCGCCGCCGCTGACGCGGCCGCGATTCCTGGCGATCGTCGCCACCGAGGTGGTCGCCAACGTCCTGCTCCGCCGGAGCGAGGGCGCGGTCTTCGGTTTCGTCGTCGAGAACGCCACGGCCGGCGGGCACAACGCGCCGCCGCGCGGGCGTTCCGCTCTCAACGAGCAGGGCGAGCCGGTCTACGGGCCCAAGGATGTGGCGGATCTGGCGGCCTTCCGCGCGTTCGGCAAGCCGTTCTGGCTGGCCGGTTCGCACGCGGAGCCCGAGCGGCTGGCGCGGGCCCTGGCCGAGGGCGCCGCCGGCATCCAGGTGGGCACGGCCTTCGCCTTCGCCGACGAATCCGGGATCACGCCGGAGTGGCGGCGGGAAGTGCTGCGGCGGAGTCGCCAGGGCAACCTGCGGGTGTTCACCGATCCGGTGGCCTCCCCCACCGGCTTCCCCTTCAAGGTGTTACAGCTGGAGAACACCATGGCGAAGCCGGGCAGCGAGGACGAGCGGCAGCGGCGCTGCGACCTCGGCTACCTGCGACACGCCTACCGGCGCGCCGACGGCTCGGTGGGCTGGCGCTGTCCCGGCGAGGCGTCGGCGGACTACGCCGCGAAGGGCGGCGATCCGGCCGCCACCATCGGCCGCAAGTGCCTGTGCAATGCCCTGGTCGCCAACGTCGGGCTGGCGCAGGTGCGTCAGGACGGGGCGGTGGAGCTGCCCCTGTTCACCGCCGGCGACGACGCCCTGGGTGTGGCGCGCTTCTGCCAGCCAGACCGGGACTCGTACTCCGCCGCCGACGTGATCGACTACCTGCTGGCGGGCGCCTCGAACGGCTGCGCCGTCTGAGGGCGGCCTGGCCTACGCCAGCACCTTCATCGCCTCCTCGACGTCGCCCTTGCTGCCGAGGAACAGCGGCGTGCGCTGGTGCAGCTTCTGCGGCACCAGGTCCAGGATGCGCGTGCGGCCATCGGTGGCCATGCCGCCGGTCTTCTCGCAGACCATCGACAGCGGCGCGTTCTCGTAGAGCAGGCGCAGCTTGCCGTCCGGCTTCTTCACCTCGCCGGGATACATGAAGATGCCGCCCTTGATCAGCGTGCGGTGGAAGTCGCCGACCATGGCGCCGCTGTAGCGGGCCGAGCGCTTGCCGCAGGCGTTCTTGCCGGCGCGGTAGGCCTGCACCAGGGCCCGGGTCTTGTCGTCCCACTTGCCCTCGTTGGACTCGTTCACCGAGTAGGTGCCCTCGCCCTCGCGGATGCGGATCTCCGGGTGGGTCAGGAAGAACGTGCCGATCGAGCGGTCCAGCGTGAAGCCGTTGACCGCGCCGCCGGCGGTGTAGACGTACATCGTGCTCGGGCCGTAGAGCACGTAGCCGGCGGCGACCAGGTCGCGGCCGGGCTGCTGGAAGTCGGCCAGGGTCACCGGCTCGCCGATCGGCGTCTTGCGGCGGTAGATGCCGAAGATGGTGCCCATCTGGCCGTCGACGTCGACGTTGGAGGAGCCGTCCAGGGGGTCGTGGGTGATGACGTAGGTGCCCTCCCTGCTGTTCATCGGCAGGATGTCCTCCATCTCCTCGCTGGCCATCGCCGCCACCATCGGCACGTTCTCGAACACCTGGTTGACGATGTCGTTGGCGATCACGTCGAGCGCGCGGACGTTCTCGTCCTGCACGTTGGTGGTGCCGGTGTAGCCGAGCTTGCCGACGAAGCCCGCGCGCATGATCTCGCTGGCGATCATCCGGCCGGCGAGGCTGAAGCGGTTGAGGATCGTCGACAGGCCGCCCGACGCGCCGGGGTGCTTGGACTGGTCGCGGTAGAACTGTTCGCTGAGGGTGATGCGAGAGGTCATGGCCGGCCGGATTAGAGGCAGCCGGGGAAGCCCTCACAAGGGCGGCAGATCCAGTTCCGGCGCGGTGCGGTCCGCAGTGCGCAGGACGAGGCGCTGGGAGCTGCGGCGCGGCAGTTCGAGCACGTGGGCCGAGGGTCCGGCGGCATCGATCAGATCGAGGCGCTCGCCGTCGATCTCGGCCCACAGCCGGGCACCGCTCCGGCCGGGCCACAGCACGCGCCAGGTGCCGTCGGGGCCGGGCCCGAGGTCACGGGCCCTGGCCGGCAGCGGCGGCGGCACGCCGCGGCCGCGCCGCCAGAAGAGCACGAAGGGCAGTTCCCCCGCCGCCTGGAAGCGCGCCACCTCCTGCAGGTCGGCGTCCGCCGTGAAGCCCGGGTGGAAGTAGCGGCCGCAGCGATGCAGACCCGGGCCGGGCTCGAACTGGTGCGCTCCGTCCACCAGGAAGCGCACGTCGCGCCGGTCGAGCAACTCGGTGAGCGCGCGGGCCTGCAGCGCCCGCAACGAGTCGGGGTCCACGGCGCCGTCCAGGTTGAACACGGGACCGGGGTGATGGAAGGTGACGATGCCGGAGTTGAAGCTGCCCACCGGTTCGCCGGTGGGCAGCACGAGGCGCAGCGTGTGGCCGCACAGTGCCATGCCGCGCTGTGGCAGCACCGCGTCCTGCGGCCGCGCCAGCAGCAGCGTCAGCACGAAGGCGACCAGCAGTAGCCCGCGCTGCCGGCGCAGGCGCAGCAACGCCAGCGCGCCGGCCACCGCCAGCGGCGCGAGATAGTAGCCGCGGGGATACAGCCGCAGGGGGTAGTGGAGCAGCAGCAGCGCGACGCAGCCGAACAGCAGGGCCGCGGCCGTGCGGCGCCCGACCTGCGGACCGCGGGGCCAGCGCCCAAGGAGGCCGCCGGCCAGGACCGGCACCAGCAGGTCCTGCTTGCCGAACGCCATGCCGAGCAGCCCGCCGAGCAGCAGCAGCGTGCCGAGCGGCCGCGCCAGCGGCACGCCACGCATGGCGCTCCACACCAGCACCGCGAGGCCGACCGGCTGGGTCTGCGCCCACGGCGCGCCGAGCAGCACCGGCCGCAGGTACCACCAGAGCTGCCGGAGCCAGTCGCCGGACGAGGGCCCGGTGGCGAGGAACGCCTCCCAGCACTGCCACGGGATCGCCGTGCCGGACTGCGGCAGCACCGTCCCGCCGAACGCGAGGTTCAGCATCGCCCACGGCAGCAGGGCGGCGACCCCGGTCACCAGCACACCGCGGCAGCCCCCGCGCAGCCAGCCGAAGCCGAGGGCGAAGCCGAGCAGGTCGGCGCGGGCCAGCAGGAGCAGCGCCGCCACCGGCAGGAAGCAACGCGCGCGGGCGTGTCGCAGCCGCCACAGCACGACCAGCAGCAGCACGGCCAGCGCCGTCTCCTGGCCGTTCTGCGCCTCGCGCAGCAGGAACGGGTTGAGGCCCAGCAACGCGGCGACGCCCCAGGCGGCCGGGCGATACGCACCGGCACCGGCCAGCAGCACGCCGGCCAGGGCATGCAGCAGGAGCCCCAGGGCCGGCGCGGTCTGCGGCAGGGCGTCGCCGCCGCCGAGCCAGACCAGCGGCACCAGCAGCAGGCCCCACAGGATCTGCACGCCGTTGGTGGCGATGCCGGGCGAGACCTCGGGGCCGCGGCCGGCGGCGAGGTTCTCCGCCCAGACGAAGTAGTAGTAGGCATCGTCGCGCAGGAGCACCGCCGGCTCGGTGTCGGCCGGCGCCAGCACGCGCCACAGCCCGTGCGCCGCCACCGCCGCCAGCAGCAGCCCGGCGGTGAGGTGCCCTGGACGCATGTTCATCGACCGTCCAGGAAGGCCGCCACCGCGGGCCCGCCGGGCCCGTCCGGCCCCCAGCCGAGGTCGTTGTGGCCGCAGCCGGCAATCGTCACCAGGCGCCCCTGCGGCAGCGCGGTCGCCAGTTCCTGGCCGAGCGCCAGGGGCACGATGCGATCCCGGTCGCCGTGCAGCACCAGGGCCGGAACGGCCACGCGCGGCGCCGGCGTGAGGTTGTCGAAGCCGTGGCGCAGGAGCCAGCGCACCGGCAGCCACCAGAAGCGCGCATCGGCGGCGGCGGCCAGCGTCGTGGGCGGCGAGCGCAGCAGCAGGCGCTCGCCGGTGCCACAGGCCGCCACGTGCACCGCGGCGAAGCTGCCCAGCGAGGAACCGGCGACCAGCAGCGGCAGCCCTTCCTGGCGCGCCTGGGACGCGGCCGCCCGGGCCGCCACTTCGGCGCATTCCAGGATGGAAGCCACCGTCGGCATGCCCTGACTGAGGCCATAGCCCGGGAACTCGGCGGCCAGCACCACCAGCCGGTGCCGGGCCAGCTCGGCCGCCTGGTACGCGAGACTGGTCAGGTCCTCACCGTTGCCGCCGAACAGCAGCGCGAAGCCGCGCGGCGCGGGCGACCGCACGGTCACCGTCCGGAAGGTCTCGCCGCCGGGCCGCTGCAGGGTGCCGCTGCGCAGGGACGGCAGGTCGGGCAGGCCGCGGTCGCCGCGCCCGGCGCCGGGGAACACCAGGAAGCCCTGCAGCAGCCAGACCGTCGCCACCAGCAACAGGTATCCCAGCAACAACAGCAGCAGGAGATGCAGCATCCGCCGGCCCACGGGCCGGGAGTATGCCGCCGCAGCGTGGCGTTTGCGCGTGTCGTTACGGTCGCGTAACCCGGCGTTCGCAGGAGGACGGCCGTCGCCCGGGCCGGCGCGCCAGGCGAGACGGCACGGCGGTTGCCAACGGCGGGCGCCGTGCGGTGCCCCCGCCGCCCTGACCCACTCCTGCCCATGACCCACCGCTCTCTCGCCGGCCTCCTGCTCAGTGCGTCCCTGCTGGCCCAGGCCCAGCCCGACACCTCGGCCCGCTTCGACGTCGCGGACCTGATCGAGCACTACCGCCGCGTGGAGGGCGAACTGCGGGCCGCGCCGGCGCCGGTGGACCCGGCCCGCGCCGAGGCCCGGCGCAAGGTGATCGACCTGCTGCGCGACTACCGCCTGCTGGCCGACTTCGGCCGCTCCGACCGCTTCCCCGGCGAACGCATCCCCTGCTTCGTCGACGACGACGGCCGGCGCTGCGCGGTGGCGTTCCTGCTGGACCGCACCGGCCACGGCGAGCTCACCGCGGCGGTGGCCCGCCACCAGAACCACGCCTTCGTCGCCGAGCTGGGCGGACATCCCGAACTGCTGGCCTGGCTCGATGCGCACGGGCTGAGCCTCGCCGACGCCGCCCGGATCCAGGGCCCCCCCCGGAACACGCGCAACCAGCGCGGCAACGAGCCGCCGCCGCCCCCGCCGCCGCCCCCGCCGCGCTGGGACGGGCCGGACGATGGCAGTCGGCCCGGCGCCGGCCGTTCGCCCACGCGCGACGCCGCCGCCGATGCCCGCGCTCGCGACGGCCGCGCCACCACGGCGGCCGCCGCCAGGACCGCGGATCGCCGGCAGCCCGGGGCGACGCCGGTGGTGAACCTGGAGGCCGAGCACTGGCACGCCTTCTGGGACTGGAACGCCCGCGCGTTCCTGCCGCCGCAGCCAGTACGCCTGCCCGCCGCCGCCCTGCCGCACACGTTCCCGCCGCCGGTGGCCACCCCGCCGATCCGCGCGGCCCTCGAACGCGGCCTCACCGATCCGCAGCCGCAGGTGCGGCGGGCCGCGGTGCTGGCCCATGGCCGCGCCGGCGGTGACGTGAGCCTGCTGCGCGCGCGCCTGCTCGACTCGCACCAGGAGGTGCGCATCGCCGCGGTCCTGGCGCTCGGCGCCCAGGGCTCCGCCGAGGCGCGCCACCTGTTGCTGCACCTCGCCGTCGGCACCGGTCCGCTCGGCACCCAGAACCTGCACGCCTACGCGCTGCTGGCCCTGGCGGTCGATCCGGCGCCGCAGGGCCGGCCCGACGCCGACGCGGTGGCCAGCGCCGGGCTGCACGACGGCAACGCCGCCGCCCAGGGCGCCCTCACCTTCGGCCTCGGCGGCGACTCGCCGCGCCTGCGCGAACGGAGCCGCACGCTGCTGGCCGGCCGCGGCAACACGGTGCTGCGGGCCCGCGCCGCCGAGGCGCTGGGCGCCGACGCCGATGCCGCCTCGGTGCAGGACCTGACCAAGGCGCTCGCCACCCGCGCGCTCGACGTGCGCCGCTCGGCGGCGCTGGCGCTCGGCCGCAGCCGGCACCCGCTGGCCCTGCCGGCCCTGATGACCGCGTTCGAGCTGGAACGCGAACTGCTGGCCCGCGCATTCCTGCTGGTGGCGATCGGCGAGCACGGCGGCCCGGCCGCCGGCCCGTTCCTGTCCGAACAGGTCGAGTTCGGCCGCCGGCCCCTGCGGGCCTGGGCGGCGCTGGGCCTCGGCCTGTGGGGCCGCGAGCGCGACGATGCCGCCGCCCGCGCCCTGGTGCGGCAGATGGCGGGCAAGGAATCCAACCGCGACCTGGCCGGGGCCTGGCTGCTGGCGATGGGTCTGCTGCGCGACCGCGACGCGCTGCCGGTGCTGGCCCAGGCGATGCGCGAGGAGTCCTCCACCACCCGCAGCGCCGCCCTGCAGGCGCTCGGGCTGCTCGGCCAGGCCGGCGCCAATGAACTGGTGCGCGCGGCGCTGGCCGCCGACGACTGCACCTTCGTCCGCGGCACCGCCGCCGAGGTGCTGGGCGCGGTGGCCCGTGAGGCCGAGGACCTGCGGGCGCTGGAACTGGCGGCGCGCACCGACCTGAACCCGGCGGTACGCGGCAGCGCCGCCGCGGCGATCGGCCTGGTGGGCTCCTGGGAGGCCCACGCCCGCCTGCTGGCGCTGTGCACCGCCGACGACCCGCCGCTGCGGGCCGGCGCCCTGCGCGGGCTGGGCCTGCTGTCCCGCCGCCACGAACCGGTGGCGCCGCAGCTCACCCGGATGGCGAACTACACGCTGTTCCCGGACTGGCTCGGCTGGGCGCTGAGCCAGGATCTCTAGCCGCGCAGCCGCCGGGCCGCCGCCGCCAGCGCCGCGCACTTGCCCGCCGCCACCGCGTGGGTCGCCACCGGGCGGTCGGCGAAGGTGCCGAAGCCGCAGTCCGGGTTGAGCCAGATGCGGTCGCTGCCGAGCAGCTCCGCCAGCGCCCGCACGCGATCGGCGATCCTGCCCGGTTCCTCGATGGTCTCGGTGCGCGGGTTCACCGCGCCGAAGCCGATGCTGCAGCGCCGGGGCAGGCCCGCCAGCAGCGCCTCGGGACCCGCCCGCGGCGTCGCGTACTCGAGCACGAACTGGTCCACCTGCATGCGGGCGAGGTGCGGCAGGAGCGGCTCGTAGCTGCCGCTCAGCAGCACGTCCTCCTGCTGGCTCCAGTTGCCGCGGCAGACGTGCACGCCGGTGCGCGTGCCGCGGATGCCGTCCACCACCCGGTTGATCAGCGACACCGCCAGTTCCAGTTCCTGCTCGGGGCTGGCGCTGGCGGCCAGCGCCGCGCACATGAACGTCCGCGTCGCCGCCTTGCCGGCCAGCACCAGCTCGGTCAGCACCGGCTCGTCGAACTGCACCATCGCCACGCCCAGCGCCGCCAGCTCCTGCAGTTCCTCGCGCAGGATGGCCACCACGTCGTCGATCATCGCCTCGCGGCTCGGGTAGCCCTGCTGGCTCAGCTGCTGCACCCACATCGACCGGCTCAGCAGGTACGGCCCCGGCAGGCAGACCTTGACGGCGCGGGTGGTGTGCGCCAGCAGGAAGCGGGCGTCGTCGGTGGCCAGCGGCGTCCGGCGGCGGAGCCTGCCGGTCACCGTCGGGTTCTTGATGGCGAAGGCCGGCACGTCGAGGGCCTGCAGCAGCCCCTCGAACGCCGCCTTGTCCTCGACGTAGTCCAGCAGGTCGGCCATCGTCATCAGCCGCACGCCGTCGAGCTTCTCGGTGACGAACGAGTAGAAGTTGTCGCGCCGCTGCTCGCCGTCGGAGATCACGTCGACGCCGGCGTCCTCCTGCTGCTTGATGGCCAGCAAGGTGGCCTGGTCGCGCAGTTCGGCCAGGTCGGGGCTCTGCTTGCGGGTGGCCTCCAGCAGCCAGCGGGGCCGGGGCCAGCTGCCGACGACGGAGACCGGGAACGGCGGGATCGGGCGGGAGGTCATCGGCGGAAGGTCAGCGGCAGGACGGGTCACGAGACGCCGCGCCAGCGGGCCTGCACCGGCACACTGCGCTGCAGGGACTGGATCACGGGGCAGCGGCGCAGGGTATCCGCCAGGGTCGCCTCGACAACCTCGTCGTCGGCATCGGCGTCCAGGTAGACGGTCAGCTCGGTGGCGGCGAGCCCCGGATCGCCGGGCTCGGCCATGCCGAGGAAGACCAGGATGTCGGTGCAGCGGGCCTTCACCACCACCTCGAGCTGGCGCACGGCGATGCCCTGGCGGGACAGGCGCCACTGCAGGCCGGTGGCCACCGCCGCGCCGGCCGCCGCCAGCAGGTACTCGAGGGCCGAGGGCGCCTTGTCCTCGGTGTCGAAGCTGGCGGGCTGGCCGACCAGGAAGGAATGGTTGCGCACCGCCACCTTGGCCTGCATGCCCTCCTGCCAGCGGACCCGCACCTGCCAGACGTGGCGGCGGGCCTGCTCGAGGTCCCTGGCGAACTCCTGGTCCTTGTGCTTCTTCCGCACCAGGTAGTGCGTGTAGCCGCCGGACGCCGGCTGCGCCGCCAGCAGGCCGTGGCCCACCAGCCGGCACCAGGCCGGCAGGTCCTCGCGCACGCTGGACTCGCGGCTCCGCACCTCCAGCACGCCGCCGTCGGCGAGCGGCGCCATCGCCTCGCGGATGATGAGCAGGAGCCCGCTGCCGCAGTCCAGGTCGCCGCCATCGCAGGTGGCGTCCGGCGCCGGCAGCGGTTCGGAACCGGTCACGAAGGGGCTCCGCGGCTCAGTAGGAGACGCAGGGCGCGCCCTGCGACAGGAACTCGACCAGCTTGGCGCCGCCGACGATGGTGGCGCCACCGATCAGCTTCTGCTCGTCCAGCTTGCGCCGCTTGAAGCACGGCGAGCAGACCCAGACCTTGCCGCCGGCCTTGACGAAGTTGGCCATCAGCTCCTTCAGCGGCGCGAAACCCTCCTCGTGGACGTCGTCGGCGTAGCCCTGCTGGCACAGCCGCACGGCCTCGGTGCTGAGGAACACCACGGTCTCCTGGTCCGAGGCGACGGCGGCGTTGGCCACCACGAAGGCCACCGTGGCCTTGTCGCTGTCGTTCTTGGCATGGGTGAGGCTGACGCAGAACTTCTTCATGGCATGCTCCATTCGGGCAGAACAGGGTAAACGGCAGGATCAGTCGTCGCGGCGCAGGATCCAGTAGTGCGGATGCTGCGCCCGCAGCAGGGTGTGGCCGGTGAGCCCGCACCAGGCGGGCAGGTCCACCGGCGCGCCGGGGTCGGTGGCGCGGACGCGCAGCACGGCGCCGGGGCCGAGTTCGCGCAGCTGCAGCCGCAGTTCCAGCACGAGGTCGCCGCAGCCCATGTCGCCGCCGTCCCAATCGGCGTCCGCCTCCAGGGCGGCGCCGGCCGGGCCGGCCGCCGCCAGAGAAATGGGAGCCGCGCCCGGGGCCTGGGGAGGAAACGACAGGCAGGCCGGACGCGGCTCCTCGGGGAAACCTTCCACCGCGCTGGCCCACAGCCAGCCGCGCAGGAAGCAGTCGCGGCGTTGCACCCACTGCAGGGTGCGTTCGCACAGCTCGGCCAGCGGCTCGCGCAGTTCGCCGGCGAGGCAGCGCGCGCAGCGGGGCTGGTGCTGGTAGCCGAGCACCACCGACATCACCGCGGCGTGGCCGCAGAGCGTGGTGGCGCAGGCCCGGCACGGGCTGCCGCGCATCCCGCGGATGCGGGTCAGCAGCTCCCGGGTGCGCGCCGGAGCGTCGTCGTCGTGGGAGTCGCCGGTCATCGGCGATGGCAGGGGTCAGCGGAGTTCACGGAACGTCAGTTTGCGTTCGAAGCCCGGGAATTCCACGCCGTCGATCTCCACGTAGCCCTTGGCCACCGCATTCACCGGCCCGGCCTGCTGCGGCGGCTCCAGGGTCAGGTCGCGGCCCTGGGTGAAGGTCACCCGCCGCGCCTCCAGGTTGCCGAAGTAGTAGTCGACCCAGGCCCGGTCGGGCCCGGCGTAGCCGGTGGCCGTGGTCAGCGTGACCCGCTCGGTGTTGTTGGCGTCGAGCGCGATCGGCTGCACGAAGATGTCGGCGACGGCCACGTCGTGCGGCACCCAGCCGATGCCCGGGGCCCAGAACTCCGGCCAGCAGTGGTAGCTGGCGTCGCGGTCCTTGCCGTCCAGCGACGGCTTGAACAACGCGCCGTAGACCATGCGGGTGGGGATGCCCGAGGCCCGCGCCAGCGCCGTCCACAGGGAGTGGAAGTCGGTGCAGTTGCCGGTGCGATTGGCAAGGCAGTACTCCGAGCTGCCGACCGGCGAGGCCTTCCACTTCGCCGGGTCCTTGACCCAGTACTCGATGTTGTCGAGCGTCCAGTCGTAGAGCCGGCGGGCCACGACCACCGGATTGCGCTCGGTCCCGGCGATCTGCGCCGCCAGCGCCTGGATGTCATCACCCATCACGACGTGGCGGTTCTGCTGCAGGTCGGCGGCGTGGGCCTGCCGTTCGGCCTCGGTGAGCGGCCTGGTGCGGGCCGGATCGGCGTCGACGTTGACCTCCGCCCGGGTCACCACGAACCGGGTCTTCACCACCACCGGCGCGGTGGCCCCCTGCACCGCCACGTACACGTAGCGGTTGCCGTGACCGTCGCGGGTCACCTGATGGCCGCCGGGCGCCTCGATCTGCAGCTCGGTGATCGCCTGGTCCGATTCCTCGCGCGGCAACGGGAACCAGATCCGCACGGTCCCGGCCCCTTCCTTGGGCGGCACCGTGAGCTGGTGCTCGACCTGGAAACGGCCCTGGTCAGGCGTCAGCCCGGCGAAACGCCCCGCCGACGCGCACGACGACAGCAACGATCCGAGGGCGCCCAGCGCCCCGACGACGACGATGTTCTTCGCAGCCATGACACGTCCCTCCTTTCAGAAGCTGTATTGGAAGTAGAGGTTGAAGCGCACCATGTTGCCCTGGCCGGTGGCCTGCCAGTCGGTCTCCCAGTAGAGGACGTCGAAGCCGGTGCGGATGCCGCTGTCCCAGTCCACCACCGTGCCGACGTAGCCGGCGATGTTGCGGTTCGCGTTGCCGCTGTTCAGGTCGCCGTTGTCCGGATCGTCGGTGGTGCCGCCGACGTGGAAGCGGGTCTTCCTGGTGTGCTCGTAGACCACCTCGCCCCAGCCGCCGATCGAGCTGATCTCACGGCCGGTGGTGGTGTTCACCGTCTGGCCGATGCCGGCACGGAAGTCGCCCAGGTTCTGCCCGGTCCACACCTCGCCGCGCGCGGTCAGCGTTTCGCTCAGCGGCACGTTGAGGTCGGCGCCCAGCAGCCAGATGTCGAAGCGCGACTCGCCGTTGAAGCGCGTGTCGGTCTCCAGCCGGCCGATGGCGCCCCACAGGCCGATGTCCGCCGGCTTCTTGTCCACCAGCAGATCGCCCTTCTTGCCGGCGCGCACCTGCAGGTGCGGCATGCCGGAGTCGAAGCCGTCGACCTGGCCGCCGCCGCCGGCCGGATCCAGGTCCTGGCCGGTGATGGCGCCGGTCAGCCCGAGCGCCGCCTTCAGCTCGAAGCCGGTGTCGGCGGGCGTGTAACGCCCCTGGATCTGCGCCCGGCGATCGCCGGGATTGCCGGCGTTCCACATCAGCAGCTCGTGATTGGCCGCCGGGAACAGCGGCGCGATCAGATCCCAGTCCTGGCCGACGCGCAGGCCGTACTCGGCGGTGCCGATGTCGATGTAGGCCAGTCGGATCCGCGGCGTCGCCCGCGATTCGGTGCTGCCGGTCGGGAAGTTGGCGAAGTCGATCTCCAGCTTGCCCTTCACCTCCGACTCGCCGACCTTGCCGGGCAGCACGTCGAAGCCGAAGCGCGTCAGCCGCGGATCGAGGAAGAACTGGTCGTCATTGCGCTTGGCGCCGGCCGCGCCCGACTCCGGCAGCACGGTGGCCGGCAGGATCACGTTGTTGGCGCGGGCGGTGTTGTAGTACGCGTCGAGGCGGACGAAGCCGTAGAACTTGAGCGGGATGCCGCTGCGGGTCAGGTCCTTCCAGTCCAGGGGCGGCTTCGGCGGCCCGACCTGTTCCTGGGCGACAGCGGAGACGACGAGGGCACCGGCCATGGCCGGCACCAGGACGAGAGCGATGCGCTTCATGCGGATGCGGCACCGCCGTGCACGCGGACTCCGCCCAGGCGAGGACGGGAAGCATCGCAACCGGTGGCTCCCGTCCGCACACGGACGCCGTGGCGATCATCGCCGCGGAGGCGGGAACCAGGACCGCTGTGTCAGCGGGTGCAGACCTGCACCCCAGCGGACCGGCTTCAACGCATTCAATGCCAGCGTGGCACGGCGGTGCAGTCCTTTCTGGGGTTTGGGATCAGGGGTGCGCCGCCGGATGTCGGCGACGCAGGCCGGGATGCTAGCGGCCCGCCGGCCCGGCGCAAGGGCAGTCGATCGGACCGGCGCCCCTCCCGGTATCTGCATCGCCGGCGTGCGCCCTGGCCCGTCCTGGTCCTTGCGGAGGATCCCGAAGGCCACCCATGCAGACCACGACCACCCTCCCAGCCCTCCTGGCAATGTTCCTGCTGGCCGCCAACACCGGCGCGCAGGATCTCATCGCGCTGACCCGCAACACCCAGTCGATCCACCTGGGCGCCTACAACACCTGCACGCCGCAGGGTCTGTGCCCGACGGCCCTGCCGCCGCAGAACCCGCTGCTGCAGTACTGGCCCGGCGGCACCGCCTGGGACGCCGCCACCGGCTCGCTGTGGGTCACCACCGGCCAGCTCCTGGAACGTCGCCCGGTGAATCCCTGCGGGCCGAGCAACTGCGCCGGGCAGTGTCCGCGCTCGGCGCCCGCCGCACAGGTCATGGGCCTCGACATCAACGAGCTGAACAACCAGCTCTGGACGCTGGACGACGCCGGCGTGGTCACCCGCTGCACCAATGCCTGCCCACCCATCGTGCTCGGCTCGTTCACGCCGCTGCCGAGCATCGCCCTGAACGGCACCAACGCACCCACCGGCATCGCCATCGACGAGGTGAACGGCCTGGTGTTCTACGCCATGTCGGACTTCGCCGGCTCGGGCTCGACCATCCACTGCGCGCAGTTGGCGACCCCGCCGTGATCTTCCAGGTGACGCCGCTGACGATCTGCTTCGGCACCCTGGTCACCGGCATCGCCGTGCATCCCGGGCTCCGTCGCCTGTACGTGACCAACGGTCGCGAGGTGCAGGAGTGGACCTACGGCTACGTCGCCAGCGGGCCGCTGGTCACGTTCACCGCCCCCGGCCCCTGCTGCGCGCTGGCGCCGCCCGGCGATCCGTACATCGACATCAGCCTGCGCACCCGCCCCGCCGTGCCGATGGGCGAGTCCTGCGCCAACGGTTCGTGCCCGACGTGCCCGATGGTGCACGTCCTGCGCAACCAGCCGCTGCTCGGCACCACCCTGCAGCTCGGTCTCGACCTGGCGCCGGCCGGCGTGCCGGTCTGGTGCCTGCTGAACTTCGGCTCGTGCGTGCCGAGCCCGCCCGGCCCGCCGCCGCTGTGCGGGCCGATCTACGTGCCGCTGGGGACGCCCGCCGCCACCCTCGGCTTCGTGGTGACCGGCAACGGCACGGGCTGCAATGCGTCGGCGACGCTTCTGCAGCCGCTGCCCGGCAATCCGCTCTTCCTCGGCACGCCGATGTCGTCGCAGTTCGTCGGCATCTGCCCGCCGCTGGGCACGACGATGAGCAACTGCCTGTCCTGGGTGCTGCAGTAGGCGAGCGCCCTCACACCAGGTCCGAATCGCCCAGCGTGTACCACCACTGCTCCGCCAGGAACTCCTCGGTGATCGGCGAGCCGGTGATCAGGTAGACCAGCCGCCGCTCGAGCCAGTTCCTCGACGGCAGTGTGGTGAAGCCACGCCCGCGCAGGTGCGCGGCCTCCGGACTCTGCTCGGGCAGCACCACCAGGGCGCGCTGCCGGCCCCGTTCGCCCGCCTGCGCCGTCAGCACGTGCAGCAGCCCGTCCAGCGCCGGCGCGTCGTCGCCGGCCACCACCAGATCGGCGAGCGTGCACGAGTCCGGCGCCAGTTCGTGGATCGGCCGCAGCACGCCGAGCGCGCGCAGCGAACCGCCGGCATCCCGCACCGTCCACAGCTCGTAGTCGGCGCGGGACGGGTTCTGCACGTAGCGCCAGTGCAGGTAGCGGCGGTCGCGCCGCAGCAGGCACTGCTTGCCTGCGCGCATCCGTGCATACAACGCAGCCACGTCGTCGGGCACCGCCGTCACGCGCTCGACCCGCAGGCCGGCGGGCAGCGGCAGCGCGCCCTGGGCCGCATCCCGGGCCAGGAAGTCGATCACCCGCAGGAAGTGATACTCGAGGTACTTCCGGCCGATCCGCTCGGCCATCTCCACCGGAAAGCCGTACAGCACGGCGTCGCCGATCTGGCGGCTGTGCGCCGAGAACGGCCAGCCGGTCAGCACGAAGATGCCGGGCCGCTTCAGCCCCTTGCGCCAGTCCGGGTGCGTCATGCTGTCGACGCAGTGCACGAAGGTCTGCTCGCCGAACGCGGTGTCGGCCAGCACCGGCACGCCGGCGTACTGCGAGACCACCGTGCCGTCGGGCGCCACCGCCAGCGACATGCGGTGGCCCATCGGGTTCTCCAGATACTGCCAGCGCCACTGTTCCAGGGTGCGATCGACGAAACCCTCGCCGCACACCTCGCGGAACACGCGGTTGAACGTGGCCAGGATCTGCGCCTCGTCGCCGGGCTGGTAGGAACGGATCGTCAGGTCCTGCTCGCTCATCGCACCGGTTCTTCGGCCAGACGGGCCGCCGCCACTGAGATCACCCGGCTCACCGTCCCATCCGGGCGCAGAACGCCTGCACCAGCGCGGTCAGCCCCGCCTGGGCCTGCCGGCCGGCCTCGATCACCTCGTCGTGGCTGAGCCGTTCGCCGCCGAGCCCGGCGGCCAGGTTGGAGATCAGCGACAGGCCCGCCACCCGGGCGCCCATGGCGTTCAGCGCCATCGCCTCGTGCACCGTCGACATGCCGACCGCCGCGGCGCCGAGGGTGCGCAGCATGGCGACCTCCGCCGGCGTCTCGTAGGACGGGCCGAGCAGCCCGGCGTAGACGCCCTGGCGCAGGCCGGGCCGCAGGGCCAGCAGCGCCGCGCGCAGCGCCGGATCGTAGACCGCCGACTGGTCGGGGAAGCGCGGACCGAGCACCGGATCCTCGGGGCCGAGCAGCGGCGAAGTCCCGGTCAGGTTGAGATGATCGGTCAGCACCATCAGGTCGCCGGCGGCGAAGCCCTCGCCGATGCCGCCGGCGGCGTTGGTGAGCAGGAAGCGCTCGATGCCGAGCAGGCGCAGGGTGCGCACCGCCCGCACGGCCTCGTGCGGGCTCCAGCCCTCGTAGAGGTGCACGCGACCGGTGAGGCAGGCGACGGTGACGGCGCCGGACTCGCCGTGGATCTCGCCGACGCACAGGCTCGCGCCATGGCCTGCGACCCGGGGCGCCGGCCAGTGCGGCACGTGGACGAACGGGATCTCCTGCGCGTCGCGCAGTTCGGCGGCGAAGTCCTTCAGCCCCGAGCCGAGCACGAGGCCGAGCCGCAACCGCCCCGCCCGCGGCCCCAGCTCGCGCCGCAGGAAGGCCACCGCCTCGCCGACCCGCACGCCCTCGGCCACCGGCTGCGGCCCGGTCACGCGCTGCCTCCGCCGCCGTAGAGCACACCGGCCATGCAGGCGGTCATGCAGGTGGCCAGCGCGCCGGCGCCCATCGCCCGCATGCCGAGCCGGGCCAGGTCCGAGCGCCGTTCGGGCGCCATCGCGCCCAGCCCGCCGATCTGGATCGCCACCGAGCCGAGGTTGGCGAAGCCGCACAGCGCGAAGCTGGCGATCATCTGGGTGCGCGGATCCAGCGCGCCGTGCTTCAGCATCTCCGACATCTCCGAGTAGGCCACCAGTTCGGTCAGCGCGATCTTGGTGCCGAGCAGCTGCGCCAGCTCGGGCACGTCTGCCAGTGGCACGCCCATCACCGCGGCGATCGGCAGGAACAGCACGGCGAGCAGGCGCTGCACCGACAGGAGCTGGCCCTGCACGTGGCCATGCGCCGTGCTGAGGTCGTAGCTGGTGACCAGCCCGAGCCCCCAGTTGAGCACCGCCACCAGGCCGAGGAAGGCGATCAGCATCGCCGCCACGTTCAACGCCAGCTTGAGGCCGTCGCTGGCGCCGCCGGCCGCCGCCTCCACCACGTTGCCGTAGACCTCGGTTTCGACCTTGACGACGCGGCCGAGCGTCTCGGGCTTCTCGCTCTCCGGCCACAGCATCTTGCTGCAGATCAGTCCCGCCGGCACCGCCATCACCGAGGCCACCATCAGGAAGCCGGCCGGGATGCCGAAGCCGACGTAGAGGGCGAACACGCCGCCGGCGATCGTGGCGAAGCCGCCGACCATCACCGCGTGCAGCTCGCTCATCGTCATCCGGCCGAGGAACGGCCGCACCATCAGCGGCGCCTCGGTCTGGCCGACGAAGACGTTGGCGCAGGCCGACAGCGATTCGGCGCCGCTGGTGCCGAGCAGCCGCGCCATCGCCCAGGCCATGCCGCTCACCACCCACTGCATCACGCCGAGGTGGTAGAGCACCGCCATGAACGAGCTGAAGAAGATCAGGGTGGGCAGCACCTGGGTGGCGAAGATGAAGCCGCCGGCGGTGGCCTGCGGGAAGGCCTGGGCCACGTCGCCGTAGCTGGCCAGGGCGTTGAACACGAACTCGCCGCCGGCCTTCGACAGGCCGAGGAACGACTCGACGCCGCGGCCGAGCGACTGCAGGGCCTGGTTGCCGGTGGACCAGTACAGGAACACGAAGCCGAGCGCGCCCTGGATCAGCAGGCCCACCCCCACCAACCGCCAGGAGATGGCGCGGCGGTCCCTGGAACAGAGCCAGCACAGGAAGAGGAGCGCGAACAGGCCGCCGAGCGAGACCAGGGGGAGCATCGCGGGGCGAATGCTAGCCACGGGCCGCGGGCAAAGCCCACGTCCATCTGCCGGCCCACGGCCCTTAGGATGCGGCGGTGACCGATCCCGCCGAGCCAACCGTTCCACCGCCCGGCGCCGCCGCCCGGGACCTGCCCGGCGGCCGCCCCGACCTGCTGGTGCGCGAGGAGCCGCTGCTGATCGAGGTGCACGGCAGCCAGCTGCTGACCATGCGCACGCCGGGGCGCGACGCCGACCTGGCGGTGGGCTTCCTGCTCGGCG
>CAZMGG010000091.1:0-3915 GCA_964565715.1 uncultured candidatus Brocadiaceae bacterium | reverse complement strand
CGCGGTGCGGGTGCTGCTGCGCCAGGCGCCGGACGCCGCGCTGCGCCGCCGGCTGCAGCGCACCCACGAGATCCGCTCCTCCTGCGGCGCCTGCGGCCTCGTGGACCCGGCGCAGATCCTGGAGGACACCCCGGCCCTCCTGCCCGGCCTGCCGCGGCTGCGGCGGAGCGCGATCCCCGGGCTGCTGGCGCGGCTGCAGGAACACCAGCCGCTGTTCGCCGCCACCGGCGCCTGCCACGGCGCGGTGCTGTGCGACGCCGAGGGCCGCGTGCTCGGCCACGGCGAGGACGTCGGCCGCCACAACGCCCTGGACAAGGCGATCGGCATGGCGGCGCGCGCGGGCAGGGACCTCACCCGGGCGATCGCCGTGCTGTCGGGCCGCGCCGGTCACGACCTGGTGGTCAAGTGCCTGCGGGTGCGGGTGCCGGTGATCGTCTCGGTGTCCGGCCCCTCGGCGCTCGCCTTCGACCTCTGCCAGCAGGCCGGCGCCACCCTGGTCGGCTTCGCCCGCGGCGACCGCGCCCAGGTCTACAGCGACGCTGCCAGGCTGGTCGACTGACGGAAGCCGGGACCTTCGGCTAACCTGCCCGGCGCGCCCATGCCATCCTTCGCCAGAATCCTCCTGTTGCTGGCCCTGCCCGGCGGGCTCGCCGCGCAGCCGCCAGCGCAGGATCCGGCGGGGGCACAGCCACCGGCCCGCGCCCAGGGCACCAACACGCTGCGCATCGACAGCGACGCCAAGCTCGACGTCCCCGAGGCGATGGCGGAGGAGGTCTGGCTCTGGCTGCGGCAGCGCTACGCGCAGCCGGGCTGGCTCGACCGCGGTACCGCGCGCTTCTCCACGACGCTGGGCGACGAGGTCTTCGAGGACCGCTACTTCGACACCCCCGATCTGGTGCTCTACCGGACCGCGTGCGGCATCCGGCATCGGACGCGGGTCGTGCTCGAGGGCAGCCGGGTGAAGGACGGCCGCCAGCTCCTGCAGCTCAAGCTGCCGGTGGCCGGCGGCGACGCCACCGCCCGCGGCGAGATCAAGTACGAGGTCGTCGGCCAGCAGAAGATCCGCACCGCCGACGACGTGCATCCGATGCTGGGCTTGCTCGGACCGCTGCAGCGCGCCGAGTGCCGGCAGCGCCTGCAGACGCAGGGCTGGGACGCCGAGCAGATGGCGGTGCGCCTCACCCTGAAGCAGCAGCGCCGCCGGGTCTACCTCGCCGACCAGCACGGTCCGTTCGCCACGCTCACCCTGGATCAGGCCCGGATCGCCGAATGGGGCACGACGGTGGCCTTCACCGAGATCGAGCTGGAGCTGAACGAGATCCGCTACACCGAGGCCGATGCCGCCATGCGCCGCTTCATGGAGGAGGTGCGCGCCGCCGTGCGGCAGGACCTGCTGGCGGCGTTCCCGGCGATCCAGCAGGACCAGACGCCGAAGTACAACAAGGCGTTCGACCGCGTGCTGGCCAGCAGCAGCCTGCCGGTGCGGCGGCTGATCGCCTGGAACCTGCGGGTGAAGGACCTGCTGGCCCTGCTGCTGCTCGCCGTGGTCGTCACCGCCGGCGCGGTGGCGTTCGTCGTCATCGCCCGCCGGCGGGCGCGGGCGCTGCGCGCGGCCTGAACTCGCGCTTGCGCTGTACCGCGGCCGCTGCTCTCGTTGCCGGCCACCCCGGAGCCCCCGTGATGCGCCCAGCGATCCTCCTCTGCGCCCTGTCGATCGGTGCCACCCTCCCCGCCCAGACGAAGCTGCTGCGCTTCCCCGACTGCCACGGCGACCGCGTCGTCTTCACCCATGGCGGCGACCTGTGGCTCGCGCCGCTGGCCGGCGGCACGGCGCAGCGCCTCACCTCCCACCCGGGCCTCGAGCTGTTCGCGAAGTTCTCGCCGGACGGCCGCTGGATCGCCTTCACCGGCCAGATCGACGGCGACGAGCAGGTCTACGCGATGCCGGCCGACGGCGGCGCGCCGCGCCAGCTCACCTGGTACCCGGCGCGCGGCCCGCTGCCCGACCGCTGGGGCCACGACCATCAGGTCTACGGCTGGACGCCCGACGGCAGCGCGGTGCTGTTCCGCTCCCTGCGCGAGGCCTGGAGCATGGACGGCCGGCTGTTCACCGTCGCCCTGGACCCGACCCAGCCCGGCCGTTCGGCGCTGCCGGTGGCCCTGCCGATGCCCACCGCCGGCGCCGGCGCGTTCGCCCCGGACGGCAAGCGGATCGCCTACAGCCCGCTGTTCCGCGACTTCCGCACCTGGAAGCGATACCAGGGCGGCTGGGCCCAGGATCTCTGGCTGTTCGATCCGCAGACCGGCACGGCGCAGAACGTCACCGACCACCCGCGCACCGACCGCGATCCGATGTGGGTCGGCAACAAGCTCTACTTCGCCTCCGATCGCACCGGCACCCTGAACCTCTGGTCCTACGACCCGGCCACCCAGAAGACCTTCCAGGAGACGCACAGCGAGAAGTGGGACGTCCGCTGGCCCAGCGAGGGCGGGCCGTCGGACCATCGCATCGTCTACGAGAAGGGCGGCGAGCTGTTCGTGTTCGACTGCGCCTCGCGGCAGGAGCAGCCGATCCCGATCCGCGTGCCCGACGAGGGTCTCGCCCGCCGGCCGGCGCCGATCGACGCGGCGCCGCTGATCGAGCACTACGCGCTGGGCCCGGGCGGCCGCCGCGCGGTGTTCGCCGCCCGCGGCGAGATCCTCACCGTGCCGCAGGAACACGGCGACACGCGCAACCTGACCCGCACGCCGGGCGCCCACGACAAGGGTGCCTCGTTCTCGCCGGACGGCACCCAGGTGGCCTTCGTCTCGGATCGCACCGGCGAGGAGCAGCTCTGGCTGGTGGACCATCTCGGTCGCGAGACGCCCCGCCAGCTCACCACCGATCTCGCGGTGATGCTGTATCCGCCGCGCTGGTCGCCCGACGGCAGGAGCCTCGCGTTCGGCGACAAGGACGGCATCCTGCGGATCTGCGACGTCGCCACCGGAGCGCTGACCGTGGTGGCCGACGAGCCGCGCGGCCAGCTCCACGACCACGCCTGGTCGCCGTGCTCGCAGCACCTGGCGTTCTCGCTGACCGGCGCGAACGACCTGCGCGGCGTCCACGTCTGGAGCCGCGCCGACGGCAGGCTGCACCGGGTGAGCCGGGTCCTCGCCGACGATTCCGAACCCGCCTGGGACCCGAAGGGCGAGCGCCTGTTCTTCCTCGGCCGCCGCGGCTTCGCGCCGCGCCTGGGCGAGCTGGAATGGAACTACCAGGTGGACCGCAGCATCGGCGTGTTCGCGGTCACCCTGCGCAAGGACGTCGGCCCCCTCCTGCCACCGCGCAGCGACGAGGCGCCGGCGGCGAAGGCCGAGGACAAGCCCGCCGAGAAGCCGGCGGACAAGCCGGCCGAGCCCGTCGCCGCCACCGTCATCGACTTCGTCGGCATCCAGGATCGCGTCGAGCCGCTGCCGATCCCGCTGGACAACCTGTTGGGCCTGTCGGCCGCGCCCGGCGGGCTGCTCTACCTGCGGCGCGGCGGCAACTACTACGGCCGTGACAGCGAACGGCCGACGACGCTGCACTGGTTCGACTTCGGCAAGCGGGAGAGCACCGAACTGGCCTCGGAAGTGCGCGGCTACGCGCTGGCCCCGGACGGCAGGAAGGTGCTGATGCGCGAGGGCAGCCGCTTCGTCGTCGCCGACGCCGGCAACGGCGGCAAGGACGGCAGGAAGGTGCTCGACCTCGGCCAGCTGCGCGTGGAGCGCGTCCCCGCCGACGAATGGGCGCAGATCTTCCACGCGGTCTGGCGCCGCTACCGCGACTTCTTCTACGTCGCCAACATGCACGGCTTCGACTGGCAGGCCCTGCGCGAGCAGTATGCGCCGCTGGTGGAGCACGTCGCCCACCGCAGCGACCTCAACTACGTGCTC
>CAZMGG010000090.1:0-23654 GCA_964565715.1 uncultured candidatus Brocadiaceae bacterium | reverse complement strand
AGTCCCTTGACATGTCAGGACTTGTGCCTCGCAGCCCCTGGAACTTCAGGCTAGAACATCCCGATCGTGAGAAGCAGCGCGTTCGAGCTGCTCACGCTGGCCGCCGCCCCCAACTCCATCTGGAGGTGCTGGTGGTAGGCACGCATGCCCACGAGTCCGGGGTTGCGCGGCAGCGGGATCAACTGGTCAGCCACACCGCCGATGGGCAGCAGCAGACTCACGGCGTCAGGGCTCGCCGACAGGAAGCAACCGGGCAGGCCTGCAGGGTGCAGCAGCGACAGCGGGACTGCCTGCGGCGCGAACCCCAGCACCCCCGCCCCCAGCGAACCCGGCGCGAAGCCCACGCCACGGGTTCGGCAGTTGGCACCGATCCACGGCAGGGTGTCCGCACGCAGGGTCAGCGGGCCGGTGGCGGTGGTGCACATCGTCGGCAACGGCACGACGGTGGCCGGGCAGGGTGATGCCAGGCGGACCGCGAAGGCCGCCGTCCTGCCGCCCGCAGCCGTGAAAGAGCCGCCGACCATGATGTCGCCATTCCGCATGGCGCCGAGTGCCTGCGCCTCGGCATCCAGGGCCCCGGACAGATAGGACCAGTTCACTCCGTCCCACCTGGCCACGCCGAAGCGGCCGATCGGCGAAAGCAGGAAGTCACCCCCTGCCAGGAGGCTGCCGTCCGGCAGCTCGAGGAGGGCATATGCGTTCATGAAGGACCCGATGATCGTCCACGACGAGCCGTCCCAGCTCTCGATCTGCGAGCCGGTGGCCAGGACGATGTTGCCATTCCGCATCTCGACCACAGCCCGAACGATGCTGCCGTTGGGCCCCGACCCGAGACCGGACCATGTCGCACCATTCCAGCGGACGATGGACCTGGCTGGGGCTCCCCCGAAACTCGTGAAGCTGCCCGCGACGAGGAGGTCGCCCGAAGGCGCGCGGTAGAGCACCCCGACCCTGCCGTCCACCACCCCGCCGAACGCAGTCCAGGAGCTCCCGTCCCACCGCAACATGCGAGTGCCCGGGCCCCAGCCAGGGTCCACGCCTACGACGATGTCGTCGTTGGCCAACGTGGCGATGGAGTTGACGTAGGCTGTGAGATTGCCGACCGACGCCCATCTCTGCCCATTCCAGCGAACCACGGGTTGCGTGAGGCCGGGACCCAATTCGTAGGAGCCCGCCGCGACGACATCCCCGTTGGACAGCGACGCGAGGCCGAGAGTGAAGCCGGTCATACGGCCCATGAGCGTCCACGAGACGCCATCCCAGCGCATGATCGAGTTCAAGCCGGGTCCTTGGCCGCCGGTCACGATGTCGCCATTGGGAGTCGAGACCATCGTTCGCACGGCAGTGTCCAACCCCGATCCGAGCGGCCGCCAACCGCTGCTGCTCCAGATGGCGGCACCAAGCGCCGGCCTGCCGGCTGCGAGGTTGAAGTATCCGGTGACGAACACCTCCTGGCTCGGCAGCGGCTGCACCTGCAGTATCTGCGAATGCCGTGCGAACGGCTCATTGCGCGTCAGACCGGTGATCGGCTGGGACCATGCGCTGCCGTTCCATCGCGTCAGGTAGGCCAGCGAGTCCGTGCCCACGGCAAGCGCTCCGCCGACCCAGACGTCACCGTTGACGCTCGTACTCACCGACACCGGCGGGCCCGGAACCTGGGGTGAGGGACCGCAGGACCGCGTCACACGGGGGCAGGCCCTGATCCACCAGCGGCAGAGGGCGTACGAAGGGCCTGGGACGTGCACGAGAGCGGGCCTTCGGGTCGGGAAGCAGGGGCGAAAGGCGCGGCTGTTGATGGACTCCGATTATCGGACGGCGAAGACGGGCAAGTCGCGTCCCGGCCAGTGGTTGCGTCAGGCGTTAAGATCGAGCGAGCTGCGCGTGCGGGGCTTGGCAGTGGGACAGCGTCTGGGTCAACGTGCCTTGCGAGGGTGTTGCCGCCTGCGCCCGGAGCGGCTAGTGTCCGCCGCCAGCAGGAAGAGCATGGAACCCGACGAACCCATCGATCCTCTGCCCTCGGAGCCTCGGAGCCTCGGAGCCTCGGAGCCTCGGAGAGTGGCATGAGCCCACCTCCTATCGCACCGGAAGTGATCCTCGGGGTGGTGCAAGCTCTATTGCGGAGGTTCCGCGTGCCGAAAGGGCTGCGGATCCAACCGGACGACCTGCTGCAGGAGGCCCTGTTGCGGGTGGTGATCGCGTTGCCCTCCTACCGCGGCGGCGACGACGTCGCCCTCGTGGTCTGGCTCCGGCGGGTTGTTCGCAGCTCGGTGATCGATCAGATCCGGAGACAAGAAGCTCGAATAGCCCCCGGCAAGGAGGTCTCGCTGGACGACCTTGTTCCGCTCGATTCCGTACTACCAGATGGCAGGGCCGTAAGTCCTCTCGAATGGTCCTGTGCCAGGGAGGCAGGCCTCCACGTCCAGGATGCTCTCGCGCAGGTGCCCGACCCATACCGCAGGGTGATCGAGCTGAGAATCATCGACGGCAGCCCGTTTGGCGAGGTGGCACGGGTCATGGGCCTGCCGACCCCGGGGGCTGCCCGAGCCCTGCTGGGCAGGGCCTTGAGTTGCCTGGCGGTGGCCTACCTGGCCAGATCGTCTGATCCAGCATCCGAATTCTGACCCTGACGCGTACGGTTCTGAGGCAGCTCGCGTCTCTGCTATTGCATGCCGCCCAAGCTGACGCTCCCGAGCGTTGTCACCGTGATCGCAGCGCTGTTGGCCATTCTCCTGGGTTGGCAAGTGCTTGGCTCTGGGCGTGGTGCGGCTCCTGAAGGCCCGGCTCTTACGCTGCCGAGTCATGGGCCAGCCGAAGACCAGCTGGCGAGTCGTCTGGCCGGGATGACGGATTCCATGCTTTCGGTGTCGGGTGTCGATGCCCCGGGAAGGGGAGGCCAGGCTTCTATTGCTGAGGGTGTGCGTCTGGGTGTGGGAGAGGCAGATCCGGTCAGCGACAGCGAGTGGGAGGCACTGGAGCGAAACAGGCGTAATCCCGAGGAGTTCTTCCAGATGGCTCGCAACGGCAAGGTCGCGGCGAGCCACATGTTCCGCAACGTCACGATCAACGAGCACGATCGGTACATTCCACCCGCGACCCGCGCAGAACTGGCGCCGCAGTTGGAGCCACTGGTCCGAACGATACAGATGCTTGCAGACATTGAGTGGAAGTACCAGGAATCTGAGTTGCGACGTTTGGTGGCGACAGGAGTGATACAGCCTGAGCCTGTTGGACCGAGTCCAAAGCAGATCAAACTCTTTCTGCAGGTCTGCGAGTCACAATTGGAGCAGCTGAGAGTGCGAGAGCGGGCGGGGCACGATGTGGCCGGCGAGATCGAGCGGGTGCAGACGGAAATGCGAGACGTGCACATTCACGCCGCCAAGCTCCACGTCTCCAAGCCCCACACGGCTTGGCTGGCCGACGAGAGGGGGCGCTTCTACGACCTGGACGTCCGGCGTCTTCCGGGACATGCGCACATCAATCACGTGGAGTTGTACATGCGAATGGAGTTTTATGGGCGCGTTTCCAACTACTTCGACCGGATTGGGATTCTATCTGATCGTGGGCGTGGGGTGTTGATCAGGTGTGCATCTGGACAAAGAAGGGCCAACAAGTGAGATTCGTCATCAACAGACATGCAAGGGTCGTGTTCCTAGCCGTGCTGTGCCTCGCAAACGGATACCTGGCGCTCCCGGACGAAACCGAGGTCATCTGCGATGGATGTGAGGCTTCGGCTGGTGCCATCGTGAACACGCCGACCATGCCTCCCCGCGCCTTTCCACCATCCGTAGAGTTGGACGGTGAGTGCAATTGCTTGGTGGATGAGCAAACGGGCAACGTCATCAAGCCCTGTCGTGACATCCTCTGGTGCAAGGCGGAGCAGCACTGGACCGAGCCGATCGGCGCAGGAAATGAGATATGCTGGACGACGGTGCCGGGGCCGCCCGGACCTGGAAACCCGCCCGCGCTGTGTTGCGGTAACGGCGTGGCGTGCTTCGGACAGGCCATGAACGCATCCTGTAGCGGAAACACCAATACGCTGCAGTTCTGGGCCCATCCGGTTCCCGATCCAGGGTGGGCTGGACCATGGTTCTTGCAGGTCACCCTCTTCGCGATCTGTGCCAAGTGCAACATCGAGAGCTGTCAGTGATGCGCTGACCGTCGCGATCCCGACCGGCGGGCCCCGAACCCCGAACCTGCCAGCTACCGGCGCAGGCGCACCGCCGGCGCGACCGTCCCCACCGACGCCGACACCGGCCGGACCACCTTCGCCACCACCCCGCGCGCCGGCAGTTCCGACAGCACCGCCGCGCCGAGGCCCCGCAGGTCCTCCAGCACCGGCCCCATGCCGGACAGGGCGAACGGCCGCTGCGCCACCACCGACTGCTCCAGGGCGCCGTCCCGCAGCAGCCAGCCCAGCAGCTGGCATTCCGCAGCCAGGAACTTGCGGCACACGGTGGCCAGCTTGCCGGCGGTGCGCAGGGCCTCGTCGCGGCTGCGGACGCGATTCACGACCAGCCGGGGCAGGGGGCGGCCGCGGGCGGCGAGCAGCTTGCACAGCGCATAGGTGTCGGTGACCGCGGCCGGCTCGGCGGCGGTGACGCCGAGCACCAGGTCGGCACGTTCGGCCACGGCGAGGACCGACGGGCCGATGCCGGCGCCGGTGTCGCAGAGCACCACGTCGAAGCCGACGCCGGCCTCGCGCACGGTCGCCAGCACGTCGGCGAGGAAGCCGGGGTCGCCGGACGAAAGGCGCGGCGAGCCGCTGCGGCCGGCGAGCACCTTGAGGCCGGCGGGGCCGTCGATGATGGCGTCCTGCACGGTGCAATGACCGAGCGCCGCGTCCTCGAGGGTGAGGGCGGGCGAGAGCCGGAGGTGCACGTCGACGTTGCCGAGGCCCGGGTCGAGGTCCACCAGGAGGACGCGGCGGCCGGCCTTCTGCATGAGCACGGCGAGGTTGACCGCCAGGAGGGTCTTGCCGACGCCGCCCTTGGCGCCGGTGACCGCCACCCAGGGGGTGTCGGCGGGAACGGCCGGCGCCGTGGGGGCCGCGGCGGGGCGCGGCAGCAGGCCGCTGGCCTGATTGGGCAGGATCATCGGGCGGCCTCGGTGGCTTCCAGGTCGAAGGCGGCGGCGGCGAGCTGCTCGGGCGTGGCGGGCAGGATGTCGGCGGGGACCTCCTGGCCGTTGGTGAGGTGCGAGATGGGCAGGCCGCGTTCGATGCAGGCCGAGAGGGCCTCGCCGGGCATCGCCGTTTCGTCCCACTTGGTGAGCGCGATGGCGTCGATGCCGAGCGGCTCGTGGGCGTCGAGGATGGCATCGCAGTCGCGGCGGCGGGTGGCCGCGGCGAGGCAGAGGAGGGTGGCGACCTTGGGGGCCGCGAGCGTGCCGCCGAGCGCGCGGATGGAATCGTGGTCGAGGGGGCTGCGGCCGGTGGTGTCGAGGTAGATGCGATCCTTGTCCTGGTGGGCGGCGATGGCGCGGCGCAGGTCGAGGGGGGTGAAGGCGACCTCGAGGGGGACGGAGAGCAGGTCGGCGAAGGCGCGGAGCTGCTCGACGGCGGCCATGCGGTAGGTGTCGATGGTGAGGATGGCGATGCGTTCGCCGCGGCCGACGGCGCGGGCGGCGAGCTTGGCGAGCGTGGTGGTCTTGCCGACGCCGGTGGGGCCGATCAGGGCCGTGCAGCGGAAGTGCGGATCGACCGGGGCCGATTCGAGGCGGCGTTCGGCGCGGATGAGGGCCTGCAGGACGCGGGTGGTGAGGCGGGGCAGGGCCGGGTCGCCCGGCTGGGTGAGGCTGACGCGGGTGCCGAGCAGGGCCTTCTCGACGGCGGCGAGGACCTTGGGGCTCATGCCGAAGTCGAGGGCCTTCTGGGCCAGCGGTTCGAAGCCGCGGGTCCAGCGGGAGAGGAGGGGACCGGCCTGGGCGCGGCTGTGGAGCGGCGCGTCGTCGCGGCGGGCGGCGACGACGAGGAAGCCGCGGCGGGTGGTGCGGGTCTCGACCAGCAGGGCGTCGTCGCCGCACTCGGTGCGGACGCGCTGCAGGGCCTCGGGCAGGGTCTTGGCTTCGATTCGCTTGAGCAGCATGGGAGGGTGCGATGCGGGGTGGTCGGGATCAGGAGGCGACGGCGATGCGCTGCACGCTCTCGACCTTGCGGGCGGGCGTGGTCTCCTGGTAGCTGAGGACGGCGGCGTTGGGGATGACGCCGGCGATGGCTTCGGACAGGAAGGGCCGCAGCGAGGCGCGGGTGACGAGGATCGGGTCGCGGCCGGACTTGACCATCAGGGAGAGGGCGTCGGCGGTGCGGTCGACGAACTTGCCGAGGAAGCCCGACGGCAGGTTGGCGAGGCCCTCGTTGCCGGCGAGCGCGTCGGCGAGGCTGCGCTCGAGCTCGGGATCGAGGAAGGCGGCGTGCAGGGTGCCCTGGGGGTCGAGGTGGGGCTCGACGATGGTGCGGGCGAGGCGGGCGCGGACCTGCTCGACGAGCTTCTGCGGGTCCTTCGACTCGATGCAGGCGTCGGCGAGGCCCTCCAGGATGGTCTGCAGGTTGCGGATCGGCACCTGCTCGCGCAGGAGCTGGGCGAGGATGCGCTGGACCTGGCCGAGCGAGAGCTGCGAGGGGATCAGCTCTTCGACGACGGCGGGGGAGGCCTTCTTCAGGTTGTCGACCAGCGACTTGACGTCGTCGCGGGAGAGCAGCTCGCCGGCGATCTTCTTGAGGATCTCGGTGAGGTGGGTGACCAGCACGGAGGGTGCGTCGATGACGGTGTAGCCCTGCAGCTCGGCGCGGTCCTTGTCGGCCTCGGCGATCCACTTGGCCGGCAGGCCGAAGGCGGGCTCGACGGTGTCGATGCCGTGGATCGGGCCGGCGATGCCGCCGGGATCCATGGCCAGGAACTGGCCGGTGCGGAGTTCGCCGCGGGCGACCTCCTGGCCGCCGAGCAGGATGCGGTAGACGTTGGGGTCGAGTTGGACGTTGTCGCGGACGCGGATCGGCGGCACGACGATGCCGAGGCCCTGGGCGAACTGGCGGCGCACCGAGCGGATGTGGTCGAGGAGGCCGCCGTGGCGGCCGGGTTCGACGAGGCCGATGAGGCGGTAGCCGATCTCGATGCCGCGGCGATCGACGGTGAGCAGGTCCTCGAGGGCCTGGCCGGGCTGTTCCTCGGCGGGCTTGGGCGTCTCGGCCTCGGCGGCGGCCTTCTTCTGCTCCTTGGCGAGATCGACGCCCCGCGACATCGCGAAGAGCAGGCCGGCGATGCCGAGGAAGAAGATGGTCGGCATGCCGGGCAGGAAGGCCATGGCGGTGAGCACGCCGGCGACGTTCTTGATGCCGCGGCCGCTGCTGAGGAGCTGGTCGCCCATCTCCTGGCCGAGACCGGCCTCGCTGGCGCCCTTGGTGACCAGGACGCCGGCGGCGGTGGAGACCAGCAGGCCCGGGATCTGCGAGACGAGGCCGTCGCCGATGGTCAGCAGGGTGTACTTGGCGAAGGCGTCGCCGAACTCCATCGAGCCGTAGACCATGCCCATGATCAGGCCGCCGACGATGTTGATGGCGGTGATGATCAGGCCGGCGATGGCGTCGCCGCGGACGAACTTGCCGGCGCCGTCCATGGCGCCGTAGAACTCGGCCTCCTGGGTGAGGGCCCGGCGGCGCGTCTTGGCCTCGTCGTTGCTGATCAGGCCGGCGTTGAGGTCGGCGTCGATCGACATCTGCTTGCCGGGCAGGGCGTCCAGGGTGAAGCGCGCGGCGACCTCGCTGATGCGGCCCTGGCCCTTGGTGATCACGATGAACTGGATCACCACCAGGATCAGGAAGACGATGATGCCGACCAGGGTGTGGCCGCCGACGACGAAGTCGCCGAAGGTGCGGATCACCGCGCCGGCGTCGCCCTCCAGCAGGATGAGGCGGGTCGAGGCGACGTTCAGCGCCAGGCGGAAGAGGGCGGTGAACAGCAGCACCGTCGGGAAGGTGCTGAATTCGGTGGGGCGGCCGGCATTGATGACCGCCATGACCACCAGCAGGCTGATGGTGATGTTGATGCACAGCAGCACGTCCAGCACCGGCGTCGGCATCGGGATCAGCATCACTGCCAGGATCCCGACGAAGAGCAGCGCCAGCAGGTGGTTGCGCGAACTGCCGTTGAGCGGATTGGCCATGGTTCAGCGCCTCAGGCGACCTTCCCCTTGATGCGGTAGACGTGGCTGAGCACCGCCGCCACCGCCTTGTAGAACTTCTCCGGGACCTCCTGGCCGACCTTGACGGCCCGGAACAGGGCGCGGGCCAGCGGCGGGTCCTCCATCAGGGGCACGTCGTTCTGGCGGGCCAGTTCGCGGATGCGGAACGCCATCTCGTCGACGCCCTTGGCCACCACCGTCGGCGCGCCGTGGCGCTGGCGGTCGTACTGCAGCGCCACCGAGAAGTGGGTCGGGTTGGTGATGACCACGTCCGCCTTCGGCACCGCCTCCATCATCCGGTGGCGCATCAGCTCGTTGCGGGCGGCGCGCAGGCGGCTCTTGATCATCGGGTCACCCTCGGCGCGCTTCCGCTCGTCCTCGACCTCCTGCCTGGTCATCTTGTTGCGCTCGATGAAGTCGTAGCGCTGCCAGAAGACGTCGGCGGCGGCCAGCACCAGCACCACCACGGCGACCCACAGGAACAGGGTCAGCACCAGGTCGCCGATCTCGGCGACGGCGCGGATGAAGTCCTGCTCGTGCAGGAGAGCGAGCGTGCTCCAGCGGTCGCGCAGGACGAGCCAGAGGACGATGCCGAGCACCACCAGCTTCAGGGCGGCATAGGCGGTGCGCACCACCGCCTGCATGTTCATCACGCGGCTGAAGTTGGCCACCGGGTTGAGGCGCTGCAGCTTGAAGCCGATCGCCTCGTGGCTCCACTTCAGGCCGATCTGGGCGTAGCCGATCGCCACGGTCGCCACGATCAGGATCGCCAGCAGCGTGAGGAACGGCGGCGCGACGATGGCCAGCATCGCCATCACCTCGTGCATGACGCCGGGCACGTCGGCCGAGCGCGACTCGTGCTCGGCCGGATCGACGTTCAGGCCGTGGGTCATGGCGGCGGCGAAGGCCTCGATCAGCCAGCCGCCGACCCAGCGCAGGGCCACCACCGCCACCAGCAGCACGCCGGCGGTGAGGAACTCGCGCGACATGTGGGTGTCGCCGCGGTTGCGGACCTCGCCCAGCCGGCCGGGGGTCGGTTGTTCGGTCTTGCCGGCGTCGTCGCGGAACAGGCCCATGGTTCAGCTCAGACCGGGAACATCTCGCGGGTCTGCGCCAGCAGCCCGGCGAACGCGTGGGACAGGAACGGCGCGCCCTCGGCCAGGAACCAGGCCGAGGCCAGCAGCGCCAGCATCACCCGGATGCCGAAGCCGAACTCCATCAGGTTGATGTGCGGCACCGCCCGGGACAGCAGCACCAGCGTCGAGGTCAGCAGCACCATCACGCCCAGCACCGGGATCGCGTACTGCAGGGACAGCACCAGACTCTGGCTCAGCAGGATGCGGATGCCGGCCCAGATCGGCGCGATGTCGAACGGCTGCCCGACCGGGATCGCCTCGTAGGTCTGCTCCAGCACCCGCAGCGCCTCGTGGTGCAGGTTCAGCTGCAGCAGCAGCAGGAAGCCCAGCACCTGGAACAGCTGCGACACCACGGTGGCGTCGGCGCCGGACTCGGGATTCATCGCCCGGGCCATGGCGAAGCCCATCTCGGCGCTGATCACCTCGCCGGCCGACGTGAGCACTGCCAGCAGCAGCGACAGGGCGAAGCCGAGCGCCAGGCCGACGAAGCCCTCCAGGATCGCCGCCACCGCCAGCGGCAGGAGGCCCGGCCGCAACTCGACGGTCTGCGGGCCGGTCCACCAGAACACCGCGCCGAGCGCCACGCCGAGCACCAGGCGCAGCATGGCCGAGTCGCGCTGCTGGCCGAACAGCGGCACCACCGCCATGAAGGCGCCGGTGCGCACGATGTGCAGCAGCAGCGACGTCACCCAGCCTTCGAACAGCGCGAGATCCATGACCGGGTCAACGGGCGAAAGCCGGGAGCTGGGTGAACAGCGCGGCGGTGAACTCGCGCAGCGTGTTCAGGATCCATGGCATCAGGATCAGCAGCGTGGCGACGACGGCCAGCATCTTCGGCACGATGGCCAGGGTCTGCTCCTGCAGCGAGGTCAGCGTCTGGAAGAAGCTCACCAGCAGGCCGACGCACAGGCCGACGATCAGCGCCGGGGCGACGATCATCAGCGCCGTCATCAGCGTGCTGCGGCCGAGGTCGATCAGGACACCTTCGTTCATCGCGTTCTCCCGGCCTCAGGCCGCGAAGCTCTCCGCCAGCGACACCACCACCAGGTCCCAGCCGCCGACCATGATGAACAGCAGCAGCTTCAACGGCGTCGACACCACCACCGGCGGCAGGGTGAACATGCCCATCGACACCAGGATCGAGCTGATCACCAGATCGATGACGACGAAGGGCAGGAACAGCACGAAGCCCATCTGGAAGGCGGTCTTGATCTCCGACAGCACGAAGGCCGGCACGGTGACGTGGAACGGCGTCTGCATGGCGGTGGCGGGCCGCGGCGTGCGGGACAGGTCGAGGATCAGGGCGATGTCCTCCTCCCGGGTCTGCTTGAGCATGAACTGGTTCATGCGGGCGGTGGCGACATCGGCGGCCTCGCGCCAGTCCATCCGGTTCTCGACGTAGGGCACGTAGGCCTGGTCGTGGATGTCGCTGACCACCGGCTTCATCACGAACACCGTCATGAACAGGGCGAAGCCGGTGGTGACCATGGCCGGCGGCAGGTCCTGCATCGACATCGCCCGCTTCAGGAACGACAGCACGATCACGATCCGGGTGAAGCAGGTCATGGTCATGACCAGGGCCGGCGCCATGGCCAGCAGGGTCATCAGCAGGGCGATCTCGACCGCCGAGCTGAGGTTGTTGGCGCCGCCGGTGCCGGCGTTGAGCTGCAGGGAGATGCCGCCCGGCGCGGGTGGCGGCGGCGGGCCCTGCACCGCGGCGGCGCCGCCGGCGTTCTGCGCCAGCGCCGGCGCGAGGCCCAGCAGGAGGATCGCCAGCAGGACGAAGGCGGGGCGCTTCACTGGCGGCCGGCCTTCTGCAGCAGGGAGCGGAAGCTGTCGAGGCCGGTCCGGGCGGCGCCGTCGCCGGCCTCGCCCTTCGACAGGTTCTGCATGGCGGCGGCCAGCGCCGCCTCCACCACCGAGCGCGGCGGCGTCGGCCGGCGGGCCGCCGCCGGTCGTTCCGGACGGGGGATGACCAGGTCCTTCGGCACCGCGCCGTCCTCGTCGTCGTCGGCCAGCACCTCGTCCACCCGCGCCGCCACCAGGGCCTCGTCGGCGGCGCGTTCCGGCAGCCGGCCGTCGTGCAGCAGGGTGATGCGGCCGTCGCTGGCGCCGAGCAGCAGCAGCCGTTCGTCGTACTCGACGGCGAACAGGTGGTGCTTGGGCGAGAGCCGCAGGGCCTGTCGCACCGCCACCACCTTCGGACCGCCGGTGCGGGCGCCGGTGCGGGAGCGGGCGTAGACGAAGATGCCCGCGGCGCCGAGCAGGATGACGCCGATCAGCGTGCTGCCGAACTGCCACAGGTCGGGCGTGCGCGGCACGGCGATGCCGGGAGTCTCGGCGGGCGTGGCGGTGATGGCGGGTGCGGCGGTGGCCGGCGCCGCCGGGTCGACCCGCAGCGGGCCGAGGAACAGGAGGAGCGCGGCGGCCGGGGGGAGCAGGAGCCACTTGTTGCGAATCGACATCGGGGACCTCGTCGCCCGGCGGCATGCCGGACGCCCGTTCCCAAGCAACGGCGATGCCAGGTCTCCTGGCACAAGACCTTGTGGTCCTGGCGGCGGTGCCGACTACGAAGTGCCGGGCCCGCCGACAGCGCGTTGTCGCAACGCGCAGCATCGGCGCCGCGCCCGTTGCCGCCGCGGACTGGCGTGCGGCGCCGCTTCGGCTACCGTGTCGGCCCCATGCCCGAGACCCGCGCCCGCGCCCAGCTGCTGCACGCGGTCAACAACCTGTTGGCGGTGGTGCAGACCCAGGTCGAGGTGGCGCGCATGCTCGGCACCGACGCGGCGCGGACCCAGGCGCTGGCCCTGATCGCCGATGCCGCCGCCCGCACCGCCAGCGAAGTGCGCCGGCTGCGCGGCGGGACGGGCGCGGGGCCGGCCGGCGAGGCCGCGCCGCCGGACGCCTGAGCGCTCAGCGCGGCGTCGCCGCATCGAGCAGGGCGGCCAGCTTCTGCGACATCGCCTGCTCGTCGACCGGCAGGCCCAGCAGGGCGTCGGCCTCGGCGCGGAAGCCCAGCAGCACGCGTTGCCGCGACGGGCGATGGATCAGCAGCACGACCCGGACGCTCTTGTCGAAGTCCTTGATCCGCTTGCTCCACTCGAAGCGCCGGTCGTCGCCCTGCGGGATGTCGATCAGCACGATCTCGCCGCGGTGCGCCGCCGGATTCGGGATGTCGGCCTTGCCGAAGCGGCGCAGCTCGAGGCCGATCCGCCGGCAGCTCCGCTTGACCATGTGCAGCAGGTCCGGCGCGGTCAGGAAGGCGTTGAGGACGCCGCGGATCTCCGCCTGCGGGATGTCCTCGTCCTCGTCGCCGAGCCTCGGCGCGACGCTGCCATCGGCCGGGATGACCTTCGGCGTGGGCGGCGGCGCCGCCGGCGCTTCGACCACGCCGATCTGCAGCGGCGCCTTGTTCCACTTCTCGGCGGTGGCCTTGTCGATCACCAGCAGGCCCGGCGTCGCCGGGTAGCTGGCGACCTTCAGCTGGAAGCGCAGGACCAGCAGGGGCTCCTTGGCCAGGAAGCCGCCCTTGTCCAGGCTCGGCTTGACCACGCCGGAGTCCTGCACGCGGGCGCCGATGTTGGTCACCGCCTCGCGCAGGACGTTGTCGAAGCCCGAGCACATCACGTTGCCCAGCTCGCCGAACGCCTCGACGTCCTCGCCCTCGAGCACCAGCCGCTGCCGGCGCTGCTCCAGCACGTCGTCGGGCGCCATCATCAGCAGCCCGGCCATCGTGCTGGCGTCCTGCACCTCGAACAGCGCGCACAGGTGCTTGCCGGCGAAGTCCTTGTCCAGGGCCGCCCGCACCACCGCGTTCGGCTTCTTCAGGCCGGCCAGGATCGTGTCGGTGTCCTGCACCTCCATGGCGCCGGGCTGCACCGACACCTCCCGCGAGATGAGCGAGGCGATGGTCTCGCTCATGCCGCTGGCGAGGGCGGCCAGGAGCTTCTTCAGCTCCCGGGCGCTGGCCGGGTTGACGACGCCGGTGCTCACTTCGACCTGATGCTGCGCTAGGACGATCCGCCGGTGACTACTTCAGGAACCTGCCCAGGGCGTCCTGGACCTGATCGGCGGAGAAGGGCTTCTTCAGGTAGCCCTTGGCGCCGCGGTTCATCGCCTCCTTGACGACCTCCTCGCTGCCCTCGGTCGTGATCATCACGATCGGCGGCGGCGACGGGACCTGCTCGGCGACGGCCTTGACGAAGTCCAGGCCGTTCATGTTCGGCATGTTGACGTCGGACAGGATCAGGTCGAACTTCGCCGCGGTGGCCGCCTTCAGCCCCTCCACGCCGTCGCCGGCCTCCTTGAAGTCGGCGACGTCGAGCCCCGCCTGCCGGACGCTGCGCATGATGATCTTCCGCATGGTGGCGGAGTCGTCGACGATGAGGACGTTGTAGCCCATCGGTGTGTTTCTCCTGTGACGGCCGTGGATCGGCCGTCTCGGTTATCGGCCGTCCAGGGCGTCGAGGTTCAGCAGTTCCGCCGAACGCGTCAACTCCTCGGTGACGTGGGCGGCCACCGCCTCGAGGTCGTCGTCGCCCAGGTGCAGCACGCCCCGGGCGGCGGCATCCACGGCGTAGTCCATCGTCGGGAACGCCGCGCCGATGCCGAGCCGCAGGCAGGTCTGGTCGGCCACGTGCAGGATGCAGGTCAGCTCGTCCTGGTTGAGCAGGCCGTGGTCGTGGTGCTGCCGTACCGCCCGGCGCAGCTCCACCGGCAGGTTCCAGTTGTCGGTGACGATGCCGCTGGCGGTGGCGTGATCGATGCCCAGCGCCGCCTTCTCCCGATCCACCCAGTCGCCGCCATCCGGGGCCGGCAGGCCGTCGATGCCCTCCAGCACCTCGGGGGCGATCACCTGCGAGATGGCCACCTTGCCGACGTTGTGCAGGATGCCCGCGGTGAACGCGGTCGCCGGCTGCTCGTAGCCGCAGCGCTCGGCCAGGAACTGGCAGGCCGTGGCGCAGGCCAGCGTGTGCCGCCACAGCTCCGCCGGCGCCGCGAACCCCCGCCCCCTCGCCGCCTGGAAGTAGGCGGCCGTGCAGGTCACCAGCACCAGCTTCACCAGGTTGCGCGTGCCGATGTAGGCCACCGCGTCCGACACCGTCGTCACCTCCCGGGCGATGCCGAACAGCGAGCTGTTGCTCAGCTTCAGGATCCGCGTGGTCAGCGCCGGATCGGTCCGCACCACGCCCACCAGGTTGTCGATGCTGTAGTCCGGGTCCCGCACGATCGCCAGCACCCGCTGTGCCACGTTGGGCAGCGGCGGCATGCTGCGCAGGGTCCGCATCAGGTCCAGGATCTGCGTCATGGGGTGGCAGCGGACCAGCGAGCCGGTCCGCCGACGCTTCTTCGGCAGGACCGGCGGGTGCACTTGTGGCGAATCCGACCGCGCCGGTCCCGTTCCGGGACCGGTCCGCTCAGGCCGACTGCACCTGCACCCGGTCGAGCTGGGCCTTCAGCCGCGTCATCACGTTGCTGTGGATCTGGCACACGCGCGACTCGGTCAGCTCCATGATCTCGCCGATCTCGCGCATGGTGAGTCCCTCGTAGTAGTACATGATCACGATCAGCCGCTCCTTCTTGGTCAGGTTGCGGGTGATCATGTCCAGCACGTCCTTCTGCTGGATCGTGTCGAGGGGATCGGCGCACTTCCGGTCCGCCAGGATCTCGACCTTCTCCATGTCCTTGTCGTCGTCGCTGTCGTCCCACTTCTCCGACAGCGAGAAGATGGTCTTCGCCCGCGCCTCCTGCTCGGTGTCCTGCAGCTCCGCCAGCGACATCCCCATCTCCGCGGCCAGCTCCCGGGCGTTCGGCACCCGGCCCAGCTCCGCCTCCAGCTTGCGCGTGGCCCGCTCCAGCCGGTGCGCCTTCAACCGCACCAGCCGCGGCACCCAGTCCTGGCTGCGCAGCTCGTCCAGGATCGAACCGCGGATGCGCGTCGTGCAGTAGGTCTTGAACTTGATGCCGCGGCTCAGGTCGAAGCCGTTGATCGCGTCCATCAGGCCGAACGTCCCCGCCGAGCTCAGGTCATCGACGTCGATCGACTTCGGCAGCGTCTGCAGCACCCGTTCCGCGATCATCCGCACCAGCGGCATGTGGTGCTCGATCAGGATGTTGCGCAGGTTCTCGTCCCGCGTCCGCTTGAACGTCCGCCAGATCACGTCCAGGTCGGCGTCGCTGAGCGCCGTCCCGGCGATGCGGTTTGCCGGCGCCGGCGCCGGCTCGGCGGCCGGCCGGGCCTCGGCCTTGCCCTTCTTCGGGGCGGCGGCGGGAGCGGTCTTCTGCGTGCGAGGAAGCGAACGGGCGGCCGAGCTGCGGGCCATGTCTCAACTCCAGGTGGGATCGGGAAGGGAATCGGCCGTGGGCGAAGTGCCCTGGCCATCGGCGGCTCCAGACGCGCTCGGACGGTGATCCCCGGGGAGCGCTGTCCCGCGAGGTCCTGTCCAACTGTCTTCCCGTCCTCCTTCTGGAGGTGTGTGGGCGTGCATGTTTGCGTGTTGCCCAGGCTTCATTTCGGGAACCGGCTGCCGTCCCTGGTCTGCCGACCAGGCTTAGGCCCTTGGCTTTGCGTCGCCGCTTTTCAGCGGGTTTGCCTTTTCGAGAAGCGTGTCTTCGTTGGTGGGAGCCGAAACACCAAAGATCGATGCCTCCCGCAGGAGGCAAGGGGATAGATCGGTGTTCGCCCCCGACCTGTTGAGGAAATTCCCCGAAGCTTGAGCGATCGTCGTAAGAGACTTCTCAGAAAAGGCTTAGGTCGTCCGAGGTTGGGACGGACGGGGCCGGTGTCCGGTGGGGCCAGATGCGTGGGGTGTGCCCGATCGCCTCAGTCGATCGTGACCAGCGCCGAGATCGGCCGTGGCGCCAGCTTCGCGCGGCCCTGCAGGAACCGGAGCTCGATCACGAACGCGGTGCCCGCCACCACGCCCTGGGCCTGCTCCACCAGCTGGCAGGCCGCCGCCATCGTGCCGCCGGTGGCCAGCACGTCGTCCACCAGCAGCACCCGTTCGCCGGGCTGCAGCGCGTCGCTGTGCATCTCGACGGCGTCCTTGCCGTACTCCAGCACGTACTCCACCCGGTTGGTCCGCCACGGCAGCTTGCCGGGCTTGCGGATCGGCACGAAGCCCACCCCCAGCTCGATCGCCAGCGGCGCGCCGAACAGGAAGCCGCGCGACTCGATCGCCGCCACCTTGTCGACGCGGCCGCAGTCGAGCCGCTGCATCCGCGCCACCACCTCGCGCAGCGCCGCCGGCGCCGCCAGCAGCGGCGTGATGTCCTTGAACACGATCCCGGGCTTGGGGAAGTCGGGGACATCACGCAGGTAGTCGGCGAGGTTCATGGGCTACATCCGGTCGGGGGCGGGGATGCCGAGCAGGGACAGCCCGGTCTGCAGCAGCTTGCGGGCGGCGGCGACGAGGCACAAGCGCGCGTGTCGCACCGGCCCCGGCGCCGACAGCACGTGGTGCTCGCGCAGGTAGCTGTGGATCTCGCCGGCCATGGCGATCAGCCAGGTGGTGACGACGCTGGGCTCGCTCTGTTCGGCCGCGCGCTGCACCGCCGGGCCGAAGTCGAGCATGGTCAGCAGCACCCGTTCGGCGTCGGCGAGGTGGCCGAGGTCGGCGCCGTCCAGCAGGCGCGCGGCGGAGCCGTCGAGGTCGGCGGGGTCCAGCGGCGGCCGTTCGGCCGGCGGCAGCTCGTCGAAGGCCTTGCGCAGGATCGAGCTGAGGCGGGCGCAGGCGTACTGGACGTAGGGGCCGGTCTCGCCCTCGAAGGCCAGCATCTGCTCCCAGTCGAACTTGACGTCCTTGATCCGCGAGTTCTTCAGGTCGTTGAAGACGATCGCCGACACGCCGACCTGCTCGGCGACCCGGTCGCGGTCCGGCAGGCCCGGGTTCTTCTCGGCGATGACCTGGCGCACCTTCTGCACCGCCTCGTCGAGGATCTCGTCGAGGAAGACCGCATTGCCGGCGCGGGAGGCGAACTTCTCCCACTTGCCCTCCTCGTTCTTCGCCAGCACGAGGCCGAACGGCACGTGCTCGACGGCCTCGGCGACCGGCTCCTGCATCTTCCGCAGCACGCCGCGGAGCTGGTCGAAGTGCAGCTTCTGCTCGGCGCCGACCACGTAGAGGATCCGGTCGGGGTGGTACTGCTGCTCGCGCCAGAACACGGCGGCGAGGTCGCGGGTGTGGTAGAGGGTGGTGCCGTCGCTCTTGCGCAGGATGCAGGGCTGGGCGATGCCCTGTTCCTTCAGCCAGACCACCTGGGCGCCCTCGGACTCCTCCAGCACGCCCTTCTGCTCGACGCGCCGCATGGCCGGCTCCATCTTGTCCTCGAAGAAGGACTCGCCGGTGATGGCGTCGAAGCTGACGCCGAGACGGGAGTAGGGGCCCTGGAAGGCCTTCAGGCTCTCGTCGCGCAGGAACTGCCACATGCGGCGTTCCTCGTTGTCGGCGCCGGACTCGAGCGCCTGGAAGTGCCTGGCCGCCTCGGCGTCGAGCTCGGGGTGGGCCTTCACCTCCTGGCTGTAGCGCTTGTAGAGGTCGAACATGTAGCGCATGGGCGAGGCGCGCAGCGCGGCCTCGTTCCCCCAGCGCATGTAGGCGGTCATCATCTTGGCGAACGGCATGCCCCAGTCGCCGAGGTGGTTGATGCCATGCACGGTGTGGCCGAGGTGGCGGTGGATGCGGCACAGGGCGTTGCCGATCACCGTGCTGCGCATGTGGCCGATGTGGAACGGCTTGGCGATGTTGGGCGAGCTGAAGTCGAGCACCACGGTGTGGGCGCGGGGGGCGGCGGGCGCGAACGGCGGCTGCTGCCGCAGCACGGCGCCGACGGCGGCGTTGGCCAGCGCCGCGCGGCGGTAGCGGAAGTTGACGAACGGGCCGGCGGCGGCGGCGTGTTCGATCACGGAGTCGGCGGCGAAGGCGCCGGCGAGCTCGGTGGCCAGCGCGGGCGGCGCCTTGCCCAGCAGCTTGGCGAGCTGGAAGCAGCCCAGCGCCACGTCGCCGTGTTCGCGGTTCTTCGGCGGCTGCAGCAGCAGCAAAGGCGTCGCAGTGGCGGCGGCGGCGCCGAGGGTCTGCAGGGCCTGGAGCAGCCGCTGCTGGAGATGGTGCTGGAGGTCGGTCACGGGCGGTGGGGCGTGGAGGAGGGGCGGCGAGGATACCGATCGGGGGGGCGGGGCCGAAGGGCAGGGTCAGCCCTTGAGCGGCGCGATCGCGTCCAGCAGACCACCGATGCCCACGGCGCGGATGCCCTTGTCCAGCGGGAACGTCGCCTCGCCTGGGTGGATGAGATCGAGCCGCTGCAGGCCGAGGGTCTGCCAGGCGGACCGCATCGCCGGCGTCACCTCCGGGGACTCGGTGAACTTGACCTCGAACCCGAGGCGGCGGCGGCCGCGGACGACCAGGAGGTCGAGCTCGGCGCCGCCGTGCACGTTCCAGAAGAAGCACTCCTCGTCGCGGGCGCCGAGGCGTGCCCGGACCTGCGCGATGGCGAAGCCTTCGAAGCTTGCGCCCACCTTGGGGTGGCCGAGCAGGTCCCGACGGGTGGACAGACCCAGCAGGCTGTGCAGCAGGCCGCTGTCGGCAATGTAGGTCTTCGGCGCCTTGACCTCCCGCTTGCGGAGGTTGGTGTGGAAGGGACGCAGCCGCAGGGCGAGGAAGGTTGCGCAGAGCAGGTCCAGGTAGCCGCGGACCGTTTTCTCGCTCACGCCGAAGGCACGGGCGAGCTCGGCGCCGTTCCAGAGCTGGCCGTGGTAGTGCGCCAGCATGGACCAGAAGCGGCGGATCGTGCCGGGTGGGATCTGGATGCCGAGGTCCGGCAGCTCGCGCTCGAGGTAGGTGCGCACGAGCTCGCGGCGCCAGAGCGCGCTGGCCTGCTCGTCGCGGGCCAGGAAGGACCGTGGGAAGGTGCCGCGCAGCCAGAGCTGCTCCCACGCGTCTCCGCCGACCTCGGTGAGGTCGAAGCCACGCAGGTCGTGGAAGGCGATGCGGCCGGCGAGGGTCTCGCTGGACTGGCGGATCAGGTCCGGCGAGGCGCTGCCGAGGATCAGGAACCTGGCGGGCGTGCGCGGCCGGTCGGCGAGCACGCGGAGCGCCGGGAACAGGTCCGGCCGGCGTTGGATCTCGTCCAGCACGATGAGTCCGCGCATGGGCGCCAGCGCGAGTTCGGCCTGCTGGAGTTGGGCGACGTCCTGGGCCCGCTCCAGGTCGAAGTAGTGGGCGCGGCGGCCGGTGGCCTCGAACAACGTGCGGGCCAGCGTGGTCTTGCCGACCTGCCTCGCGCCGAGGATCGCGACCACGGGGAAGGTGCGGAGCAGGGCGCGGATACGGCCGAGATGGTCGGGGCGGTCGATCACGAGGGTCGTATGGTATGAAAATCGGGAGTTGAAGTCCCGATTTTCACACCGCCTGCGGTGCCGCCGGCCTCACGTTCCGACCCGGATGGCCAGCACGCGGCTGGTGACGAACGGCAGGCCGAGGTCGTCCTGGAACCACTGCGCGAACAGCAGCGTGCCCAGCAGGGCCGGCTGGTTCGGCACCGGCAGGGGCTGGCTGGCGTCGCCGGCGGGATCGGTGAGGTGGAAGGCCACCGCCGCCGGCAGCAGGCGCACGGGGCAGCCGTTCGGCAGCGGCGTGCCCGGCAGTTCCTGGAAGCCGAGCGCCAGCAGGGCCGGCGCCGCCGGCAGGCCCTGGGTGAGGTCGATGCTGAAGCCGAGGTTGCCGGGGCGCGGCGCCCCGCCGCGGCCGTACACGTGCAGTTCGGCGGCTGTGCCGCAGCCGCGGGCGAACGGCAGCAGCGCGGCGCCGCCGTCGGGCCTTCGCGCGAAGTCCACCGGATCGGCGGGCAGCGGGCCGGCCAGCAGGGTCAGGGTCATCGTGCCGGCGAGCGCGGTGGTGGGGTCGAAGCCGTACAGGAACGGATGCGCGAGCCCGCCGAGCACCAGCGCCGGCCCGTTCCCCTTCATCGCCACGGCGCCGCCCGCGGGCAGCACCGGCGTGGTCAGCACCGGCACCGGATTGCCGGGGAAGTAGAGCGAGAAGAGCGAGAAGGTGCCGTCGTCGTGGGCCAGCACCTGGCGCGGCACGGCGGTGGGCAGGTCGCACAGCCCGGTGATGCCGCGGGGCACGAAGTTCGGGAACCAGACCGGGCCGGCCTGCAGCTGGCCGGCGTCGAGGTCCAGTTCGGCGTAGCCGGGATCGCTGGCGGGCGGGCCGGTGCGGCCCGAGATGCCGATCTGCGCGCCCCAGGCGAGGTCGAGGCCGGCCATGGCGCCAAGGTTGGGGATGCTGCGGACGAGGCGCGGGGCGCCGCCGTGGCGCGGCAGGCGGTGCACGGCCGCGGTGCTGCCGGAAGTCGCGATCACCACGTCGCCGAAGCGATCCAGCAGCAGGTCGGTGGCGGCGCCGGGCACGGTGCCGAGGACCTGCTCGGCGAAGGCGGGACCGGCGGGTTGCAGGCGGACGATGCGGCTCTGACCGGTCTGGTCCAGCGCCAGCAGCAGGGAGCCGTCGATCGGGTCGATGGTGAGCGCCAGCGGCGGCAGGTGCTGGGAGGGGAAGCCCGGCAGCACGGTGAAGGCGCCGGTGGCGAGATCGACGTCGAGCAGCAGCGCGGCCGGCGTGCCGGGCAGGCGCGACAGCACGACGGCGGTGCCGGTGGTCTGGGCCGGTGGTGCGGCGGTGGCGAGGAGGCCGGCGAGGGCCAGGAAGGCGAGGTGGCGGCGGTGCATGGCGCGACGGGCCATGGTAGCCCGGGCCCGGATCTGCGCCCTGTTGCGTAGGGTCATGGGAGAAAGGATGGCCAGCATGGGGGCGTTGCCAGGGTCCCCTTCCCCTCGAGGATCGCCATGACCGCCGAGCCCGCCCGCCGCAAGTCGTCCCCTTCGTCCCGTCCGGCCCCGCAGCAACGGCTGGTCTACCACTACGACGAGCTGGCCAGGGTCGAGCGTCAGGTCGGCACCTGGGACGCCGTGCGCGGCCTGCTGGGCGGCAAGGGCGCCAACCTGGCCGAGATGACGCGGCTCGGCCTGCCGGTGCCGCCGGGGTTCGTGGTGACCACCGCGGCGTGCCAGGAGTTCCTGCAGGCCGGCGGCCGCTTCCCGGCGCCGATGTGGGAGCAGGTGCGCGCCGCCATGGCGCGACTGGAGAAGGCCACCGGCAAGCGGTTCGGCGATCCGCGGCGGCCGCTGCTGGTGGCCTGCCGCTCCGGGGCGAAGTTCTCGATGCCCGGCATGATGGACACGGTGCTGAACATCGGCCTCGACGACCAGGTCGCCGCGGGGCTGATCGAGGCCACCGGCGATCCGCGCTTCGTCTTCGACTCCTACCGGCGGCTGGTGCAGATGTTCGCCACGGTGGTGCTCGGACTGCCGGACGAGCCGTTCGAGGAGCTGCTGGCGGCGCATCGACGGGCCCGCGGCGTCGAGAACGACGCCGACCTGCCCGCCGACGACCTGCAGGCGCTGACGGCGGAGTTCCAGCGGGTGGTGCAGGAACGCACCGGGCGGCCGTTCCCGCGGTCCGCCGAGGAGCAGCTGCGGATGGCCATCGCCGCCGTGTTCCGCTCGTGGAACGGCCGGCGTGCCCACGACTACCGCAAGGCCGCCGGCATCCCCCACGACCTCGGCACCGCGGTCAACATCGTCACGATGGTGTTCGGCAACCTCGGCGAGGACAGCGCCACCGGCGTCGCCACGACGCGCAACGTGACCACCGGCGAGCACGAGCTGGAGGGCGACTTCCTGGTCAACGCGCAGGGCGAGGACGTGGTGGCCGGCACCCGCACGACGCGGCCGATCGCCGAGCTGGGCGACGTCATGCCGAAGGCGTTCGCGCAGCTGAAGCGCATCGCCCGCACCCTGGAGAAGCACTACCGCAACGTCCAGGACGTCGAGTTCACCATCGAGCGCGGCGTGCTGTGGATGCTGCAGACCCGCGATGCCAAGCGCACCGCCCAGGCGGCGATCCGGTTCGCCGTCGAGATGCAGAAGCAGCGGATGATCAGCAAGCAGGAGGCGGTGCAGCGGGTCCTGCCGGAACACGTCGACTGGTTCCTGCACCCACAGTTCGAGCCGCAGGCGCGCAAGGCGGCCCGCGAGGCCGGCGCCCTGCTGGCGACGGGCCTCAACGTCTCGCCCGGCGCGGCGATCGGCCAGATCGCGCTGGACGCCGACCTCGCCGAACGCTGGGCCCAGCAGGAGAAGCGGGCGGTGATCCTGGTGCGGCCGGAGACCCGGCCCGACGACGTGCACGGCCTGCTGGCGGCGCAGGGCGTGCTGACCAGCCGCGGCGGCCGCACCAGCCACGCCGCCCTGGTGGCGCGCCAGTTCGGCAAGCCGGCGGTGGTCGGCGTGCTGGCGCTGGAGGTCGACCTGGCGGCGCGGACCATGACCGCGCCCGGCGGCCGCGTGCTGCGGGAGGGCGATTGGGTGTCGCTGGACGGGACCACCGGCGAGGTCTTCCAGGGCCAGATCCCCACCGTCGTGCCGGACATCCAGGATCCCTGGCTGCTGACGCTGCTCTCGTGGGCCGACTCGTTCCGCAAGGTCGGCGTGCAGGCCAACTCCGACTACGCCCGCGATGCCGAACGGGCGCGCAAGTTCGGCGCCGAGGGCATCGGCCTGTGCCGCACCGAGCACATGTTCTTCGAGGTCGACCGCGTGCCGATCGTGCAGGCGATGATCCTGGCCGGCACCGCCGAGGAGCGGGCGCCGCACCTGCAGAAGCTGCTGCCGCTGCAACGCGCCGACTTCGCCAGCCTGTTCCGGGTCATGGACGGCCTGCCGGTCACGATCCGCCTGATCGACCCGCCGCTGCACGAGTTCCTGCCGGATCACGACGCGCTGCAGCGCGAGGTGGTGCAGATGGAGACCCGGCTGGAGCTGGGCGCCGCCGACGCCGAGGCGATCCGCGAGCGGCTGGGCCGCACCCGGCGGATGCTGGCGGCGGTGGAGAAGCTGCGCGAGCAGAACCCGATGCTCGGCCTGCGCGGCGTGCGCCTCGGCATCCACATGCCGGAGCTGGTGCAGATGCAGGTGCGGGCCATCTTCGAGGCCGCCTGCGCCTGCGCCCGCGACGGCATCAAGGTGCGGCCGAAGATCATGATCCCGCTGACCACGCTGAGCGCCGAGTTGCAGGTGGAACGGGCGATCCTCGAGGAGGAGGCGCGCAAGGTGATGAAGGAGCAGGGCCGCAGGGTGCCCTACCAGTTCGGCACGATGATCGAGGTGCCGCGGGCGGCGCTCACCGCCGACCGCATCGCCGAGTTCGCCGAGTTCTTCTCGTTCGGCACCAACGACCTGACCCAGACCGTGTTCGGCATCTCCCGCGACGACGCCGAGAAGGG
>CAZMGG010000089.1:0-24060 GCA_964565715.1 uncultured candidatus Brocadiaceae bacterium | reverse complement strand
GTCTCGAAGCCGGGCCGTTCGTGGACCGAGTGGTTCGGCGAGGGCATGCAGCAGCTCGCCGAACAGGATCCGCGCGTGGTCGCGATCACCGCGGCGATGCCCGACGGCACCGGCCTGATGGAGTTCCGCGATCGTTTCCCCGAGCGCTTCGTCGACGCCGGCATCGCCGAACAGCACGCGGTGGCGATGGCGTCGGGCATGGCGACCAGCGGCATGCGGCCGATCTGCGCCATCTACTCGACGTTCCTGCAGCGCGGCTACGACCAGGTGTTCCAGGAGGTCGTGCTGCAGAAGCTGCCGGTGGTGTTCGCGATGGACCGCGCCGGGCTCGTCGGCGAGGACGGCGCGACGCACAACGGCCTCTACGACATCGCCTACCTGCGCTGCCTGCCGGGCATCGTGCTGATGGCGCCGAAGGACGGCCCGGAGCTGTTCGAGATGATGGAGTTCGCGCTCGGCCTGCCGGGTCCGAGCGGGATCCGCTACGCCCGCGGCACGGCGCCGGCCCACGGCGAACTGCTCGGCTGGCACGGCCGCCGGCAGCCGATCGAGCTGGGCCGCATGGAGCAGCTCCGCGACGGCAAGGACGGCGCCATCATCGCCTACGGCCACATGGTGCAGACCGCGCTGGAGGCGGCGTCGCTGCTGGAGAAGAAGGGCGTGCGCATCGAGGTGCAGAACGGCCGCTTCGCCAAGCCGATCGACGAGGCGGGCGTGATGGCGGTGTGCGAACGGCACGACCAGGTGGTGACCCTGGAGGACCACGCCAGCATGGGCGGCTTCGGTTCGGCGGTGCTGGAGTGCATCGCTGCCCACGGCGGCAGCCGGGCCCGGGTGCAGGTGATGGGCGTCCCCGACGCGATCCTCGAGCACATGAGCCGGGGCCAGGTCCTGGAGCACACCGGCCTCACGGCGCAGCACGTGGCGGGGCGCTTCCTGAGCCGGGCGCCGGCGCCGGCGCGGCGCTAGGCGCCGTCGACTCCGGAACCCGATGACCAGGGTCCTGGTGCTGGGTGACGAGCGGAAGGGCGGCGCCCGGCAGCGGGTCGCCGACTTCGTGCACTGGCTGCATGGCCGCGGCGTGCAGGCCGAGGCGGTCACCGACCGCGACTCGTCCCTGGCCGAGCGCGAGGCCGACCTGGTCATCGTCTTCGGCGGCGACGGCTCGCTGCTGGCCGCCGCCCGCCGCATGGGCCTGCACCAGCGGCCGACGCTCGGCCTCAACCTCGGCCGGCTCGGCTTCCTGACCGCGTTCGAGGCCGACCGCGCCCGCCACGCCGCCGAACTGGCGCTGCGCGGCGAACTGCACGAGGAGGCGCGGCTCTTGCTGTGGGCCGAGGCCCTGGAGGGCGGCGTTGCCACCGGCGAGCCGATCCTCTGCCTGAACGACGGCGTGGTCAGCCGTTCGGCCACCGGCGGCATGATCACCCTGCGCGCGCGCCAGCCCGGCGGCGCCGACATCGCCACCTACCGCGGCGACGGGCTGGTGGTGGCCACCGCCACCGGCTCGACCGCCTACAGCCTGTCCGCCGGCGGACCGGTGGTGGCGCCGGGCCTCGACGCGCTGGTGCTGACGCCGCTCTGCTCGCACACGCTCAACGCCCGGCCGTTCGTGCTCGGCCTCGGCCAGGGGCTCGACGTCGAGGTGCTGGACACCGCCGAGCGGCCGTTCTGCCACTTCCAGATCGACGGCCAGGTGATGCTGCAGCTGCCCGCCGGCGCCGTCGCCCGGCTGCGGCCCGCCGAGGTGCGCTTCCGCCAGCTGGTGCCGGACCGTGACCACTTCCTGCGGGTGCTGCGCGCCAAGTTCGGCTTCGCCGATCCGCCGCGCGGCGGCTGAGGCGGCGGCGTCCCGGCGGTGGCATGGGCGGCTGCGTCGGGCCTGCAGCGCGCGCCGCGCGCGGGCCGATGAGGTGTGGGGGAATCCACCATGGCAACGCAGCGATCGGCTCTCGTCGTTCTGGCCACCCTTCTGCCCGCCGCCGGGCTGCAGGCCCAGATCCACAACCTCGCCACCGTCCAGGACGGCAACCTGGCCTACACCCAGCAGGCGATCGGCACGTCCACCGTGCAGACCTGGGAGGGCGACCTGCGGTGCGACGGCGTCGCCGGCCAGGATCACCTCTACCAGCACGGCTGGTACTACCTGGTGGAAGGCGATGCCCGGGCGCGGCCGCTGCGCAACGACGGCACTGCCAGCCGCATGCAGAACGGCACCCGGCTGGAGGTGACGTGGGCCGACGTCGAGGGCCGCGGCCTGCTGCGCGCCGAACTGGTGATCGATGTCTTCCGCACCGGCCCGACGGCCGGCGCCGTGGTGGCGCGGCTGACCATGATCAACCGCACGGCCATGCCGCTGCGGGTCAGCGTGTTCCACTACGCCGACGTCGACGTGTGCGGCTCCGGGCTGGATTCGGCCACCGGCAGCGGCAGCGAGCACGTGATCACCGATCCGTGCGGCACGGTGGTGCGGCACCGCGCGGTGCAACCCGACCGGTCCGACATCGGCGGCTACAACGGCCAGAACCTCGGGCTGGCGTCGGGGGCCGGCATCGTCGATCTCGCCAACCGGCTGCCGCCGTTCGGGTCCGGCGACTACACCGGCGCCTTCCAGTGGCGCCTGCGGACGCTGCCGCCGGGCGAGCGCGCGACCTTCACCGGCTGGCTCACCTGCAACGAGCCGCTGACCAGGCCACCGCTGGTGGAGCACTACGGTCCCGGCGCCGGCGGCACCTTCGGCGGGCCGGCGATCGAGGCGATCGGGCCACCGCTGGTGGATCCGGCGGCGAGCCGGGCCTTCGCGGTGCAGATGCGGCACGGCGCGCCGTGGTCGCTGGCGGCGGTGCTGGCCAACCTGGCGCCAGCGCGGGTGCCGTTCTACGCGCTGACGATGCTGGTCGACCCGAACGGCCTGGTGACGCTGTTCCACGTCAGCGACGGCAACGGCGACGCGACGCAGTACTTCGCCCTGCCGCCGAACCCGGCGCTCGCCGGGCTGGCCCTGTACGCGCAGTGGCTGGTGCTGGACGTGAACGGCCCCGGCGGCGTGGCCAGCCACACCGCGGCGGTGCGGCTGCAGGTCGGCGTGAAGTGACGCCGTGGCCGCACTAGCATGCCGCTGGTCCGGCCATGCTCCTGCCCCCGCCCGCCGATCGTCCCAGCGCCGGCCCGTTCGCCACGGCCGGTGATCCGGCCGGTCTCCGCCTCGACGCGGCCACGGTCACGGCCTTCGCCCGCGACGGCTTCGTCACCGGCGTGCCGGTGCTGGACCCGCTGCAGCTCGCCGCGGTGCGGGCCGAGGTGGATCGGATCGTCGCCGACCTGGAACGGCTGGCGCCGCGCCTCTACGAGGTGGAGGGCGCGTTCCGGCAGCGGCCGGCGGAGGTGGTGTGCCACTTCCTCGGCGGCTGGCTGGTCAGCGAGGTGCTGCACGGTCTGGTCCATCACCGCGCGGCGACGGTGCCGGCCGCGCAACTGCTCGGCGTCGACCACCTGCGCTTCTGGCACGACCAGGTCTTCGCCAAGCCGCCGCGGCATCCCGGCGTGGTGCCCTGGCACCAGGACTACTCCTACTGGACGCGCACCGCGCCGCCCTGCCACATCACCGTCAACGTGATGCTCGACGACGCCGACGAGGACAACGGCTGCGTCCGGTTCGTGCCGGGCAGCCACCGCTGGGGGCTGCTGCCGAAGGTGCCGTTCGATGCCGGGCTGGAGGCGATCCGGCCGCTGCTGCCGCCGGACGCCGACTGGCGGCCGGTGGCCGCACCGCTGCGGGCCGGACAGGCGACCATCCACCACAGCCACACGCTGCACGGCAGCGGGCCGAACCGCACCGATCGCTGGCGGCGGGCGGTGGTGCTCAACTACCTGGGCGGCCACGTGCGGGTGGCCGACGGCAGCGCGCCCCTGCTGGCGGGCGTGCCGCCGCTGCCCGCCGGCGCGCCGGTGGCCGGACCGTTCTTCCCGACCGTGCTGGGCGGCCCGTGAGCCGGGCGGCGGGAACTCAGCCCAGCTCGAACTGCCGCTTGGCGTCGACCACGTCGCGGTTGATCGCCACCACCGCCTCGTCGAGGCGGCTGCCCAGCCCGTAGTCCCGCGGCAGCACCGAGCGGAGCTGGCGCATCATCTGGATCGCCATGCGCATGGTGCGGACCACGTCGCCGGCGTCCGAGTGGCTGAGCCGCTCCAGGTCGTCGATCGAGCCGCCGTGGCTCCAGGCGTCGATGGTCGGCGCGATGCCGAAGTCCGGCTCCTTGATCGTGTCGGCGATGCCGTGCTGCTGCTCGATCACGGTGAAGCGGGCCACCGCCGCCGCCACCTCCGCCATCAGCGGTCCCTGCTCGCGGCGGCGGGCGTGCCGGGCCTCGGCGGATCGGCGTTCTTCGTGCACCAGGGCGGCGAAGGTCTGCGCCAGCTGGTGCAGGTCCATCCGTTCCAGCACGCCGCTGAACAGCAGCTCGGCCACCTGGATCTCGTAGCCGTTGATCTTCTGCGCCACGCGGCCGCGGTCGAGGATGCCCTGCTCGTCCATGTAGCCGGCCTGCCGCAGCACATGGATCCGGGTGATCAGGGCGGCGCGGGCGGCCTGCCGCTTCTTCTCGCGCGCCTTCCGGCCGCCCTTCTGGGCCTGGAAGGCGGCGAAGCTGCGGTCGTAGGCGTCGAGCAGGCCGCTGCCCATCCGGTCGTACAGGTTGAGCACGGTGCTGTACGACATGTTGAAGCGCGAGGTGATCGGCTCGACCTTGCCGCTGTGGTAGCGGCTGAGCGGCGCCTCCTGCAGGTCCTCGTCCTCCAGGATGGAGATGACGAGACCGCTGCGGTCGAGGCCCTGGCGGCCGGCGCGCCCGGCCATCTGCAGGTAGTCGCGGGCGCGCATGTAGTCCATGCTGACGCCGTCGAACTTGCGCAGCAGGTCGAACACCACCGTGCGGGCGGGCATGTTGATGCCGAGCGCGAAGGTCTCGGTGGTGAACAGCATCTTCAGGCGGCCGCTGGTGAACAGGCGCTCGACCACCTCCTTGTGGATCGGCAGCATGCCGGCGTGGTGGTAGCCGACGCCCTGCACCGCCCGGCCGAGGATGCCGCGCAGCATCGGGTCGGCCGTCACGTCCAGCTCGAAGCGGCGGCAGATGTCGTCGAACTCGTCCTCGATCAGCGCCCGCTCGCGCCGGTCGAGGAGGCGCCGGTGCATGTTGCGGTCGGCCTTGATCTCGCACTCCTTGCGCGAGAAGCAGAAGTAGAGCAGCGGCAGCAGGTCGCGCTGCTGCAGCTCGTCGAGCAGGAGCTGGTAGGGGCGCGGCCCGGCATCGAACCGCCGGCCCCGGCCGCCGCGGCCCCGGCCGCTGCGGTCGCGGTTGCGCCGGCCCTTGCCGGCGTCGCGCTGCCGGCTGCGCTGGAAGTGGCGGAGCGCCTGGTTGCGCTGGGCCAGCTGGAACACGCCGGCGGCCGGGTGGTAGAGCCGGTGCGACAGCGGCACCGGCCGTCGCGTGTGCTCGATGACCGCCAGGTCGTGCTCGCGCACCGAGCGGATCCAGTTGCCGAACTCCGGCAGGTTCTGGATGGTGGCGCTGAGGCCGATGAAGCGGACGTGGGGCGGCGCGAACAGCAGGCTCTCCTCCCACACCGTGCCGCGCTCGACGTCGTCGAGGAAGTGGATCTCGTCGAAGATCGCGAAGTCGGTGTCGCGGAAGCGCTCCGGATCCTCGAACACCGCGTTGCGGAAGATCTCGGTGGTCATGATCACCACCGGCGCGTCGGGATCCATGGTGAGGTCGCCGGTCATCAGGCCGACCCGCAGTCCGCTCGCCTTGAAGTCGCGGAACTTCTGGTTGCTCAGCGCCTTGATCGGGCTCGTGTAGATCGCCCGGCGGCCCTTCTGCACCGCCAGTTCGATCGCATACTCGGCGACCAGGGTCTTGCCGGAGCCGGTGGGGGCGGCCAGCAGCACGTTCTTGCCGGCTTCGATCGCTTCGGCGGCGGCGATCTGGAACGCGTTGAGGGAGTAGCCGCGGAACTGCATGGGCAGGGCGGCAGGATCGCAGGTTGTTGACGACTTTCAACAGGCGATCGTCGCCGCACAGGATCGGCGGAGCGCGCTTCCATCGCCCCTGCCGCCAGCTATGCTCCGGCCCGTCCCGCGAGTCCCGCGGGGAGCGTTTCGCAAGGTCCCACCACGCTGGCGGTCGGTCGCCGCCGGCGCCCATCCCAAGAAATCCAGAGGACATCCCGTCCCGGAGGAGCAGTCATGGAAGCCAAGAGCGAGAGCAACGTCGGCAAGTTCGTCACCCGTCACCTGGCGCAGGTCAAGCTGCTGGCGCGGCTGATGGAGCACGAGCTGGACGCCGCCAAGGGCGGCCGCGAGGTCGTCCTCGACCGGCACCTGGTCGAGAACATGGTCGACAGCCTGGAGATCTTCATCGAGGACTGCGAGGGCGCGTCGGGCGTCGGCCGCACCGAGCGCAAGCCGATCGTGGCCGGCGAGAAGCCCGCGGTCGCCCGCCTGAACTGAGGTGAGCCGAGGGCAACCGGCGCCGGCCACCGGCCCGGACCTCGCATCGCCCATGACCGTCGCGCGCGCAGGGTCGCCGAGCCGTTCCCGCACGCACCTCTGGGTGGTGCGGGTGGTGGCCCTGCTGGCGCTCGCGGTGACGGTGTGGCTGTTCGGCCCGCGGGCCGCCGCGGTGCTCGCCGCCCGGCTGCGGGTGGCCGACACGGACAGCCCCGCCGTGGCCCTGGACCGGGTCGGTTTCGCCCGCCTGCCGGATTGGGTGTCGGGTCCCGCGCTCCTGGCGGTGGCTGCGGACCTGCACCCCTGGCTGCAGGGCGAGCTGCCGATCCTCGATGACGTCACCGGCGCCCAGCTGCAGGCCGGGCTGCGTTCGGTGCCCTGGGTCCGGGAGGCCCGGCTCGAACGGGTCTATCCCGACCGGTTCCGGCTCGAACTGGACCTGCGCCGGCCGGTGGCGGTGGTGACGGGGCCCGACGACGCGGCCATCTGCCTGGTCGATGGCCACGGCGTGGCGCTGCCGCACCTGCCGATGGAACTGCCGGCGCTGCCGTTGCGCCGCGAGGGCGGCTCGGTGCCGCGGGCCTGGCAGCCGGGCGAGGCGTTCCCGGACCCGCGGGTCCAGGCCGGCGTCGCCGTGCTGGCCGAGTGGGCAGGGGAGGTGCGGCCGCTGGTCCCCGGCGCACCGGACCTGCTGGCGGTGGACGCCAACAACCTCGGCGAACGCTGGGCCCAGGGCCCGCGCCACCCGGAGATCCGCGTCGTCCTGCGGCGCTCGGACGGCGCCCCGGTGGTCTTCGCCTACGACCGGGCGCCGTCGGCCGAACGGCCGCGAGTGCCCCACGCCACCAAGGCTTCGGTGCTGCGCGCCATCCTCGCCGAGCATCCGGGGCTCACCGGTCTGACCGGCGGGGATTTGCGCCTGCAGGTCCGCTGGCGAGACTGGCTGCTGCCGCGCACCGGGCCCGACCCCGCGGGAATGGACCTGCCGGTCGGGCCCGGTGCGCGCACCGGCCGATGACCGTCGGCCGGCGCACCGCCGTCGAGGGCCCGTCGATCCACTCCAGCAGCAGAGTCCGCAGCAGCACCGGCGCGCCGTCGCCCGACGGCCGCGCCACCCGCATCTGCCTCGCCTGCGAGGGGATCTCGACCACCGAGCAGGATCTGTGCGGGAGCTGCGGCATCCCGCTGGTGACGACCGCGGCGGTGCACTTCCCGCTCCGCCGCGGCGAGAGCGATGCTGCCAACCCGCTGCTCGGCACCCTGCTCGATGGCAAGTACCGGATCGTCGGCGTGCTCGGCCGCGGCGGCATGGGCACGGTCTACCGCGCCCTGCACGCGGTGTCGCTGATGCCGCTGGCGGTCAAGCTGCTGCACCCGCGGCACGGCAGCCGGCCGGACTACCGCCGGGCCTTCGTGCAGGAGGCGCGCAAGGCGGGGCGGGTGGTGCACGACCACTGCGCCCGCGTGCTGGACGTGGTGGAGACCGAGGACGGCACCGCCTACCTCGCCATGGAACTGGCCGAGGGCGACACCCTCGACGAGTGGACCCGCGGCGGCAGGGGCGTGGCGCCGGCGGCGGCGGTGGCGATCCTCCGCCAGATCTGCCTCGCGCTGATCGCGATCCACAAGGCCGGCCTGGTCCATCGCGACCTGTCGGCGCGCAACGTGATGATGTCGGTGCGCGACGGCGCGCCGATGGTCAAGGTGCTCGATTTCGGCATCGCCAAGGCGGCGGCGATGGTGGCGCGGGAGGGCGCACCGGATCCGGTGGCCGAGGTGGTCGGGCTCGCCAACCCGGTGTTCTCCGCGCCCGAGCACCTGGCCGGCGGACCGGTCGATGCCCGCGCCGACCTGTACAGCCTCGGCGCCATCGGCTTCCTGCTGCTGACCGGCCGGCTGCCGGTGGCGGCGGGCGACGCCCGCGAGGCGGCGCGCCGGACCATGGCCGGCGAACTGGAGCCGCTGCCGGCGGTGGCCGGCGTGCCGCGGCGGCTGCACCGCCTGCTGCGACGCTGCCTGCAGCGCGAGCCGCTGCGGCGGCCGGCCAGCGCCGCCGTGGTGCTGGCCGAACTGGACGCGGTGGCGGGCCTGGGCCGGCGCCGGGCCCAGGCGGGTGTGATGGCGCTCGGCCTCGCCGGCGTCGTCACCGCCGCGCTGCTGTTCGCCGGGCGGACCGCCTACCTGCGGCCGGTGGGCAGCGCGCTCGAGGGCTTCGGCGTGACCCTGCCGCGGTCGGCGCCGGTCCGCCACGTGCGCTCCGCCGACCTCGACACGCTGCGCTTCCACTTCGGTGGCTTCGCGCCGGATCGGCTGCACGTCGAGGTGTCCCGGGACGGCGTGCCGTTGCTGACGCCGCGGCTGGACCCGGTGCGCGATCGGGATCCCGGCCGGCTGATCCTGTCGACGGCGCAGGCCGGCTGGCGGGCGGCGCTGCAGGGGATCGCGCAGGCCTGCGCCGGCGGACCGGTGGATCTGCAGTTCGTGGTCCCGGGCCAGCCGCCGCTCGGCGGCCTGCGCGTGCTGGTCGACGATCAGCCGCCGCAGGTGGAGTGGGCGCTGCTCGAGGCAACGTCGGGGCCGCTGGTCCTGCGCGGCGGCAGCCGCCTGCGCTACCGGGTGGGCGATGCCGGCGGCCTCGACACGGCGCAGGTGCGCGTCGCGTTCGGCAGCGGCCGCGAGGTGGTGGTGCCGCTGCCGCCCGACGGCCAGGTGCTCGAACTCGGCGCCGAACTGGCGCGCCGGCTGCCGGGCTTCCTCGACCTGGGGGCCGGCACCCTGGCGATCGGCGCGCGGGACCGGGCGGGCAACGTCGACACCGGCCAGGAACCGCTGCCGTTCGTCGCCTGCGACCTCGCCGCGCCGGCGGTGCTCGGCGTCGCCGGGCCGGTGGGCGAACCGCACGTCGAGTGGTCGGGGCCGACCGCGCGGCTGCGGCTGCGGCTGGAGGGCTTCGAGCCCGGCATGTCGGTGGCCGTGGTCGGGCCCGAGGGCGCGGCCCTCGAACTGCGCGAGCTGCGGCCGACGGGCACCGCGGACTGGCTGCAGGCGACGCTGGCCAGCGATGGCGATCCGGCGGTGGCGTTCGTCAGCGGCCTGCACACGTTCACGGTGCGCGACGAGGCCGGCAACCGGACCGAGCGGACGCTGCCGCTGCAGTTCCGTGGCGTGCGGCTGGACCCGACCTGGACTGCCGGCGCCGGCGCGGTGACGCTGGGCCGCGAACTGGTGGTGGGGCCCGACGGCGCGCCGCTGGAGTTCGCCTGCAATCCTGCCTTCCGGGTCGAACAGGCCCAGGTGCGCCGCAGCGCCGGCCCGCCGCTGCCCCTGTCGGTCACCGCGTCGGGGCCGGGGCGGGTGCAGCTGGCGGTGCCGGCGCTCGAGCCGGGCGAACATCGCCTGGAGCTGCGCCTGCTCGATGGCGTCGGCGGCCTGGCGGTCACCGAGGCGTTGCCGCTGCGGGCGTTGCCGGCACGGCTGGAGATCCGGCTGCCGGCGGTGGCGGGGCCCTACCTGCCGCAGCTGCTGGATGCGGGCCTGCTGCAGCGCGCCCCCGACGGCCTGCGCGAGGGCGCGGGCTGGCGCACCGATCCGGCCTGGCGGCGGCTGCTGCGCGGACATCTCTGGATCGGCGGCGCCGACCTGACGCCGGTGCCGCTCGGCGAACCCGGCCAGGGCTTCCTGCTGCCGCCGATCACGCCGGTCAACGGCCGCAACCTGCTGGCCCTGGAACTGGTCGACGTGCTGGGCCGGCCGGTGGCGATCCTGGTGGGCAATGAGCCGGCGGGCACCGTGCGGCACGGCGGGCAGGACCTGGCAGTGCTGGCCGACTTCCAGCACCACACCGATCCGCCGGTGGTGGTCGGCGAGGAGGTGCGGGTCGAGTTCGGCCAGCCGGCCCGTCTGCAGGTGCGCAGCCCGCTGCCGTTCCGGGCCGAGGACCGGCCGGCGATCCGGCTGGGTCTGGCCCAGGCCGAGGTGCTGCCGAGCGTCCTCGAACCGGCGCCGGGCGGCGGCACCCTGCTGACGTTCCACGTGCCGGCGACGGTGTGGGCGGCGGCGGCGAACCTGGCCGAACTGGGCCGCGACGACTACGCGCGCAACCTGCTGCGGCCGGCCTCGGCCCACCTGGTGACGCCCGACGTGGCGGCCGACGCGGCTCCGGAGCTGGTGCTCAACCTGCGCACCAGCCGCTCGACGCTGGTGCCGATCGCGCTCGGCGACCTGCCGCGGCCGGCGCCGCTGGCGGCCGGCCTCGCCGGCATCACCCTGGTGCCGGTGCTGGCCCCGGACGGCGTGTTCGTCGATCCGGTCGGCCTGGAACTGCCCGCGCGCGGCCTGTTCCGGCCGCTGCGCGACCTGTCGGTGCGCGGCATCGTCGACTACTACCTGCAGGACCGCGAACTGACCCGGGCGCAGTACGCGGCGGCGGTGGTGGCGTTCCTGCAGCTGCCGCCGGAACGCCGCCCGGAGCCGGCGGTGCTGGTCCACGCCGACGATCCGCTCGGCCCGGCGCGGCTCGGCCTCGAGGGGATGCGCCCGCAGGTGTGGGGCGCCGCAGCCTGGCCGGCCTGCGGGCCCGACGACGGCGAGGCGGCGGTGACCGGCGTGCAGTGGTTCCAGGCCTACACGGTGACGCGGCTGATCGGCGTGCTGCTCGACGGCGATCCGGGGCTGTTGCGGCTGCCGCTCGGCTGCGAGCTCGACCGGGCGGCGCTCGGCACCGGCAGCGTCGCGCTGCCCGGCGGCGCCGGCGGCGTCGCCCAGGCCGCCTGGGCCGAGCCGCGGGATCCGGGCCGGGCGCCGGCTGCCGGCGAGCTGCGGGCCCGGGGCGATCGCGTCGCCACCGCCGCCGGGGGCGAGATCCTCGGGCTCGACTTCGGCGTGCGCGAGTGGGTGTTCGACGTGGCCGAGGGCGGCGCCCAGGGCTCGGCGGCCCTGCTGCACGAGTGGACCGGCGATCACGGGCTGCACCTGGCCAAGGTGACGGCGTTCGCCGCGGGCGCCGCGCCGCCGCGGGACGTCGGCGGCCGGCTGCGCGAACTGGCGGTGGTGCGCGGGCTGGCCTTCGGCGAGGCCTTCGGTCTGGTGTCGGGGCTGACCGGCCGGCCGGTGATCCCGGCGGCGGGCGACGTGCTGCCCGCCGACGTGCCCGGCGTCGTGCGGATCGAACAGATGCGCCGGGACGGCCGCGATCTGGTCGGTGCGGGCAGTGATCCCCGGCTGGCCCGGGTCGGCCTGCGGCTGGCCGGCGGCGCGGCCTTGGCGCAGCGCGTGCGGGGGCGATGATGCGCGCCGTGCGACCGCGACCTTGGCTGCTGCCGATCCTGCTGCTGCTGGGGCTCGGCGGCTGCCAGATGGCGGGCCCGGACCTGGCCGGCCTGGCGGACCTGCCGCCGCTGGACGGCGCCGTGCTGGTCTCCGGCGGCGCCTTCCTGCTGGCCGGCCTCGGCGGCGACGGCTCGGCCCGGCCGGCGACCTTCGGCCCGGTCACGCCCGCGGGCGAGGAGCCGATCCCGCTCGATGACGTGCTCGGCGTGCTGCGGCAGGCGCGCGTGTTCCGCCGGGCGGCGGCGGAAGCCGACCCCGAGCGGCGGCGGTGGCTGCTGTCGGCGCTCGTGCCTGGCGCCGGCGACGGCGGCGAACTGCGCGAGCACCTGCGCGGTCTGCGCGAACGGGGCTTCGACTGGTTGCTGGTGGTGGAGCAACTGCAGGACGGCGCCATCGAGACCCAGGGCGTCAACGGCCGCTGGCCCATCACCCTGTCGTTCTGGCTGCTGTTCGGGCTCGGCGCCCTGATCCCCGATCACACCTTCGAGAGCCGCGCCACGCTGCGGGTGACCCTGCGCGACCTGCAGTCCGGCGCGGTGCTGCACGACCTGGTGCTGGGCGGCGGGCCCGTCGACCTGTCGCTGGTGGAGCGCAGCAACCTGCTGGGCTTCGTCATGTCGATCGTCGTGCCGCCGTTCTGGGTGCACGACGACGAACAGGGCGTCGGCGACTCGGTGCGGGAGGTGACCCGTCGGCGCCTGCTGGTGTCGCTGTGCCGCGACCTGAAGAGCGCGCCGACGCGGCAGCGGCTGCGAGCCAACAGCGGCGCGGTCCTCGAACTGGTGCGGCGGGACGGCGCCGTCTGGCTCAGCATCGATGCGGCGGAGAGCCTGAGCCAGGTCCGGCTGCGGCAGGACGGCACGGTGTTGACGGCGGCGGCGGCGGCGGCGTTCGAACGGGCGATGCTGACCTCGCTGCGCCGCGACGGACCCCGCTTCCGCTACCAGGCGCGGCTCGACGTGCCGCTGGGCCCGGGCCCGTTCCAGGTGCTGGTCGCCACGATCGCCGGCAACGTCACCTCGGCCACCCTGGAAGGCGCGGGACCGCCGTGATGCTGCGCGGCGATCTCGACGTCGGCGTGGCCACCCACACCGGCCTGCAGCGGTCGGTCAACGAGGACGACTTCCTGCTGCTGTCGCTGCCCGACGACGCCGGCACGCTGCTGGCGATCGCCGACGGCATGGGCGGGGCCGCCGGCGGCGCCGAGGCCAGCCGGGGCAGCCTGCGGGGCCTGGCGGCGGACCTGCTCACCGGCGCCGACCGGCCCGCCGAGGAACGCATGCGCGCGGCGTTCGCCAGCGCCTGCCAGCGGGTCTACCAGCAGTCCCGGGAGGTGCCGACGCTGCGCGACATGGGCTCGACCCTGACCGCGATGCTGCTGCGGGGGCAGCGCGCCGTGGTGGGTCACATCGGCGACACCCGGCTGCTGCTGTGGCGGGACGGCGAGCTGCGGCAGATCACCACCGATCACGCGGTCCGCGAAGCCGAGAGCTACCTGACCCGTTGCGTCGGCGGCGGCCAGCCCGCCGAGGAGCCGGACCTGCACCAGGTCGAGCTGCGGCCGGGCGATCGCCTGCTGCTGCTCACCGACGGCGTCTGGAGCACGGTGCCCGGCGCGCAGATCGGCGCGGTGGTCGGCCGCCATCCGCCGCAGGGCAGCGCCGACGAACTGGTGCGGCTGGCGATCGCCGCCGGCGGCCCCGACAACGCCACCGTGCTGGTGCTGCACTGCCGGGCCGGCGGCGAAGCCGGGCCGCTGCGGCCGGTGGACCTGCCCCGGGACGAGCTGTCGCGGGTCGGCGAACTGGGTCGCGGCGACCGGCTGGGCGGACCGCGCTGGCCGTGGCTCGCGTTCGCGCTGGCGGCGGTGGTGGTCGTGCTGGCCCTGCTGCGGCTGCTCGGGATCTTCGACCTGCTGGCCTGGCTCGGCTGAGCGCAGCGCGGCGTCTCGGAGGTTGCGATCGGGGGTGCGACCCGACACGATGCGCGCCCCCTCTGGCGACGTACCCATGGCCAAGAAGCTGCAGCGCAAGGTCCAGGCTCCGCGGGCGCAGGCCCCGGCGGCCCTCACCAAGGCCCCCGGTGACGGGGGCGGCGGCCTCGCCGCGCGGTTCGGCCGCGGCCGTGTCACCGCCAGCGTGCTGGCGGAGTTCACCAACCAGCTGGCGGTGCTGCTCGACGCCGGCATCCCGATCACCAAGAGCCTGCGCGTCCTCGAGGGGCAGCTCGAGCAGGGCGGCATGAAGCGCATCTGCCGGTCGCTGCTGGAGGAGGTCGAGGGCGGCACCGCGTTGTCCGAGGCGATGCAGAAGCACGGCGGCGTGTTCGACGCGCTCTACACCAACATGGTGCGGGCCGGCGAGGCCGGCGGCGTGCAGGAGGAGATCCTCAACCGGCTGGCGTCGTTCCTGGAGAAGTCGCAGGAGATCAAGGGCCGCGTGGTCGGCGCCCTGGCCTATCCGATCGCCATCCTGCTGGTGGCGATCCTGGTGCTGCTGTTCGTGTTCGTGCTGGTCATCCCGCAGCTCAAGTCGATCTTCTCGAGCCTCGGTGGCGGCCTCGACCAGATGCACTGGACCACGCGGTTCGTCATCGCCACCGGCGACCACCTGCAGGTCTGGTGGTGGAGCTACCTGGTGGCGGCCCTGGCGGTCTGGGGCCTGCACCTGCTGCTGCTGGCCAAGGTCGAGGGCTACCGCCGCCTGATGCACCGGCTGGCGATCCGCCTGCCGATCTTCGGCGATCTGGTGCACAAGACCATGGTGGCGCGGTTCGCCCGCACCTTCGGCACGCTGATCCAGAGCGGCGTGCCGCACCTGGAGGCCCTGGAGATCCTGGAGTCGTCCACCGGCAACGTCCACATGCGCGACGCGGTGCACGGCGTGCACGCCAGCATCCGCGAGGGCGCGGGCATCGCGGTGCCGATGGGCGAGTGCGGCATGTTCGACGACATCGTCGTCAACATGGTCGACGTCGGCGAGCAGACCGGCGAGCTGGACCGCATGCTGGTGAAGATCGCCGACCGCTACGAGAAGGAGGTCGATCGCGCCGTCGACATCACCTTCCGCGTGATCGAGCCGATCATGCTGCTGGTGATGGCGGTGGTGGTGGGCTTCATCGTGTTCGCCCTGTTCACGCCGCTGCTCAAGCTGATGCAGACGCTGAACCGGCGCGGCTGAACGACGCCCGGCTTCGGCCGGCGGCGCTTGCCAGCCGGGCCGCGGCCCGGTCAGCTAGCCGGTCGCCGTGTCGCTGGCCTGGCGGATCCTCCTGATCGTGCTGCTGCTCAACCTCGTCGTGGTAGGCGCGGTGATGGCGGCGGGCTACTGGGCGGTGGATCGCCGGCTGCGGGCCACCCAGACCGACTACGCCAACGACGTGCACCTCGGCCTGCAGCTCGCCTCGGTGCTGCAGGAGGTCTACTCCGCCGAACGGCTCACCGGCCGCGACCGCCAGGTGAAGGACCTGATCCGGGCCCGTTCGATCCGCGGCCTGTTCGCCGACCTGTGGGTGACCAGCGGCCGGCCGCCATTCGAGGGCTTCGTCCACCTCAACGTGCGGGGCGCGGTGCACCGCGACCCGGACCGTTTCCCGCGGGCGACCATCGCCCGTGGCCTGGAGGTGGTCCGCAACTGGCCGGGGCTGCTGCCGGTGGCCGACGGCTACTGCATGGCGATCCGCTCGGGCAGCGAGGTGGTGGGCTCGCTGTGGTTCCTGCCGGTGCGGCGGCCCGAGCGGCCGACCATGCCGGTGTGGCCGGCGGTGCTGGCGGTGGTGATCGGCACGGCGGTGTTCGGGCTGCTGCTCTACCAGGCCGTGCGGCGCACCGTGGCCCGGCCGCTGGCCCGGGTCGGCGAGGCCGCCGCCGAGGTCGGTCAGGGTCGCCTGGAGGTGCGCGTGCCGGACCTCAGCGGCATGCCCGAACTGCAGACCCTGGTGCAGTCGTTCAATGCCATGGCCGGCCGCGTCCAGGGCCACACCGAGGAGCTCGAACAGGCGGTGCGCACGGCGGTGGAGGAGACCAAGGCGCGGGAGCGGGCCCTGGTGCTGTCGTCGCGGCTGGCGGCGATCGGCACGCTCGCCGCCGGCATCGCCCACGAGATCAACAACCCGATCGGCGGCATGCTGAACGCCGCCACGCGCCTGCTGGCGAGCCCGGACCTGAGCGAGCGCCAGCGCACGTACCTCGAGTTGATCCGCGACGGGCTGCAGCGGGTGGCGCGCACCGCCCGCAAGGTGCTCGACTTCTCGCCGCGCAGCATCGAGCCGCAGGCGTTCGCCCTGCGGCTGGCGGTGGACGCGGCGCGCTCGTTGGTGGAGCACCGGCTGCAGGCCCAGCAGGTCGCCCTGCGGGTCGATGTGCCGCCGGACCTGCCGGACCTGCACGGCGACCCCCACGAGATCCAGCAGGTGCTGCTCAACCTGCTGCTCAACTCGCTGGATGCCCTGGACGGGCGGCCCGGCCGCATCGATCTGCGGGCCCGGCGCGACGGCGGCCAGGTCGAGATCGAGGTGCGGGACGACGGGCCGGGCATGGCCGCCGAGGACCTGCCGCGGGCGCTGGACCCGTTCTTCAGCAAGAAGACCCGCCCCGACGCCAGCGGACTCGGCCTGTTCATCTGCTACTCGATCGTCGAGAACCACGGCGGCACCATCACGGTGGACTCGGCGCCGGGGCAGGGCTTCCGGGTGCGGATCCGCCTGCCGGTGGCGCCGGCCCAGGGCTGACCCGGCTTGCCCGCGGCGTGGGGACCCGGCACACTGGCCGCCCTTCGCCCCGGCCCACCCCTCTGCCAGGCCCTGCCCATGAAGACCTCCCTGCTGTCCGTCACCGCCCTGGTCGCCGCCGCGTTCACCGCCGGCGTCTGGCTGCCGCGCCCGGCCCTCGACGCCCAGGGTCGCGGCCCGGTGATCCCGTCGCCGCCGGCCAAGGCCGACCCCACCCTGCCGCAGAACCAGCCGGTGGTGGTGGTGGAGGAGGGCGGCCAGTCCGCCAGCGGCAACGGCTTCCTGGCGGTGACCGGCAGCTATGGCGTGGGCACCTCGGTGCTCTACGTCATCGATACGGTCAGCAGGCAGCTCGCGGTCTACGAGGCCCGGGGCGGCTCGGCCGAGCAGCGGCGGGTGATCCTGGTCGGCGCCCGCAAGATCGACCTGGACCTCCAGCTCGAGGGCTACAACGACCGCTCCGAGTACGACTACCGCAACCTGCGCAAGCTCTACGAGAAGCGCGGTGGCACCGACGAGATCGGCACCGGCCTGGAGCGGGGCAAGTAGGCCCCCTGGGGGCTCCTGCCGGACATCTCGAGGCAGTGGATTCCACCGGGCCGATCTTGCGGTAGGATTCCCCGCCTCCGGTGCCCGGTCTGGCTGGATCCGACCGCCGTCACCTGACCCGAACCCAAGACCCCTGACGAGAGAGACCTGTGTCCAAGCGCGAAGACTACGTTTCGTTCGACAAGGCCCTGCGCGACCTCAAGCTGCGCAGCGAGGAACTGCGGAAGCTGGTCTCCGAAGGCGAGATCCGCGCGTTCAAGGACGGCGATTCGATGCGGTTCCGTCCCGAGGACATCGAGGCCCTGGCGTCGCGGCAGAAGGGTGAGCAGGACCTCGCCTTCGTCGACGCCCTCGAGGACGACACCGGCATGGTGACCGAGCAGCTCTCCGACGAGGACACGCTGCTGGCCGACGACGAGGAGCTGACCGAGCAGAAGCCGGCGCCTCGCGCCGCCGCCGCCCGCACCGTGCGCAGCTCGCGGACGCCGTCCGTCAGCACCGCCAGCGAGTCGCACGAGCCGAAGTGGGTGACCGCGATGGCCATCCTCGGCGCCGTCGTGCTGCTGTGGGGCATGATGATCACCTACTCGATCAGCCAGGGTGAGGATCCGGCCGCCAACTTCTTCACCCAGCTCTTCGCGCAGCAGAAGTAGGGGAACGGCCGGGACCCGGGTGATCCCCGCGGTCCGCAGCCCCTCCGCGGCGCCTCCCGTCCGAACGGCGGGGGCGCCGCTTGCACGTACCGCCGCGCTTGCTTGGATTCGCGGCGGCCTCGGCGCTAGCCTCTCCGGTTCCTCGCCACGGCCTCCGGTCGGCACGGGCGGGGGTCACGACACCATCCTGGAGGGGACATGTCCAAGACGAGACTCACCATTGCGCTGACAACCCTGGTCCTCTGCGCTTCCTGCGTCAGCTCCGAGGAGCATCGCCGGCTGCAGAGCGCCAATCAGGCCCTGCAGGCCCAGCTCGCCGAGCTGAGCGAGTACCAGCGGCGGCTGGGCAAGGAGAACGAGCAGCTCCGCGCCGACGTCGCCGACCTCGGCAAGCGGGCCGCCGACGCGGACTGGATCCGCGCCGAGAAGGAGAAGCTGGCCGACCTGATCAAGCGGTACCAGGAGGGCGGCAGTTCGAACATCCCCGGCGTCGACGTGATCCAGACCGCCGAGGGCGTGGCGTTCCGCCTCCTCGACCAGGTGCTGTTCGCGTCGGGCAAGGCCGAGATCACCGACAAGGGCAAGGCGACCCTGCAGCAGCTCGTCGCCACCCTGAAGAGCGAGGGCAAGCGGATCCGCGTCGACGGTCACACCGACGACCAGCCGATCGTGCGCAGCGAGTGGGGCACCAACCTCAAGCTCTCGGTGGCACGCTCCGTCGCGGTCGCCGAGTTCCTGATCCAGAGCGGCGTGGCCGCCGACAAGGTCGGCGTCGCCGGCTTCGGCCAGTACCGGCCCGCCGCGGCCGGCTCCACCGACGCGGCCCGATCCGCCAACCGGCGGGTCGAGATCCTGATGCTGAACCAGTGACGCGGCGGCTCCGCCTGGCCCCGTGACCCGCACCGGCAGGCTCCTCGGCTGGCTCGCCTGCCTGGGCTGCCTCGGGTTCGGCGCCTGTGGCCCGCCGCCGCCGCCGCCGGACATCCTGCCGCGCAGCGGCCGGTTCGGGTCGCTGCGCGACCTGGTGCTGTTCGAGCGGTCCGCCGCCGAGGGCGGGCCGTTCTTCCTCGACCTGTTCGAGGCCACCGGTCGCGACTGGGCGGAGTTCGCCGCCGCCACCGGCCGCGGGCCGCTGCCGGTGCTGCGGGCCGAGCCCGAGGCGCCGGAGCTGCCGGTCACCGGCCTCGACCTGCGGCAGGCGCGGGCGCTGGCGGCGTGGCGCTTCTGCCGCGTGCCGCGGCGCGACGAGTGGTGGTTCGCCAGCACCGGCGGCGGCCGCCTGAGCTTCCCGTGGGGTGACGCCGCCATCGCCCGGGCCAACACCATCGAACTGGGCCTGCTGGAACTGGCGCCGGTGGGGACCTTCGAGTCGGGGCGCCGCACCGACGGGCCCTACGACCTGGTGGGCAACGCCGCCGAGTGGACCGAGTCGGTGCCGCTCGGCTGGTTCCGCGATCCGCTCAGCTTCCCCGACGCCGATCATGCGCGTGGGCTGGTCCTGCGCCTGCCGGCCCTGCGCGAATGGGCACCGCCGTTCGCGGTGCTGCCCGGCGCGTGGCTGATCCAGCCGATCTCCCCGCGCGTGCCCCGCGAGGTGGTCGGCGGCGACTGCTGGACGCCGCTGACCTCGCTGGTGCGCCGCCAGCTCCCCGGCGACCGCGGCTCGACGCTGGGCGTGCGCTTCGCCGCCGACCCGGACGGTCTGTGCACGGCCTGGGCCGCCTGCGACGAGCCGCCGAGCGAACTGGACCAGGCGCTGCTGCTGCGGCTGCTCCGCCGGCCGGGCCACGCGGCCCTGCTGGCGCCGGCCTGGCGCCGGGCGAAGGAACGCCAGCCGGCGGGCTTCCTGCCCGGACCGCTGTGGCCGCTGCTCGATCGGGAGCTGGGACCATGACCGGGCGTGACCCGTTCGCCAGCTACCGCGCGGCGATGGATGCCGCCGGCTTCAAGCCGAGCCGCAGCCTCGGCCAGAACTTCCTGCTCGATCCGAGCCTGCACCGCTGGATCGCCGACGCGGCCGGGCCGACGCCCGCCGACGTGGTCCTGGAGATCGGCGTCGGCCTCGCCTTCCTCACCCGCGAACTGGCGGCGCGGGCGGGCGCAGTGATCGGCGTCGAGATCGACCGCCGGCTGCTGCAGATCGCCCGCGGCGAACTGCAGGCGCACGCCAACGTGACCCTGGTGCAGGCCGATGCCCTGGGCGGGCCCGGCCGGTCGCTGGATCCCGCCATCGTCGAGGTCCTCGGGCCGGCGCTGGCCGCGCGCCCGGGCGCCTTCCTGGTGGTGGCCAACCTGCCCTACGCGGTGGCGGGGCCGCTGCTGGCGGAGCTGGGCGGGCTCGACCGGCCGCCGGACCGCGCCATCGTGCTGGTGCAGAAGGAACTGGCCGAGCGGGTGGCGGGCAGCCCGGCGTCCGGCGAGTACGGCGGGCTCACTGCGTTCTGCCAGTCGCTGTGCCGGGTGCGGCGCCTGCGCGACGTGCCGCCGCAGGTGTTCCGGCCGCAGCCCAAGGTGGCCTCGGCGGTCCTGCTGCTCGAACGGGACCCGGCGGCGCCGGCGGCGGCGGCGTCCGGCGCCGAACGGCGGGCCTTCCGGGCCTTCCTGCAGGGCCTGTTCCGCCAGCGCCGCAAGGTCCTGCGCAACACCCTGCCGGCCGCGCTGGCCGCAGCCGGGCTGCCCGAGGACGGCGCACCGCCGCTTCTGCAGGCGATGGGGGCCCTTGCCGAGCGGCGGGCCGAGGAACTGGACCCGCCCGCCCTATGGGCGTTGTGGCGTCAGGTCCGGGAAGGGCAGGCCGGCGGGGGGCCTTGAGGCGGCTTGATTGCCCGCCGATCGGTGCTACCGTCTGCCGGATCCGCATCGGCGCCCCCCGCACCTTCGGTCATCCGGTAGGGCAGAGTCCCACCATCCAGGCGGAGGCGGTCACCGGCGGAAGCAAGATGCTGCTGGCCAGAGGCGGTCGTCCCGCCGCTGGACGGGATACGCTTCGGTGCAGCCCTTGCGGTCGGAATACGCCGTACCGTCAGGACTTGTGCCCGCTCCCCCTGCCGACCGCCTGCGCCTCACACACCGGATGGACCGCTTCGACGAGATCAAGCAGCGCGTGAAGGACGCCACCGACCTGGTGTCCCTGCTCGAGGGCTATCTCGCCCTGCGGCCGCGCGGGCGGACGCTGGTGGCGCTGTGCCCGTTCCATCAGGAGCGCAGCCCGAGCTTCACGGTCAATCGCGAGAGCCAGTTCTACCACTGCTTCGGCTGCGGCAAGAGCGGCGACGTGTTCACCTGGATGATGGAGCGCGAGGGCTACACCTTCCGCGAGGCCTTCGAGATCCTGGCCGATCGCGCCGGCATCCCGATGGACGGCGTGTTCCGGAGCGGGCCGGAGAAGCGCGGTCCCGACGTGGCCGCCGCCCTGGCCGAGGTGCGTGCGTTCTTCCAGGACCAGCTCGACACCGCGGCGGGCGAGGAGGCGATGGCCTACGTGCAGGGGCGCGGCCTGCAGGACGCGGTGGTGCCGTTCGGCCTCGGCTTCCATCCGTCGGGCGGCGTCCTGCGCGCGTTCGCCGAGCGCCGCAAGCTGCCGGCGGAAGCCCTGCAGCAGGCCGGCCTCGTCCGCGACCGCGGCGCCGAGCCGCTGGCCGGGCGCCTGATGTTCCCCATCGAGGACGAGCGCGGCCGCACCGTGGCGTTCGGCGGCCGCGTGCTGCCGGCGGTGGAGAAGCGCTTCGAGCAGGAGATGGGCCGCAAGCCCGCCAAGTACCTGAACTCGCCGGAGTCGCCGATCTTCAGCAAGCGCCGCGTGCTCTACGGCCTGCACAAGGTCAAGCAGGCCGGCACCCGCCGGATCGTGGTGGTGGAGGGCTACACCGACGTCATCGCCTGCCATCTGGCCGGCTTCACCGGCGCGGTGGCCACGCTCGGCACCGCCTTCACCCAGGACCATGCCCGGGTGCTGGAGCGCTACGCCACCGACGGGGTGGTGCTGCTGTTCGACGGCGACAACGCCGGCGAGCAGGCGGCCCAGCGCGCCACCCGCGAACTGCTGGAGTCGCGCCTGCCGGTCCGGGTGGCGTTGATGGGCGACGTCCGCGACGACGCCGAGGGCGTCACGTTCAAGGATCCCGGCGATGCGCTGGTGGCGCGGCCGGGCATGGACCCGGCCCTCGTCGCCGACCATCGCACGGCCTTCGCGCGGCTGCTGGAGCAGGGCGAGGATGCCATCGCGGTCTACTTCCGCCTGCTGCGCAAGCGGCTGGACCTGACCCAGGCCGTGCACCTCGAGGCCGCCGCCCGCGAGTGCGCCGGCATGCTGGAGCACGTCGGCAGCCCGCTGCGGCGCGAGGCCCTGGTGCAGGAGATGGCCCGGCATCTGGCGGTGCCGCCCGAGACCCTGGCCCGCATGGTGCGGCGCGAGGCCCGGACCGGACGGCCCGCCGCGGCACCGGTGCCGGCGGAAGGCGCCTCGGCGGCCACCGTCGCCGAGTACGGCGATCCGGGCACCGGCCCGGCCGACCGGCCGGCCCGTCTCACTCCGGAACAGCGCGCCGACGTGGAATTGCTGGCCTGCCTGCTGGCCCGCCCGACCCTGTGGGAAGGGCTCGGCGAGGACGGCTGCAGCCTGCCCCTGGTAGGCGAGCTGCTGGTCCTCGGCCGGTCGGGCCTCGCCCAGGGCCGGACCGCCACCGCCGACCTGGTCCGCTTCCTGTTCACCGCCTGCACCGACCGGCCAGACCTGGCGCGATGCCTCGCCGTCGCCGCCGACCGGGCGGCGGCCATCAAGGACCCCGACGCCTTCTTCGAGCAGATCCAGCGGGACCGGACCCGGGTGGCCGCCGAACGCGGCGCCCGCCGGACCCGGCAGCTCCTGCAGGAGGCCATGGCCCGGGGCGACCGGGCCGAGGTCGACCGTCTCACCCAGCAGCTCGTCGCGGAGAAGCGGCTGGGCACGGCCCGGCGCGAGGAGCCGGCCGCCGCCGGCCCCCGACCCGGCCCTGGCGCCGCTGCAACTCCGCCCCCTGCCGAGCATTCCTGACCCTGGCCCTTCCTTTCCGACCAACCCGCACCCTACCGTCCCCAGCCCTTCCGCCCGTAGCCTTCCCGCCCGCCGACCCGACCGACCCGAGCGACCCGACCGAACGGAACGAACCAGAAGGACGCCGCCCCCGCGGCCACCCCACATGGACAGCATGGAGAAGAAGATCAAGGCCCTGATCAAGGCCAACCGCAAGGCAGGCGCGATCACCCTGCTGCAGCTCAACTCGGCCCTGCCGGACGACCAGTCCGCCCCGGACAAGATCGAGGCGGCCATCGCCATGATCGAGGAGGCGGGCCTCGAGGTCGTCGAGGACGAGAAGGCCAAGAGCAAGAAGGCCGGCCGCCGCGAGGAGGTCGCCGAGATGGACTCCGGCGACGACGACGACGGTCCCGAGGCCGATTCGCCGGAGCCGAGCGAGGCCGAACTGGCGACCCCGGTGGTCGACATCACCGAGAAGATCGACGACCCGGTGCGCATGTACCTCACCCAGATGGGTGAGATCCCGCTGCTCACCCGCGAGGAGGAGATCAGCCTCGCCCGCAAGATCGAGCTGACCCGCAAGCAGTTCCGCAAGGAGGTGCTCAGCTCCGGCTTCGGCCTGCAGAACGCCATCGAGATCCTGGAGGACGTGCTGAAGGGCGAACTGGCGTTCGACCGCACCCTGAAGGTCAACCAGCAGGATCCCGAGGTCGGCAAGGCCGACCTGTCGGACCGCCTGCCGGGCAACATCGCCACCCTGCGCCTGATCTACCTGGCGGCGCAGGCGGACTTCGGCCGGCTGATGGCGGAGGACGTGCCGGCCGCCGAGGCCCAGCAGATCCGCAAGCGGATCTTCGCCCGCCGCCGCAAGGCGGTGACCCTGATCGAGGAGCTGAAACTGCAGGGCAAGAAGGTTCGTCCGATGATCGACCTGCTGGAGAGCCGGCTGATGGAGATGCGCCGGCTCGAGCAGCGCCTGCAGCGCTACCGCGGCGCCCAGATCAACAATCCCGACGCCCAGGAGGCCCGCCAGCGCCTGATCGACATGCAGATCGCCGGGCTGGAGAGCATCGAGCACCTCGACCAGCGGCTCGGCTTCGTGCGGCAGTCCTACGCCAACTACGAGGACGCCAAGCGCAAGCTGTCGTCGGGCAACCTGCGCCTCGTCGTGTCGATCGCCAAGAAGTACCGCAACCGCGGCCTGTCGTTCCTCGACCTGATCCAGGAGGGCAACATCGGCCTGATGAAGGCGGTGGAGAAGTACGAGTACCGCCGCG
>CAZMGG010000088.1:0-24323 GCA_964565715.1 uncultured candidatus Brocadiaceae bacterium | reverse complement strand
CCTGTTGGCACAGAGGGCTCCGGGCGGTGTGGGGAGGCGGGGTCCTCCACGTCTGGATGTACACGCGAGCCTGTTGCCTCTTGTCGCATGACTGCCCAGGGCTACCATGCCATTCCTGGAAGCAACACGGAGATCGAATTGTGGACGACATCGGAACGGTCCGGGCACGCGTCTGGCGAGCGGCGCTGCGAGCTGCGTCGGCAGAGGTGGGCGACAGGCGGATCGCTCGCGAGGCCGCAGACCGAACTGCCGACCGCTTCATCGACCGGCTGGCACGGGACTCGGAACCGCGGCGGCCCGAGGCCTGGGCCAGCACCGTAGGGCGGCACGAAGCACGTCACTTGGTGCGGATGCAGCGGCAGACGACGACTGGATTGCCCGCAGATGGGGACGAAGATGGGAAGTGGCCAGAAAGGTCGGATTCGGACAAGGAACCGATCCCGCGCGGGAGCCTGGGACGGATCCTCGCTACCCGTGGACGGCTTCTGACCCGCAAGCAACGAGAAGTCGTCTGGTGGGTCTCTCGGGGCGCAAGCCTGCACCAGATCGCGCGGTCCCTCCGCCGGGACCGTAGCGCCCTCCGGCGCCTGCTCGATCGCGCGCTGGTCCGACTGCGGGGCGGGCGGCGCAGGAAAGGCTGATCAGGCTCGATTCCCGAGGGTTGCGACGAACTGCGCCCATGGGATGCGGAGGGCGACGTGGACTCCTGCCGTGCGACCGGTTCGCTGGCCTCACAGCCCCGGCCGGTAGATCCGCTCGATGTTCCCGGCGAGCTGCCGCGGATCGAACCAGACCTCGCGCAGGTCGCCCTCGGCATAGCGCACCGCCTGGTCGGCGAAGTGGCACGACGCCGGGTCGCCGCTCAGCCCGCCGGCGGTGACCGCCCGCGCCCGCACACCGTCGGGCCCGAACTCCACCGCCGCGACGAAGCTGTTGCCGCTGCTGCCGTAGAGCCGCCGGCAGCCGTCCGGCCGGCGCACGCCGAACGACGCCAGCGAACCCCAGCGCGCCGACGCGAAACCCACCGGGATGCTCGGTGCCTGGTCGTCGTGCCGCGGCTCGATCGCCCCCGACAGCCGCTGGAAGCGGTTGATCTCGCCCCAGGGCGTCCGCCAGGTGCCGAAGTCCGCAGCGAGCCGCTCGACGGCGGTGCCGAGCGCCCGCAGCCGCCGTTCCGGCGCCGCGTTCCGCATCGCCGCGTAGACCGTCACCCGGGCCCGCTCCGCGTCGCGCGCCGACAGCCGCCACAGCTCGTCGGCCCAGAACACCGCCAGCGACTGCCCGACCGAGTCCACGCCCCAGCGGCGGTCCCACGCCCGCAGCACCTCGATCGGCTCGCCGAGCCGCTGCCGCAGCGCGTCGCCCGCCGGCAACGCGTCGAAGGCCGCCAGCAATTGCGGGATCTGCGCGTCGAACTCCGGCTGCGCCCGGTCGAAGCCGGCCTGGATCAGCCCTTCCAGGGTCCAGTCGCGCCGCTCGTTGTCGAGGAGCTGCAGGGCGTGCACGCCGCGCGGGTTCTCGCCGTTGCGGTCGTAGTAGGCCGGGAACGCGTCGCTGGGCTTGCTGTGGCCGCCGGCGCACGAATACGGCCAGTTGTTGGTGTTCATCACCCAGCCGTTCTCCGGGTTCTCCACGCTCGGCCCCTCGTCCTGCCGGTGCACACCCTGCCAGTCGGCGGCGGGCAGGCTGCCGTCCACCGGCTTCGTCCAGTCGAACGCCGGGTCGCGGCGCGGCACGAAGTTGGAGTGGAAGTAGGCGATGTTGCCCTCGGCGTCGGCGAACAGGGTGTCGTTGGAACTGTTGGTGTGCAGCTCCATCACCCGCTTCCATTCGGCCAGGTTGCGGGCCTTGGTGCGCAGATAGGACTGCATCAGCGCCTGCCGCGGCTGCTCCATCAGGCCGACCGCGATCCAGCGGCCGTCCTGCGCGCCTATGATCGGGCCGTGGTGCGTGCGGTGCGTCGGGAACTCGCGCTCGGCCATGCCCGAAGCGGTGCGGTAGCGGATCGTCACGGTCCGGCTCTGCACCCGGCGCCACTGCTCGCCGTGCCGGTAGCTCAGCCCCGACGCCTTCTTCTCCACCGTCTCCAGCCACTCGTCGATGTTGTCGACGCCGCTCGACGTGTGCATCCAGCCGCAACTCGCATTGAAGCCCTGGTAGACGAAGAACTGGCCCCAGGTCAGCGCGCCGTAGACGTCGAGCCCCTCGTCGCTGGTCACGTGGGCCTCGTGGCGGAAGTAGAACGAGGTGTGCGGATTGATCCACAAGAGCGCCCTGCCCGCCGCGGTGCGGGACGGCGCCAGCGCGATGCCGTTGCTGCCGCGCGGCTCCGGCGGCTCGCTGGCATGGCGCGGGTCTGGCTCGGCGGCGGCCATGGGTTTCCCGCCGTAGAACGCCTCGATCCGCGCCAGCGACACGCTCTCGATGTCGCCGCCGATGCTGCCCTCGCTGAACGACAGCGCCATCCACGGCTCGAACCGGGTCAGCACCAGCGGCCGCACGTCGGGATGCGTGTGCAGGTACCAGTTGAGCCCGTCGGCCCAAGCCGTCATGAGGTCCTGCAGCCAGCGCGGCGAGCGCTCGAACTCGCCGCGCAGCTCGTCCGGATCGATGAACAGCCGCATGCGAAGATCGCTCCAGATCGCCGGTTCGCCATCGGCCTCGGCCTCGCGGCCCAGCGAGCGCAGGAAGTTCCGCTCGATGCGCGGGAAGTCGTCCTCGGCCTGGGCGTACATCAGCCCGAACACCGCGTCGGCGTCGGTCCGGGCCCGGATGTGCGGGATGCCCCAGGTGTCGCGGGTGATCGTGACACGCTGCGCGCGCGCCGCCCAGGCCGCCGTCTCGCCGCCGGCGGCTGGCACCGCCGGCCCGGACCGGCAGGCGGCGAACAGGAAGGGCAGCGCGAGCAGGAGCGCGGACGGCACGGCGCGGGCGGTTCTTGGCATGGGACGACCAGGTTGCTGGCAGCGCCAGCCTCACACGATGCGCCGCGCGGCGCAAGCGCGCGCCGTGCGACCTGGGGCCACCTGGGGCGCGAGCCGCCGCAGTGCTACGTTCCGGCCATGAAAGCCACCCGCCCGCCCGCAGGGTTGCTCCTGCCGATCCTCGCCGCAGCGCTTGCCGGCGCTGCCCCTTCTCAGAGTCCCTACGCCATGCGCTGGACGGCGCTCGCGCCGATCGAGGCCCGCTGGGACAACGCGCCCGCCGGCACGCCGGGCGCCGTGGTCACCCATCCGGCCGGCCCGCTGCCCGACGCCACGACCACCGTCGCGGTGACCGTCGCCGGCTGGCCTGCGGCGGCGAGCTTCACGATGGCGCCGCAGCCGCCGCAGGCCGGCGAGGCCGTGCGCTGGAGCCTCGGCGCCCATGCCTGGTTGCCGTGGGCGCAGAACTCGACCACCACCGCCGACCTGCTGCTGGAGATCACCGGGCCCACCACCGCGGCCGCGTCGCTCGTCGCCCGCATCGGCTCCGCCGGCGACAGCCCGGACCCGCGCGGCTTCCAGCTCGACCTCGGCAACGACGGCACCATCGAGCTGGACTCCTTCCACCCGCGCAACCCGACCACGGGCCTGGAACGGCGCGCCGCCTGGGCCTGGGACTTCCGCAACGGCCCGCTGCGGATGCGCGTGCGCCACCTGGGCTGGGGCTGGTCCGCGCCGCAGGCCTTCGGCCTCGACCTGGGCCTGGTGCCGTGGCTCGCCACCGCCAGCAGCCACGGCAGCGACTGCGGCAACGAGGCCATCCTGCCGATGGTTGGGTTCTACGCCAGCGACTATCACCTCCTGGCGCTGCCCCCGGCCACCCAGCAGGCCCTTTCGACCCTGCGCGCCACCGGCCTCGGCCACTTCGGCGCGTTCCTGGTCAGCGCGCGACCGGACACGATCCGCTGGCAGGTGCCCGCCACGCTCTCGCTGCCCTGCGACCTGCTGTCCGAGGTCCTGTTCACGACGCCGGGCACGGTGACGCGATCGGCGGGCTCCTCGCGGAACCCGTGGCCGATGGAATGGACCACCCAGGTGCCGCTGCTGCCGCCCGGCCTCGACCTGCACCTGCAGCACGCCAGCCTGGCGCCGCCGTGGTTCGGCGTCACCAACCGCGTGCAGATCCGGACCTGAGGCCGGCGCGGGCCGCGGCTCCGGCCGCTCAGCCTTCGTACTTGAAGGACAGCATGACGCGGGCGCGGTAGGCGACGACCTTGCCGTTCTCGATCTTCATGTCGAGCTTGGCGACCTCGGCCACGCGCAGGTCGCGCAGGGTCTTGGCCGCGGTCTCGACGGCGATCTTCGCCGCGTCCTCCCACGAGGTCGGGCTCGTGCCGATGATCTCCGTCACGCGATAGACGCCGCCGCCGCTGCTCTTCTTGGCCATGTTCGTTCCTGGTCTCGGGATGTGGCGGCCGGGGTGATCGCCCGCGCGCCGCGCCGGAGCATAGCGAGGCGACCGACGGGACCGAGGACCGAGTTCGTCGCCCGGGCCCGGTCCCCGGCTAGCGGATGTTCAGATCCAACGCCTGGGTGGCGGCGCCGGTGCTGCCCGCCACCAGCCATTGCGCGTACAGGTGCTGGCCGCGCAGCACCTGGTTGTTGGGGATCGGCATCGTGTGCAGCGCCGACCCGCCCACGGTGAAGTAGAACAGCGCCAGGTACCAGTCCACCTCCAGCCGGCAACCGGGCCCCAGCAGGCCGCTCAGGTCGAAGGTGCCGAACGCGCGCGGCGTCAGTCCCAGCACCATCGCGCAGAGCCGGTTGTCCTCGGCGCCGGCCAGCGTGATGCCGAAGCCCGGCGTGCCCAGCACCGGCACGCCGGTGGTGCCGATCGACGGCGTGCCGCCCGGGCCGGGACAGGAGCCGCCGAACCGGCCGGCGCTGGGGGTCTCCGCCAGGATGATGGCGGCCTGGATCTCGCCCGCCGACAGGGCACGGCCGTAGATCCGGAAGTCGTCCATGTCGAACCAGGGCGGATACGACGACACGCCGGTGGTGGCCGAACTGCCGTAGCCGATGTGGAAGTTGGTGAGCGCGGCGCTGTGGCTGTTGGCGGTGAAGGCACGCGGCGGATCAGCGATGCCGTTGAAGTGCCAGGTGGCGGTGCCGGCGGCGTCGTCCACCACCATCGCCACATGCAGCCAGACGCCGAGGTTGGCGCCGGAGTTCGGCGTGCTGGTGCTGTCGCAGTTGCCGATGCTGGAGCCGCGGTAGGTCAGGATGCCGCTGCTCTGCATGTACATCCGCGGACCGGCGCCGCTGCTGCTGCCGCAGGCGTAGGCGGTGCCCGAGCGCAGGCCGGTCTGCCGCTGCCACCACATCACGGTCATGCTGCCACTGACGGTGAGGCTGCCGCCGGTGTCCACCAGGTTGGTGGCGCCCACGCCGTTGCTCGAGCCCAGCATCCCCGCCCCCGGCTCGTTGCCGCGGAAGGCCGCCCGGCCCGGATCGGCCTGCCAGTGCGGCGTGCCGACGGTGCCTCGGGCCGGGAAGGCGGCGGCGATCGCGGTATTGGCCAGCTCCTGGCCCCGCACCTCGTTGAACTGGTACTGCAGGAGGTCCGGGGGCGGCGGCAGGTTGGCCGGGTCGATCACCACCACGTAGCCCTGGCGGATCCTGGTGTCGCTGAAGCAGCCGTTGCCGACGGTCAGCGCCACGGTGTGGACGCCGGCGGTCGCAAACGGCCATTGTGGGTGCTGCAGGGTCGAATCGGCGACGTTGTCGCCGTTGAAATCCCAAGCCCAGGTGGTCACCGGCCCGCTGCTGGTGTCGGTGAACTGCACGAACAGCGGCGCCACGCCGGCCAGGACGTTGGCGGTGAAACCGGCCGCGATCGCGTCCACCACCACGGCCGCCGGACGCACCAGGGTCTGGAAGCCGTGGGTGGCGTCCACCACCAGCAGGCGCACGCTGTAGGTGCCGCAGGCGGAGTAGGTGTGGCTGGGGTTCCGCAGGGTCGAATCGATGATCCCATCGTTGTCGAAGTCCCACTGGTGGGCGAGCACGCCGCCCGGGTCGCTGGTCCACGACTGGTCGGTGAACTGCACCAGCAGCGGCGAAGTGCCGGCCTGCGGTGTGGCGGTGAAGCGGGGGTACAGCCCACTGGCGGCCACGTAGGTGACCTCCACCACCGCCGCCTCGTCCAGCGTCACGCCGCCCTGGGCCCCGCCATAGGTCAGCGTCGCCGCCACCCGCGAGGCCCGCGCCAGGCCGCCCTGCACATGGTCCAGCAGCGTGCTCGTGCCACCGGCGAAGGTGCCGAGCGTGTCGATGTCGATCAGCAGGTCGCCGGCGTTCGGGTCGTAGAAGAAGGGTTGCGCCAGCGGCACGTCGACGAACCAGGGACCGGGAACGCCGAAACCGGTGGGTTGTGGTGACACCGTCACCGGGCCATTGTGGACCGTGGTGCGGTCCTGGCCGTGGTTCTGCGCGAACGTGGGCACCACCGCGGCGTGGTCGACGGCGGCGGTGGACAGGTCGATGCGCACCTGGCCATAGCTGCCGCCGGTCCAGGTGGCGGTGGCCGAGCCGTTGGCGCGCCAGCGCAGCCGCTGGATCAGGATCGGCTGGGTGATCGGCGTGGCCGCGCCGGTGAAGTGGCTGCTGTCGTAGGCGAACTGGACGCGCGCCGACGGGTAGTTCCAGGGGATGCCGTTCAGGCCATTGCCCTCCGCGGCGGCGAAGCCGTCGGGAAGCACATGCGTGTTCTGCGCGAGAACGGTGGCAGCCAGCGTGCCGACCAGCAGCACGGTGCGAAGGGTCTGCATCGGTTCGACTCCGGGAGAAGGGGGCCGGGGCGGAGCAGGCGCGGTGAGGGCAGCCCGGATACCTTAGCAGATCCTGCCCACGCCGGCCCCGCTACTGGAGCTTCGCCACGAACTCCCGCCAGCGGGCGTCCATGGTCGCGAGGTCCATGCCGAACGCCTTCTCCAGCTCCGGCGACAAGTCGCGCCCGGTCTTGCTGCGCACCGCCGCCAGGAACGCGCGGTACTTCGCGGCATCCAGGCCGTACAGCCAGTAGTGCACGCTCCAGCCGTGCTCGTACGAGTAACCGTAGCCGTCGGGCTCTGGCTCGCCCTTCAGCAGGTGCTGGATCGAACCGTAGTGGCCCTTCTGCTGGTAGGTGACGAGCCCGTTCCGCCGTGGTCCGTTGACCGGGATCCTCATCGTCTTCCCGTCGGCCTCGGCCACCTCCACCAGGGACGCCACGCCCTCGCGCAGCCAGATCGGGCCATTGCAGTCATAGTAGGCGTGGGCGAACTCATGACTCAGCGTCGTGTTCCAGCCGTAGCGCTGCGAGTCGCACACCACCACCGACTTCTGCTCGCGCAGGCATTGGCCCTGGACATTCAGACGACCCCGCGACGTCTCCCGCGCATAGGTGTTGTACTGGCCCATGTCGGTGAGCACGACGAACGTCCAGCCCTTGCCCAGCTTCGTGCCGAAGTGCGCCTCGTAGAACGGCCGCAGTTCGGCGATGCGGGCCACCATCTTCGGCAACTGCTCGGCCGCCAGCGTCGTGCGCACGACCCAGTCGCCGCCCGGCACGCTGGCCTCGATGCCCCCGGCGAAGCGATCCCAACGGGGCGTCTCGGCCTTGCCGCCCGGCTTCTGCGCGGTGGCGCTGGCGAGGAGCAGGACGACGGAGAGCAGCCCGAGGGAGCGGCCGGTGGCGGGGACCATGATCTTGGAGCATGGTTGCGGTCGCTGGGATTGTCGAGGGCCTGACCCGGCGCCAGCCCACATCCGGCCGCCGGCGTCCGTAAGGCGCCTGCTGCCCCCACCCAGACCAGGAGGCCCCCGTGCCCACCGTGCCCTCCGCCGCGTTCCTGCCCTGCCTGCTGGCCGCGCTGGCCGCGGGCCTCGTCCCCGCCCAGGACCCGCCGCGCCCGCTGCCGGCCTTCGACCATCAGCTCGCCGGCCGCGACGGCGCCGTCACCGGGATCCCGGCCACCTGGGTGGTGACCCTGCCGGACGGCTACCGGCAGGACCAGAAGGACCGCAGCTGGCCGCTGATCCTCGACTTCCACGGCGCCATCGCGCCGACCCAGAAGGGCGCCGAGGTGACCCGCGACCGGCTCTGGTCGAAGGCCACCGGCCACGTGCCGGCCATCGTCGTCGGCCTGAACGGCCGCACCCGCGCCTGGGGCACCATCGAAGGCGAGCGTGACGACGTCGCGTTCGCGCTGGCGGTGCTGCGGCTGGTGCAGGCCGAGTTCGCGGTGGACGAGAAGCGCATCTACCTCTGCGGCTTCTCCAGCGGCGCCGACTTCCTCTGCCAGGGCCGGCTGCAGCAGACCGGCCTGTTCGCCGCCAGCATGCCGATCTGCTCGGGCCCGCCCAACGTGGTCGGCCTGAAGAACGGCGCGCTGGTCGCGAAGAAGGACCGGCCGTTCTGCTTCGTCACCGGCGAGGCGGACCACATCCGCAAGGACGGCGCCTGGCAGGCCTTCCTGGCCTTCGAGCAAGCCGGCGGTCGCGCCATGTATCGCGAGGTGCCCGACGTGGCGCACGCCTTCCCGCCGCCCGCGGAGTACGGCCACCTGTTCGCGCATCTGGAACTGCTGACCCGGCCGTGGGAGCAGATCGATCACCTGGCGGTGGCGCGGGCGGCGCTGCAGCGCGAGGACTTCCTGCTGGCCTCGACGCACCTGCTGCGCGAAGGCAGCGACGCGGCGAAGGAGCTGCTGGCGCAGATCGAGCAGAAGGGCCGGGAGCTGACCACCGCCGCCCAGGCCATCGACGCCACGAAGGCGCCTGGCGCGGCCTTCGAGGCCTGGTGGCGCGTGCGCACCCAGTGCCACCGCTTCCCGGAACTGGCGCAGGCGGCGCAGACGCAGCTCGAGGCGCTGCAGAAGCTGGACGGCCGGACGCTGGGCCGGGCCCGCGCGGCGTTCTTCAAGGAACGCGCGGCGACGAGGACCGGCCGGTAGCTGGCGCACGGCGGCCCACCCCTGGCTATCGGCCGCCCTGGATCTCCCGGAACCGACGCGCCACGGCCACGGCCTCGGGACCGGTCAGGTAGCCGTGATCGAGGAACCAGGCGGTGAGCAGGAGCACGTGCTGTTCCAACCGGACCGCGCAGGCCTGCTCGATCGCATGCGTGCGGACGAGCTGCTCCGGGGTGCGCAGGCGCCATACCTTGCCGCCGCTGCGGAAGGTGCGCCGGAGCCCGGAACGCTGTTCGGCCAGGTTCGCCAGGAACGCGGCCTCGAGGCGGTCGCGATCCTGGGGCGGCAGACCCGCCGAGACGCGCCGCTCCCGCAGCCGCTGCACGTAGTCCTCCATCGCCCGCCACTCGGTATCGGACAGGCTCTCCCTGGCCACCGACAGTCGATCAGCTCACCCCGCTGGCACAGGTCACGCCACTCGCGACTCGCGGCGGCGCTTGCCTGGTCCCGGAACTGCTCCACCTCCGCCTGCATCGTCGCCACGTGCCCGGTCAAGCTCTGCATGTCACGCACGGGGAGGGGCTCGCCGCGCGGATTGAAGTCCGCCGACGCGGCGATCATCGGCGCCGTGGCGATCCGGGTGGCCGTGGCCAGGATCAACAGGATGCGCCCTGGCGGCAGAGGGATTGCCGGGGCGTCTTCGGCTCCGGGGTCGGCCGCGTCCGCCACCGTTGGCCTGCCGATCCCGGGCACCGCGTTCCCCGGCGGCGCGTCGCTGTCATCCGCCGCCGATGGAACCGCACCCAGGACGATCCCCGACGGTGCGGCTCCATCCACTCCGGAGTCGCCTGCCCCAAGGGCCGGAGTGCCGGCGGCAGGCCACCAGATGACCACGGCAAGGAGGCCCAGCAGCAGCGCCGAGACGAGCAGGACCACCGGTCCGCGGCGCCGGACGTCATCGCCCATCGGCATCCTCCGGCTTCGTTCGGGTCCTGCGCGACAGGCGCGGCCGCGCAGGCATGACCAACATCCGGCGCATGGTGAGCCTCCTCGACAGCGCCCCATGGGATCGCGTGCATCGACCAGGGTCAAGCATGGCCCGCGCCCGGCGCCGAAAGCCCGAGCGCCGGCGCAACCGCGCTGCCGTTCCGGCATCATGCGCCCCGGCCCCGCGGCCGCCCCATGACCCCACGCCACCCCATCGCCGGCCTGCTGGTCGCGCAGTTCTTCGGCGCGTTCAACGACAACGCCTTCAAGATGCTGGTGGCGCTGCTGGCGATCGCCGCGGTGCAGCAGGACGGCGAGGCGGCGGTGCAGCGGGTCACCACGCTCACGTTCGCGGTGTTCACCCTGCCGCTGATCGTGTTCTGCCTGCCGGCGATGTGGCTCGGCGATCGCGTCGGCAAGCGCGATCTGGTGGTCTGGACCAAGCTGCTCGAGGTCGTGCTGATGGCGGCGGGCACGCTGGCGCTGCTCGCTGTGCCCACCGGGCTGCTGCCGCTCCTCGTGCTGGCCGGGATGGGCGCGCAGAGCGCCCTGTTCGCCCCGGCCAAGTACGGCATCCTGCCGGAGCTGCTGCCGCACGAGAAGCTGAGCCGCGGCAATGGGCTGCTGGAGCTGTGCAGCTTCGTGGCGATCGTGCTCGGCACCATCGCCGGCGGCCTGCTGCTGAAGGGCTCCGACGGCCGGCCGTGGCTCGCCGGCGTGGCGCTCACCGCGTTCGCCGGCGTCGGCTATGTGGCGGCGCTGCGGGTGCCGAAGACGCCGCGGGCCGGCGCCGCCGAGGACCTCCGCGCCGTCGTCAGCGGCGCCTGGCGGGCGATCCGCGCCGACCGGGCGCTGTGGCTGGCGACGCTGGGTTCGCTCGTGTTCTGGGGCCTGGTCAGCCTGCTCGGCCAGGACGTGCTGGTCTACAGCAAGCAGGTACTGGGCCTCGGCGACCAGTACGCCGGTGCGCCCTACGCCCTGTTCGCCATCGGCATCGGCGGCGGCTCGGTGCTGGCCGGCCGCTGGTCCCGCGGCGGCGTCGAGACCGGCCTGATCCCGCTCGGCGCCATCGCGCTGGCGCTCGGCACCGGCGCGCTGGGCCTGTTCGGCCCCGGCATCGCCGGCACGCTGCTGCTGATGACGCTGCTGGGCGTCGGCAGCGGCTTCGTGGTGGTGCCGATCAACGCGCTGATCCAGTGGCGATCGCCTGGCAACCGCCGCGGGGCGGTGATCGCGCTGATCAACGGTCTGGGCTTCGTCGGCATCTTCTTCGGCAACGTCGCCTGCGACCTGCTGGCGCGGCTGGGCGCCGACAGCCGCGACATCCTGGTGATCGCCGCGGCGCTGACCCTGCTGGCGACCCTGTGGGCGGTCTGGCTGCTGCCCCAGGCGCTGCTGCGGCTCACGGTGGTGCTGGCCACCCACACGCTCTACCGCGTGCGGGTGCTGGGCCGCGAGCACGTGCCGCAGGAGGGCGGCGCCCTGCTGGTGCCCAATCACGTGTCGTTCCTGGATGCGCTGTTCCTGCTGGCGGCGATCGATCGTCCGATCCGGTTCGTGGTCGAGCAGTACTGGTACGAACGCCCCTACCTGCGCCCGTTCCTCAAGGCGATGGCTGCCATCCCCATCGCCGGCAGCGGCGGGCCGCGGGTGGTGCTGCGGGCGCTGCGCGAGGCCGGCGACAGCCTCGACCGCGGCGACCTGGTGTGCATGTTCGCCGAGGGCGAGATCAGCCGGATGGGCAGCACGCTGCCGTTCCGCCGCGGCCTGCAGCGGCTGCTGAAGGGCCGCACCGCGCCCATCGTGCCGGCGCACCTGGGCCAGGTGTATGGCGGCCTGCTGAGCGCGCGGCAGGGCCGGGTCCGCTGGCTGCCGACCCGCGTGCCGTGCCCGATGAGCGTGTCGTTCGGCGCGCCGCTGCCGCCGGACAGCGAGCCGGCCGAGGTGCGGCGCCGCGTCGATGAACTGGCGGCGCCGGCCTTCGCTGCCCGAAGGCCCGATCTGCGGCCGCTGCACCACCGGCTGCTGCGGTCGATGCGGCGGCGGCCCTGGGCGACCGCGTTCCTCGATGGCGAGGGCCGGCGGCTGTCGCGGCTGTCGGTCGTCGCCGCCGCGGTGGTGCTGGCGCGGCGCCTGCGGGCCCACTGGCGCGAGCCGCGGGTCGGGCTGCTGCTGCCGCCGTCCTGCGCCGGCGGGATGGCCGCCATCGCCGCCAGCCTGGCCGGCCGTACGGCCGTGCCGCTCAACTACACGGCGGGCACGCTGGGACTCGGCCAGGCCGCGCGGCGGGCTGAACTGCGCACGGTGCTGACCAGCCGGACCTTCCTGCAGGCGCTGCAACTGGAGCTGCCGCCGGAACTCAGCCCGCTGTTCGTCGAGGACGTGCTGCAGGGCGTCCCGGCCATGGAGCGCCTCGGTGCGGTGCTGCGCGCCCTGCTGCTGCCGCGCCGGGGGCTGGAACGGGCCTGCGGCGCGGCGGCGCCGGTGCACCTCGACGATCCGGCGGTGGTGATCTTCAGCAGCGGCAGCACCGGCGAGCCGAAGGGCGTGGTGCTGTCGCACTGCAACGTGCAGGCCAACTGCGACGCGGTGGCGCAGGTGCTGCCGCTGTCCGGCGACGACCGCCTGCTCGGCGTGCTGCCGCTGTTCCACTCGTTCGGCAACCTCGCCCTCTGGTATGCCCTGCAGCAGGGTTGCGGCATCGTCTGGCACCCCAATCCGCTCGACGCCGCCGCGGTGGGCGACCTGGTGGCGCGGCACCGGATCACCATCCTGCTGGCGACGCCGACCTTCCTGCAGCTCTACCTGCGCCGCTGCGAGCCGGGCCAGTTCGGCTCGCTGCGCCTCGTGCTCACCGGCGCCGAGAAGCTCACCGATGCCCTGGCCGACGAGTTCCACGATCGCTTCGGCATCCGGCCGGTGCAGGGCTATGGCACAACGGAATGCGCGCCGGTGGTGGCGGTGGCGACCCAGGGCTAGCGGGCGCGGGGCTTCTACCAGGCCGGCGCCCGCCGCGGCTCGGTGGGTCGACCGCTGCCCGGCGTGGTGGTGCGCATCGTCGATCCGGCGACCAAGGCGCCGGTGCCGGTGGACCAGCCGGGGCTGGTGCTGGTCGAGGGCCCCAACGTCATGCAGGGCTATCTGGGCCGGCCGGACCTGACGGCGGCGGCGATGCACAGGGGGTCCTACGTCACCGGCGACATCGGCCGGCTCGACGAGGAGGGCTTCCTGTACCTGACCGACCGGCTGTCGCGCTTCTCGAAGATCGGCGGCGAGATGGTGCCGCACGGAACGGTCGAGGAGCACCTGCAGGCGAGCAGCGGCCGCGTCGAGCGGGCGTTCGCGGTGTGCGGGCTGCCCGATGCGAAGAAGGGCGAGCGGCTGGCGGTGCTGACCACGCTGGGCCCGGACGCGATCCCGGCCTTGCTGCGCGAGCTGGCCGCCCGCGGCCTGCCGCCGCTGTTCGTGCCCCGCGCCAGCCAGTTCGTGCACGTCGACGCCCTGCCGCTGCTCGGCACCGGCAAGCTCGACCTGCAGGCGGTGCGCCGGCTGTGCGAGGCGGCGGGCGGCGAGGTGAGCCACGGCGATTGACGGCCCATCCATCGCCGGGGATCCTTCCCGCTGCTCCGCGCCGGAGCTGGGAACCCAACCGATGCACCTCGCTCGCCGCATCCCGTCGATCCTCGCCGTTCTTCCCTGTCTGTTGGCTCTGTCGCTGTCGCCGGCGCCGCTGCGCGCCCAGCACGAGGCCGGCGACCGCGATCAGTACGCCGACACGCCGGCCAAGAAGGAACGGGTCGAGCAGGCGAAGCAGACCGTGGCCAGCGCCGAGGGCTGGGACTACTTCACCACGCCCCACTACGTGGTCCTGTTCCGCTGGGAGCCGAAGAAGCCGAAGGAGCGCGCCGAGGCCGAGAAGAAGGCGCGCGAGTCGGCTCTGGGCTACGAGAAGTTCTGGCAGATGCTCGAGCAGGAGTTCCCGCTGCCGAAGGACACGCCGCAGACCCTGATGCTGGTCGGCGGCCCGGTGCCGCCGGCGCCGAACCCGATGCCGCCGTCGGCCGCCTTCCACTACTGCAAGCTCGCCGAGCAGGGCATCCTGGGCTGGGGCTACCACAACGTCTGGCACGCCTACCTGCAGCCAGGTCTGCCACCGGGCGTCGTGCCGCACGTGTGGTTCAACGAGGGGCTCGGCGACTACTACGGCTTCCTCGCAACGGGCGGCGGCAAGCGGACCGGGGAGCTCGACAAGCAGGTGAAGCAGCAGCTCCGCACGTGGCTGCGCGAGAAGGACGCGATCACCATCGGCGGCTGGCTGATGCGCACGCGGACCGACCAGGAGCAGCGGCAGTCGCTGACCGAGTACGCCTACCGGCGGCTGTTCATCTGGTTCCTGCGCAGCGGCCAGGACAGCATGGGCAAGCAGTTCGACCCGGCCTGGAGCAAGCTGCCCGAGAACTACTACGCGGCGCTGCGCGAGACCCGGGAGGCGGGCGCCGCCAACCGCAAGGCACTGCAGGGGATCGACGTCGAGGCGATGGACAAGGTCTTCCGCGCCTGGACGAACAAGGTCCTCCGCTGAGGCTCAGCCCACCGCCACCGCTTCGCGCTCGCTGCGCGCGCCCTTGCCGCCGCCGACCACGCGACACGCCTCGGTGCGGGTGTAGAACACCAGCCGGTAGCCGTCCGGGTCCTCCACCTGGAAGTCGCGGATGCCGTAGAACTGCGTCTTGGCCTTGGTCAGCGGCTTCACGCCCTTGCGGCGGAGGCGCTTGTAGAACGCATCGACGTCCGCGACCTGCAGGTAGATCTGCACGCCGGTGCCGGCGGCACCACGGGCGAAGGCCTTGGCGTCGCGCTTCAGCAGCTCGATCTCGGCGGCGTCCATGCCGAACTGGCGCGCCTCGGCCAGCGACGGCAGCTGGCCCAGCATCACCGCCTGGTCGTCGAGCAGGACGTTGGCCCACACCGGCTTCTTCGGGCTCGGGAAGCTCTCGGTGAGCCTGAAGCCGAGCTTCTCGCGGTAGAACTTCAGGCTCTTCAGCACGCTGCTGACGGTCAGGTGGACGCTGTTGGGATGCTGGCTCTGATTCTCGGTCACGGGCGGCTCCAGGTGCGGCGCAGACTCGTGGGTGGCGCCGGATTGCACCGACGTTGCCCGCGCGCGGCAAGAGCCGACCGGCATCGATTTTCGCGCCGGTGGACAAGCGGTGGAGGAGTCTGCACAGGGCGCATGCGGGTCGGCAGCCCCGCGCGACCGTCACAGCACCTGCAGGAAGGCCACCAGGTCGGCCTTCTCCTCCGCACTGAGTCGTAGCCCGAGCACCAGGTTGAAGAACTCGACCGTGTCGTCGAGGGTCAGCAACCGCCCGTCGTGCAGGTAGGGCGGGGAATCCTTGATGCCGCGGAGGGTGAAGGTCTTGATCGGCCCATCGCCGGCAGCCACGTGGCCGTTGTGCTCCAGCAGCGGCCGGTGGAACCGGGCCACGCCGAGGTCGTGCATCTTGTCGTCGAGGTAGAACGGCGGCGGATGGCACTCGGCGCACCGCCCCTTGCCGAAGAACACCTGCTCGCCGGCGCGTTCCCGGTCGCTGGCGACCCTCGGATCGAGGCGCCCGAACCGGTCGAGCTTGGGCGCGGGTGGGAAATCGAACATGTTCTGCATCTGCGCCATCAACGCCACCTGCGAGCTGCGCTCGGGCAGGTGCACGCCCTTCTTGGCGGCGGTGACGTGGTCGCCGTCGAAGTAGGCGGTCCGTTGCTCGAACTCAGTGAAGTCCTCCACCGAGCGCAGCGATCGCTTCGAGCCGTGGATCTGCTGGTTGAACAGCCCGCGCAGGCTGACGGTCTCGATGCGGAAGCGGAAGGCATGCGGCCGGGTGTCCGGGTTGAGGTGGAAGGCGGCGTTGGTGTGGCCGTTGGCGTGGCAGTCGAGGCACGACACGCCGAGGCTCGGGGCCTCGACCTTGCGATCATCGGTCTGGTTGAACTGCTGCTGCGGGAAGGGGGTCAGCAGCAGCCGCAGCCCTTCCAGCTGCACCGGCGTCAGGATGCCGTCCAGCAGCCGGTAGTAGTTGGTGATGCTCAGCAGTTCGCCCTGCGAGACGTCGCCCAGGTCGGGTCGGGTGGTGAGGAAGATCGGCGGCGGGAACTCGGGCAGCAGGTGCTCGGGGAGATCGAACGCGACGTCGAAGCGGCGCAGGTCGCGTTGCTCGAGGCGGGCGATGCGATCGATCTGGAACTGCGGGAAGACCATGCCGCCGATCTCGTGCTTGGCGTGCGGCAGCGGCAGGAAACCCGGCGGGAAGAGCCCCTGCTCCCGGATCTGCGCCGGCGACATGGCCGCCAGGTCGTCCCAGGTGCGGCCTTCGGGCAACCGCACGCGTACCCCACCTTGCACGGCGCGACGACCGCCGGACATCATCACCTCGGTGGGTCGATCGGCGAGGTCGTAACGCTGCTCGAGCAGGCGGCGTTGGCGGGCGGTGACGGCCGGCAACGCCTCGACGTCCGTCGCCATCACCGTCGCGAGGTCCTTCTCGGCGACGATCGGGAAGGAGTAGGTGTGGGTCTTCTGCTTGACGCCGGTCGGTGGGATCTCCTCCTGGGCGACGGCGCCGGTGGCCAGGAGCATGAGCAGGAACAGCAGTGCAGGAATGCGCATCGGGCGCAGCTCTACACACCGCGTGCCACCGCCGGAGATGGAGGAATTCGTTTTCCCTCCCTTGTGGCGTCCGGATGGGTGACCCACTCACTCCCGCGCACGGCACCAACACTCCTTCGCGAGTCTGGACCGTGCGACACAGGAGCCGCCAAGTCGTGGCTCCTGTGCCATGTACGGCGCCTGCTACGCGCCGACACTGCCGATCGGTTCCCGGACCGCCGCTTCTCCCGCTGCGGCGACCCGCGCATGATCTGCGCCGATGAAGCCCCGCGTCCTGGTCACCCGCAAGGTCTATCCGGCGGCCCTGGCGGTCCTGCGCGAGGTCGCCGACGTCACCTACCGCGACTCCCGCGACGTCCTCGGCGAGGCGGCCCTGATCGAGGCCCTGGCGGGCCACCAGGCCGTGGTCTGCCAGCTCACCGATCCGATCACCGCCCCGGTCCTGGCGGCCGCCCGGGCGGCCGGCGTCAGGGTCTTCGCCCAGATCGCCGTCGGCGTCGACAACATCGACGTGGCCGCCGCCACCGCCGAGCGCATCCTGGTCACCAACACGCCCGACGTGCTGACCGAGGCCACCGCCGACCTGACCTTCGCCCTGCTGCTCAGCACCGCCCGCCGCCTGCCCCAGGCCGAACGGCACCTGCGCGAGGGCCGCTGGAACCGCTGGGACATCGACCTGCTGGTGGGCGCCGACCTGCACGGCCGCACGCTCGGCCTGATCGGCTTCGGCCGGATCGGCCAGGCGGTGGCGCGGCGGGCCCGCGGCTTCGGCCTGCGCCTCTTCTACCACGCCCGCAACCCATCGCCGGCGGCCGCCGGACTCGGCGCCGTCCACGTGCCGCTGGCCATGCTGCTGGCGCGCAGCGACTTCGTGTCGGTGCACGTGCCGCTCACCGCCGAGACCCGCCACCTGATCGGCGGCGAACAACTCGCCCAGATGCCGCGCCACGCCATCCTGATCAACACCGCCCGCGGACCGATCGTCGACGAGGCGGCGCTGGCGGCAGCGCTGGGCGAGGGCCTGCTGGCCGGCGCCGGCCTCGATGTCTTCGAGCGCGAGCCGCAGGTGGACGCGGACCTGCTGGCGCTGCCCAACGTCGTGCTGCTGCCGCACATCGGCAGCGCCACCGTCGCCACCCGCACCCGCATGTGCACGCTGGCCGCCGAGAACGCGGTCGCCGTGCTGACCGGGCAGCCGCCGCCGAACCCGGTCAACCCGGAAGTGCTCGGATGAACGCCGACCGCGCGACGCTGCGCCGGATCTGGTCTGATCTGCTGCCGGTACTGGACCCCGGCAGCGCGCTGCGCGCGGCGGTGCGGCGCGAGGGAGACCTCGTGCACCTGCCCGACGGCGACGCCATCGAGCTCGCCACCGTCGAGGACGTGCGGGTCGTCGCGTTCGGCAAGGCGGCGCCGGCGATGGCAAGGGCGGCCCTGCCCCTGCTGCACGGCCTGCCGGTGCGCGGGCTCTGTGCCTGTCCCGCCGGCAGCCCCGGCGACGTGGCGCCGCTCCGTCGCATCGACGCCGGCCATCCGCTGCCCGACCAGGGCAGCGCCGCGGCCGCCGCCGCCGCCCTGGAACTGCTCGCCACCACAGGCCCGCGGGACCTCGTGCTGTTCCTGGTCAGCGGCGGCGGCTCCGCCCTGCTCGAGCAACCCCTGCCAGGCCTCACCGAAGCCGACCTGCGCCTCCTGCACGACCTGCTGGTGCGCAGCGGCGCGCCGATCGGATCGATGAACGCCGTGCGCAAGCACTGCTCGGCGGTGAAGGGCGGGCGCCTGGCGGTGGCGGCCGCCCGCGCGCTGCGCCAGATCACCCTGTTCGTCAGCGACGTGCCGCCGGACCAGCCGGCCGCGGTGGCGTCCGGCCCGAGCCTGCCGGACCCCACCACCTGGAGCGACGCCCGCGCCGTGCTGCACGGCCTGCCGCTGCCGGCGCCGGTGCAGGCGTTCCTGGCCCGCCCCGACCTGCCGGAGACGCCGAAGGCGCACGATCCGGCCTTCGCGCGGGCCAGCTGGCATTGCCTGCTGGACTCGGCCCGCGCCGGCGCGTTCGTGCAGGAGCGGCTGCGGCAGTCGGGCTGCCCCGCGGTGTTGGTGGACCTGCCCGACGACACGCCGGTCGCCCGCGCCGCCGGCCTGCTGCTGGAACGGCTCGCCGCCGAACGCCGTGCGGCTGCAGAGGGCCCGCTCGCCATCGTCAGCACCGGCGAGCTGTCCTGCCCGCTGCCGCCCGCCCACGGCCGCGGCGGCCGCAACCAGCAGTTCGCGCTCGAGTGCGCCAGCCGGATCCAGGGCCAGCCGATCGCCGTGCTGTCGGCGGGCACCGACGGCATCGACGGCAACTCGCCGGCCGCCGGCGCCGTGGTGGACGGCACGACGGTGGACCGCGCCCGGACGCAGGGACGGGACGTGGCCGCGGCGCTCGGCGCCTTCGACGCGTTCCCGCTGCTGCAGGCGCTCGGCGACGCAATCGTCACCGGCCCCAGCGGCACCAACGTGCGCGACGTGCGCGTGCTGCTGCACGGCTGACCGGTCGTCGCTGTTGCCCCGCGCGTCCGCCGACGCCATCCTGCGCCCATGTTCCGCCGCCCGGCGTTCCTCCTGCTGCTGGCGACCGCCTGCGCGGCGCCGCCGCCCGCCGATGTGCTGGTGGACGCAAAGCTCGCCGCGCGCTGGATCCACGGCTACGACGAGGCCCGGCGCGAGGCCACGTTCAAGGTCTTCCACGAGATCCGGCACCCTGGCGATCCGGCGCTGGTGCTGACCAAGGGCCCCGGCGGCGAGTATCCCCACCACCGCGGCGTGTTCCTCGGCTGGAACCGCACCACGAGGGGCGACGCGCGGTTCGACTTCTGGCACTGCAATCACGGCGAGAGCCAGCGGCACGTGGCGTTCGTCGGCGACGGCGCGGCCGGCGCCCCGCAAGCGATGGCGGTGGACTGGCTCGGCGCCGACGGCGCGGTGATCGTGCACGAGGTGCGGGCGCTGGCGGTGCGGGACCGGGCGGACGGCGCGCGGCAGTGCGACTTCACGATGGAGCTGCGGGCGGCGGTGGGCACGGTGCAGTTGCGCGGCGATCCGCACCACGCCGGCTTCCACTTCCGCGCCGCCAATGCATGGGCGCTGCCGGACACGCCGAAGGTGACGTTCCTGCGGCCGGCCGGCGCGCTCGACCGCGGCAACGACATCTGGGGGAACTGCGGCTGGGTCGCGGCGCGGCTGCCGCTGGCGCCGCCGGTCACGGTGGTGCTGGTGGACCATCCGGGCAACCCGCGCGGCAGCCGCTGGTCGACCCGCGACTACGGCAGGTTCGGCGTGATGCCGCAGGCGGACCTCGGCGCGGACCCGCTGCGGCTGCGGTATCGGCTGCTGCTGGTGCAGGGCGAGGTGGACGCGGACCGCTGTGCCGCGTGGGCGCGCGAGTTCGCCGGGGGGAACGGACCCGCCGGACGGTAGCGGGCCGGGAGGCCCTCAGTCCGGCGCGCCGGCCGCGCGCGACATCTGCGCGCAGAACTGCAGGAGATCATCGAGCCCATCCTGCGAAACCTCGTGGATGCGGTTCCAGTCGAGGATCCCGTAGCGGTGCGCGATCAGGTTGCGCAGACCGGCGGCGGCCGCCAACCGCTCGGCAAGCGGGCCCTCGATCACGCCTTCCGCCGCGAGGCTGCCGAAGACATCGCGGTAACCGGCAGGCACCTGCCGCCCTGCATCTGCAAGCCAATGGGTTGCCAAGGAGAGGCAGTGCTGCAGGGCGACGAACAGGTTGAGAACGACGACTTCACGAGCCGTCCGATCCGCCGCGAAGGCGACCCTGTCCGTCGGCAGGACCTGACGGATCCGTGCCACCGCGTCGCGGATGTCCGCGATCGCCTTCGCCAGCAACGACCTATCGACCACGTTTCGCCGCGGCCAGGACGCCGCGCACACAGATGTCTTCGATCGGCTTGAAGTCCAGGTACTCCAGGATCGCCCAGGCCTTGCGCTTGACCAGCGCCGGCCGGTCGCGCTCCAGCACCACGACGCCGTCGCGGAACACGCGGTAGGCCAGCGCCGGCGGCGCTTCGTCCAGCAGGACCAGGTCCACGTGCTGGCCAGTCGCACTCTCCAGACGGCTCACCACGTCGCCCAGCTCGTGCGCGGTCAGCGGGCGCGCCACGCCGACGGCCACGTCGAGATCGCTGTCCGGCCGCGCCGTGCCACGGGCCTGCGAGCCGAAGACCAGCGCGTAGGCGATCCGCGGATCCTGCTCCAGGGCCTGCCGAAGGGCGTCGAACACGGGCGCGACTGTAGGGGAACGCGGCGGCGCTGGCGATGGCCGCTGCTGGCCACCGGCCTCAATCACCCCGCACCACCGGCCGCTCCAGGGCCGTGAGCCGCGCCCGCAGCGCCGCCACCTCCTGCTCCAGCGCCGTCACCCGGTCCGCCAGCGTCCCGCCCTCGTCGTGCGCCGGCACCACCACCGCGGCCCGGCGTGGCGCCGCATCCTCCTCCGGCGCCGCCGCCGCGACGTCGCCCAGCAGGTGCCGCCAGCGCTGGTCGCGCTCGCGTGGCCCCAGCGGCAGCTGCTCGACCAGCGGCTGCGGCCGCCCGGCCAGGTCGCGCAGCACCTTCTCCACCGCGTCGGGCGCGTCGGCCGCAAAACCCATCCGTCCGACCCGGCCCTTCAGCGCGCCGGGCGCCTGCGGGCCGCGCAGCAGCAGCTCCGCCAGCACCGCCTTGGCCGGGCCATCGACGCCGAGCAGCTCCTTCACCTTGTGGCGGAACTTCGCCACGCGGCCGCTCCCCTCCACCTGCGCCACCCAGCCCGCCTCGGCGAGCTGCAGCAGCGCGCCGTGGATCTGGAACGACTCCAGGTGGAAGACCGGGTCGCGGTTGCTCTGCTGGTTGCAGCCCGCCTGCAGCGCGTTCTCGCTGAGCGGGTAGGAGTCGGGCACGGACAGTTCCTTCTCCAGCAGCACGCCGACGATGCGCTGGCCGGTGCGGTCGAGTCGGGCGGTCATGCGGGAACCGTAGTCCCCGGACCGGCCGCGGTCACGCGGCGGCGGGCAGCGCGACGGGACCGGGCCCGCGCAGACGCCAGAAGGCCAGCGTCGAGCACACGACGCAGGCAAGGCAGCCGTAGAGGAACGTCAGCAGGCTCCAGTGCAGCCACGGCCCGGTCGTCTCGGGCTCGACGCCGGCCAGCAGGACCAGCCGGGCCAGCGCGTAGGGCAAGAGGCTCAGCAGCAGCACCAGGCCGCCGGCGAAGTGCCGCACCAGCGTCGTCGCGGAGCGCAGGGCATGGCGCACGGCCCACAGCAGCAGCACCGTGGTGAGCACCGCCCGCAGCGACAGCAACTGCTGCGGATCGATGCCGGTGAGCGCCGCCGGCACGCGGCGCCAGAGTTCGCCGCTGGCCAGCATGCCGTGCAGGTCGCCGCGCAGCAGTTCGCCGATGGTGACCATCCGCTCGGCGGTGTCGTCCAGGTTGCTCAGCACGTCGACGATGGCGATCGTGCCCAGCAGGAACAGCGTCGCGAGCAGCGCCAACAGCACCAGCATGCCTTTCATGCGGTCCCTATCGGCTCCACCTGGCGCCGCGGCCGCCAACCGGCCGTGGCATCGGCCGGGCGTCAGCGGACCGGCCCCGCGGCCACGGCGGCGCGGAACCGCAGGCCGAGCGCGCGCAGGTGGTCCATGCCCGCGGCCGTGGGCGCGACCGGCGCACCGGCGGCCCGCACCGCCGGCCGGGCCACCGCATCACAGTCGATGTCATTGCCCTGCTGCCGCCACCCGGTCCAGTGCGCCTGCAAGGCCGCGCCGAGCGCCGCCGATTCGGCCTCCTGCAGGACCTGCACGGGCACCGCGAGCGCATCGGCCAGGATCTGGCACCACAGCGCGTTCCTGGCCGCACCGCCCACCAGGTTGACCGCCTGCACCACGACGCCGAGCCCGCGCAGGCGATCGACGCCCCAGGCGAGGTTGCAGGCGACGCCTTCCATCGCGGCGCGGTAGAGGTGCCCCGGCCGCAGCAGGCCGGGCCGGAGGCCGAGCAGGGAGCCGGTGGCGTCCGGCAGGTCGGGCACGCGCTCGCCCTGCAGGAACGGCAGCCAGAGGAGCCCTTCGCTGCCCGCGGGCACCTTTGCTGCGGCGGCGGTGAGCGCCGCGTGGTCCATGCCGGTCAGGGCCCTCACCTCCTCCAGCACGCCGGTGCAGTTCATCACGCACAGGAGTGGCAGCCAGCCGCCGTCGCTGGAGCAGAACGGCGCGATCAGGCCTTCGCGATCGAGCACCGGCGCATCGGTGCGGGTGAACACCGTGGCCGAGGTGCCGAGGCTGAGGGTCACCACGCCCGGCCGGGTGCAGCCGCTGCCGATCGCCGACATCATGTTGTCGCCGCCGCCCGCGCTCACCGGCAGGCCCGACGGCAGGGCGAGCAGGCGCGCGCCATCCGCGGACAGCGTGCCCGCGGGCGCCCCGGGCGGCAGCAGCGGCGGCAGCCAGCGGCGCAGCAAGGGATCGATGGCGGCGCAGGCCTTCGCGTCCCAGTCACGCGCCACCGGATCGAAGAAGCCGGTGCCCGAGGCGTCGCCGGCCTCCATGGTCTTGTTGCCGGTCAGCCGGAAGTTCACGTAGTCGTGCGGCAGCAGCACCGCGCGCACGCGGGCGAAGTGCTGCGGCTCGTGCGCCTTCAGCCAGGCGAGCTTGCTGGCGGTGAAGCCCGTCGGCACGGCGCGGCCGAGCTGCTGCGAGAGCGCCCGCGCCTCGGCCGCCGTGCTGGTGTCGCACCACAGCTTGGCCGGCCGGATCACGCGATCCTCGGCGTCGAGCACGACGCAGCCGTGCTGCTGGCCCGACACGCCGACCCCGGCGATCCGCCCTGGCTCCAGGCCCTGCAGCGCCGCCGCGGTCGCCCGCCGCACCGCGTCGATCCAGGTGTCGGGGTGCTGTTCCGCATGGCCCGGCGCCAGCCCCTCGATCAGGCCGTAGGCGTGCGCCCCGCGCCCCACCACCGCGCCGGTCCGGTCCACCACCAGCGCCTTGGTCGACTGCGTGCCGACATCGAGCCCGAGCCAGAGATCCGCCTTCATGCCTGCCTCATGGAGCGAAGAAGTCGTTGCCCTTGTCGTCGACCACCAGGAACGCCGGGAAGTCCTTCACCTGGATCTTCCACACCGAGTCCATGCCGAGGTCCTGGAAGTCGAGCACCTCGACCTTCGTGATGCTCTCCTGGGCCAGGATCGCCGCCGGCCCGCCGATCGAACCCAGGTAGAAGCCGCCGTGCTGCTTGCAGGCCGCCGTGACCTGCGGGCTGCGGTTGCCCTTCGCCAGCGTCACGAAGCTGCCGCCGGCCTGCATGAACGGCGCCAGATAGGCGTCCATGCGGCCGGCGGTGGTCGGCCCGAAGCTGCCCGACGCGTAGCCCTCGGGTGTCTTGGCCGGGCCGGCGTAGTAGACGACGTGCTGCTTGAAGTAGTCGGGCAGGCCGTGGCCCTGGTCGAGGCGCTCCTTCAGGCGGGCGTGCGCGATGTCGCGCGCCACCACCATCGGGCCGCTGAGCGCGAACCGGGTCTTGATCGGGTGCTTCGCCAGGATCTGGCGGATCTCGGCCATCGGCCGCGACAGGTCGATGCGCACGACATCCGTGCCGAGTTCCGCCGACTGCACCTCGGGCAGGTACTGCGCCGGATTGGTCTCGAGCTGTTCCAGGAACACGCCGTCCCTGGTGATCTTGCCCAGCGCCTGGCGGTCGGCGCTGCACGACACGCCGATGCCCACCGGGCAGCTGGCGCCGTGCCGCGGCAGCCGGAT
>CAZMGG010000087.1:0-24610 GCA_964565715.1 uncultured candidatus Brocadiaceae bacterium | reverse complement strand
GGGCGCCGGCCGTCGTCCGAGCCGCCGCGTTCCCCGGCGCCGCCGGTTGTGGCTCCCCGGGTTCCACCGCTAGACTGCGAGCCGCGCATGCGCCTTCCGATCCCCCTGCTGCTCTACATCGGCACCGCCGGCCTGCTGGTCCAGGCCGGCCTGTGGTTCGCCGATGCCTCGGTCCGCCTGAAGGCCCAGCCGGCGGACGTGTTCCACAGCCGCGGGCAGACGCAGGCGGTGGCCCAGCTGGCCAAGGGCAAGGGCGTCCTGGCCGGTTCGCAGGCCTGGGTCTACAGCCCGCTGGAGTGGTGGCAGCGCTTCGCCAACGTCAACCTGGTCGGCAAGCTGCCGCCGCCGCCGCCGGACCCGGCCCAGGCCCAGACGCCGGTCGCGCCGCCCAAGCCGCCGGAGCGGCCGGTCGCCGAGATCATCGACCTGATCACGCTGACCTGCGATTCCACCACCGGCGGGCGCGGTGGCGACACCCACGTGGCGGTGCGCTACAAGGACCCGAACGGGCTGCAGCTGCCGGAGCACGTGCTGCGGCAGATGGCCGCCGCCGGCGCCGCCGCCACCCCGGCCGGCCGGCCGGCCGACGTGGCGGCGCCAAGGACCAGCGGCCCCGGCGGTCGTCGCGGCGGGACCAGCCCGATGCCGACGCCGATGCCTGCGGCCGGCGGCCTCGGCGGCCCGGAGATCGTCCACTACGTCAAGCCGGGCGAGACCCTCTGGAAGCCCTACGACGACATCAAGCTGGTGCGGGTGAACAACGACGCCGAGAGCGCCTACTTCGTCCGGCTGCGCCCCGAGGGCGACGGCGTGGTGGCCTCGGCCGAGGAAGAGGTCTTCAAGGCCAGCATGCAGATGAGCCAGGCGATCCTCGAGGAGCTGGCCAAGCAGCGGCGGGCCGGTCGGGCGGCCAGCGGGGCCGCCGGCAGCGGCACCGCGACGACGGCGGCGACCACCGGCGGCACCTGGGTCGAGGTCGAGGAGACCCGCCAGATCAACGGGGTCTACCACCTCGGCCGCAAGGACGAGCAGATGTTCCAGGACTCGTCCGAGGGGTTCCTGGAGCGCATCCACGTCGACAGCTACGTGTCGCAGTTCGACCGGTCGGTGCGCGGCGTGCAGATCCGCGGCGTCGACAGCGAGGTGGCGCGCAGCTACGGCGTCCAGGCCGGTGACGTGCTGCTGTCGGTGAACGGCGAGCAGGTGCGGACCAAGGCCGAGGCGGTGAACGTGGTCAAGAAGCAGTACAACCGCGGCACCCGCACCTTCGTCGGCCGGTTCCTGACCTCCACCGGGCAGGTGACCGAGCGGACCTACCAGGCGCCCGACAAGTAGTCGGGCGCGGGCCAGGGCGGGCATGACGCCGGTTCTCACGCTCGATCGCGGCAACTCGACCCTCGACGCGATGCTGCACCCCGACGGGCGGCGGCAGCGGTTGGAGCCATCGGCGGCCGGCCTGGCGGCGTTCCTCGGCGACGCGCGGCCCCGGCGCTGCATCGCCGTGTCGGTGGTGCCGGACGGCCTCGCCGCGGCGGCCGCGGTGCTGGCGGAGCGGGCGGTGCCGATGCTGGTGGCCGGGCGCGACCTGCCCTGTCCGCTGCGCCTCGACTACGAGACGCCGGCGACGCTGGGCGCCGACCGCTGGCTCGGCGCGCTGGCCGCGCACCGGCGGTTCGGCACGGCCGTCGTCGTCGACTGCGGTTCGGCCACCACCGTCAACCTGGTGGACCGCACGGGGACCTTCCGCGGCGGCTGCATCGCGCCGGGGCTCGCGGCCCTGCTGCAGGGCATGGCCCGGGTGACGCCGCACCTGCCGCTGGCAGACCCTGCCCGGGGCGGCTCGCTGCCGGCGCGCAGCACGCAGGCCGGGCTCGACACCGGCGTGCTGCTGGCCTTCTGCGGCCAGATCGAGCGCATGGTGGCCGATGCCCAGGCGGCGCTGGGGGAAGCGGCGCTGGTGCTGACCGGCGGCAACGCCGGGCACTACCTGCGGGCCGGCCGGCTGCCGTTCGCGCACGTGCCGGACCTGGTCCACCAGGGCCTCCGTTGTCTCGGAGAGTCGGCGTGCGCCTCCTGACGCCGCCGGGCCCGGCCGGCATCGCGATCCTGCGGGCGGTGGGCGCCGAGGCCCTGCGGGTGGGCGCCTGCCTCCGCGACCAGGCCGGCCGACCGGCGGCGCCGTCGCCGCAGGCGCCGCCGCGACGCTGCCGGCTGGTGGTGGACGGCCAGGTCCTGGACGAGGTGCTGGCGGTGGATCGGGGGGATGACGGCCTCGAACTGCACACCCACGGTTCGCCGGCGGTGGTGGCGGCGGTGCTGCGCCACTTCCCGCCCGCGCCCGGGATCGAAGCGCCGCTCTGTCCTGCCCAACGGCTGCTGCGCGAGGCCCTGGCCCCCGAGCAGGTGGCCCTGGCCCTGGAGCAGCAGGGTTTCGATCTTCCGGCGCACCTGGCCCGGATCGCCGCCCTGCCGAAGGCGGCTGCGGCGGCCGCCTGGGCGGAGCTGCGCCAGCGTTCCCATCATGCCATGGCCCAGGTCACGCCCTGCCGCCTGCGCCTGGTCGGCCGGCAGAACGCCGGCAAGAGCACGCTCTTCAACCGCCTGCTGCATCGGCCCCGCGCCCTGGCCGGACCGCTGCCGGGCCTCACCCGCGACCCGGTGCGCGAGACGGTGTGTCTCGCCGGCTATCCGTACGAGCTGATCGACACCGCCGGCCTGGGACCGCCGGCCAGCGCCGCCGACGCCCGGGCCCAGGCGCTCGGCCGCCAACTCGGCGCCGACGCGGTGATGGCGAGCCTGCTGGTGGTCGATGGGGCTCGCGGGCCCGACGCGCTGGACCGCGAACTCGCCGCCGAGGCGCTGGCCGTGGTGGCCACCCGGGCGGACCAGCCCGCCGCTCCGTGGCCCGACGGGGTGCCTTGCCACCTGCGGCTCGACTGCCGGGACCCGGGCGCTGCCGGCGCGATCCGGGCGGCGATGGGGGAACTCCTGCGGCAGCGGCGAGCCCTGGCGCCGGCCGGGCCGGTGGGTGGCCCGGCCGCCCTCGACGCGCGCGGGGCCGGCATGGTGGCTGCAGTCCGGCGTTGAACCGGCGGGGACGGGAATCCGCGCCGCGCTGCCGCATAATCCGCGGCGATGTCGGAGCCCCCCAAGCGCGACCTGGTCTCCATCGAGGATCTGTCCACCGACGAGATCCTCGAGCTGTTCCACTACGCCGACGAGTTCCGCGACAACCTGCGCGCGTGGTCCGAGCTGTGCCGCGGCAGCATCATGGCGACGCTGTTCTTCGAGCCCAGCACGCGCACCCGGCTCAGCTTCGAATCGGCCATGCTGCGGCTCGGCGGCGGCGTCATCTCGGCCGCCGACAGCGGCTCGACCAGCCGCGTCAAGGGCGAGTCGCTGGCCGACACGGTGCGCGTCGTCGGCGGCAGCTACGCCGACATCCTGGTGCTGCGCCATCCGGAGGACGGCGCCGCGCGGGTCGCCGCGCGCTACGCCCGCGTGCCGGTGATCAACGGCGGTGATGGCGCCCACGAGCATCCGACGCAGACCCTGTGCGACCTCTACACGCTCTGGAAGGAGAAGGGCCGCCTCGAGGACCTCGAGGTCGTGCTGTGCGGTGACCTGCGCTACTCGCGGACGATCCACTCGTTCGCCTTCGCGCTGGCGCGCTTCAAGGCCAACATCGTCACGCTGCCCTACCCGGGCTTCGAGATGCCCGACCACGTGCTGCACCGGCTGCAGCGGGACTTCGACGTGCAGGCGGTGCGGGCCAAGGTCGCCGACCTGCCGGGGATCGCCACCAGCAGCAACGCGGCGGCCTACCTCACCGCCAGCAAGCCGCATCAGCTGGCCCTGTTCACCAACCTGACCAACGTCGAGGTCAACCGGATCGATGCGATCTACATGACGCGGGCCCAGCGCGAGCGGCACCACGGCGAGGACACGAGCAACTATCCGCGGCTGTCGAGCCAGTCGCTGCGGGCGGAGTCCCTGCGCGACGCCCGGGTGATGCATCCGCTGCCCCGGGTCGACGAGATCGACTACGACGTCGACAGCGACCCGCGTTCGGTCTACTTCCGTCAGGCCGAACTCGGCGTGCCGATGCGGATGGCGCTGATGGCGTTCCTGCTCGGCCGGATCTCGCTGCGGGCGAAACCGTGTCCACCGCGGCAGGTGGCGGCCAGCGTCGAGGGCTCAGGCGTGCGGTGCAGCAACGAGCGCTGCATCACCAACGGCGAGGGCAAACGCTACCTGGCCCGCGAGTTCGCCCTGCGCGGCGAGGCGCCGCCGGTGCTGGCCTGCAGCTTCTGTGGTCGCGAACTGGTGGCCGGGTTCGTCGGCCACTCCGGCAGCCGTCTCTACCACCGCCACAACGCCGCCGAGGTCCGTCGCATCAAGCCCGAGAACCGGGTCTACTTCGAGAGCGAGACCCAGGCGGAGGCGGCCGGCTACCAGGCCCATGGCGGGTAGTGCCACCCCTTGCGAACTCCAGGTCGCGGCTGCCAGGAGCCCATGGCAGGGGTGGTTTCTGCTGGCGCCCGCCGGGCGTGCGAAAGCGCACCGAGGCGCCGCTCAAAGCGGTGGCCAGGGGGGCGCCCGAGGACTGATCAGGGGCGAGACCATCGATCACAAGATCGTGCAAGTTCGACACTTAGAACGTCCGATCAGATCCCGATGAGGCGGCATGGTAGTTGATCTGCCGAGGGTTCCCCATGCTCCGCTGCCGAGCCGGTTTCCATGCCTGCTGAGCGGATCTTCTGTTGTAACATCCCTTCGTAACTCTGCTCCCAGCCGATGATCAGGTCCACCGCTGCCTCCAGCCGATCCGGTGTGACCTGTGCCAGGTTGGCGGTGGGGAACGACCCCTTGACCTGGCACCCCGCTCCCGACGACCGTCCGCCGGTGCATCTTCGTGCACGGCTCCAGCAACCGGCACGGCCATCTGCGGGTGGACTCGTACGCCTCAGGCACTCCGAACCATGAATCCGGCCCGAATGAACATGGCGCGAATGAACAAGGCCCCCATGAACACGGCATCGACCCTCCGGGAGCCCCGTCTCGCTCCCGTCTCCGCCCGCGTGTCGCCCGTGGCACCCCTGTTGCGGTCGGCCCTGTCGGCGTTCGGCATCGGCGCGGCGCTCGCGCTCGCGGCCTGTGGTGGTGGCGGTGGCGCTGCCGGCACGCCGTCGCCGCTCCAGCCGACGGCGCATCCCGAACTGGTGCGGGTCGAGTTCGGCCGCCTGGTGGACGTGTACGGGCTGCAGCAGACCGGCGCCGGACAGACGCTGACGCTGTTCGAGCGCGACGTGATCGTCGGCCCGGACATCCAGGACGAGCGCGATGGCGCCAGCGCGCGCCGCGACGACGAGATCCTCTACGACTTCATCAGCGCCGATCCGGACACCCTGCAGCCCCGCCTGTTCATCCCGCGGCTGCTCGGCAGCAAGGAGTTCCAGGACGCCTTCGACAAGCTGGACGACCGCCTGCGCGAGGTCGCGCCGATGGCGTTCGGCCAGAACTCGCCGACGCAGCCGTTCTCGGTGGTGCCGCGCAACGCGGCGATCCGCCTGCTGTTCTCGGCCAGCCTGGGCGTCAAGGACGACTTCTTCGTCGAGCGCAACGCCGCCGGCATGGTCACCGGCCTGCGCAACACCGAGGCCATCCAGGTGCTGCAGATCGCCGGCGATCCGAACGGCGCCAACCCGGGGTCGGTGTTCCGGCCGCTGCCGGTCCGCCTCGTGGTGCGCAGCAACAACCTGATCCTCGACCCGGTGATGCTGGGCAGCGAGGGGCTGCAGTACCAGACCCGCAACAACGCCGCCGGCCTGCCGGAGTCGCCGGACAGCCGCGGCGCCAACATCCGCATCGCGCTGGCCCTGGAAGGCCCGCTGTCGGTGCCGGGGCTGCGCAACACTGCGATCACCGGCAGCCTGATCGGCGCCAACAACAGCGGGCTGCGTTCGGTGATCCGCGACTTCCGCAGCGGCAACATCAACGATTCCTCCTCGGACCTGTCGCGCGGCTTCGTCCGTGACCCGATCCCGCCGCGGCTGGTGGGCGAGATCCCGATGTTCCTGGAGCGGGTCGATCCGGTGAACGAGGTGGTGCAGGAGATCACCGTCTTCAAGAACTCGATCGCCCACGAGATCGACCGGGGTGACGTGTTCAAGTTCGTCGGCGACAACTCCGGCGTGCCGATGGGCATCGCCGAGGTGGTGGCCGATCCGACCGACGACCAGGGCAACCCCGGCGTGCAGCACGTGCGGGTCCGGGTCCGTTTCACTCCCGGCCTGCAGGACATCGACCCGCGGCGCCTGCCCGGCTATCCGGCGGACCCGGTGGCCCGCGAGGCGTGGCTGGTGCAGAACGCGCCGCGCGCCGTACTGGCGGCGGAGTTCTCCGCCGGTGGTCGCATCGACCCGAACACCAATCAGCAGATCGGCGACGACCCGCGCTACTTCATCAGCTTCTCGCCGACGCCGCTGCCGCTGGTCAACGGTTCGCCGAGCCAGCCGAACGAGAACGTCTCGCCGATGGCGGGCGCGGTGATCCGGTTCACCAAGCCGGTGGACCTGGCCACGGTGCGGCCGGCCGACACGTTCTTCTTCGGCACCCGCAACCTGCTCGACCAGGTGGCGATCGACGAGTTCATCCAGAACCGGCCCAACGGCACCGGCACCCCGGGCATGGACCCGGTGTCCTTCAACGTCGCCAAGTACCGCACGCCGCACCTGATCGGCAGCCGGGTGTTCGACGAGGACGGCTCGCAGACCGCCCTGCGGCTGCAGCCGAGTTCCGGCTTCTACCTCGACGACCGGATGCGCAATCCGCAGCCGACCGACGACTTCCGCTACTGGCTGCACCTGCTGACCGGTGAGGGCGGCGTCCGCGACTTGTCGGGCAACCGCGTCGACCTGCAGGCCGACATCACCGAGCGCGCCAACCACATCACGATCCCGTTCACCCTCGACGCCCGCAGCAACGGTACGCGGCCGATCTTCGAGAACAACCTGGCGGTCTACATCACCCGCCGGCACGCCGAACGCGACGAGGACGAGCAGCCGTCCTACTACCTGCCCAACGAGGTCTCGATCCCGTCCGGCACCACCCGGGCCGAGGCGCAGCCGTTGGACGACCTGTTCGGCGCCTACGTCTACGTGAACGGCACGCTGCAGGCGCGGCCGACCACGCGGTCGCGCAAGATCGCCGACAACCTCAACCAGGCGCCGGTGGCGGCGCAGACCTCGCCGCTGCGCTGGTGCCCCGAGCCGGTGGCCGGCGAGCCGCAGATCGCCAGCAACACCTCGACGACGCCGTTCGGCCAGGGCATCCAGAACCCGCTCAACCCGTACGGCTGCCGCCTGCAGACGGTCTGGCGCGAGATCGACCTCAGCCTGTCGCGCGTCGATCCGTTCGAGTTCAACCTCGACGTCGAGCAGATGTACTGGGCGCCCTTCATCGGCGCCAACATCCGCTTCGACGAGTTCGACCGCATGAGCCTGTTCCTCGGCCACAGCGAGCGGCGGCCGGAGCCGTGCGTCGGCAACTTCAGCGCGCTGGCGACCTTCCCCGACTCGGGCCTCGGCAACAACTTCAACGACAACTACCTGCACGACATCCGGGCCCAGAGCACGGAGCGTGAGAGCCAGCCGCCGCCGTTCCCGGCCTACGTCGACCAGCCGCTGGCCATCGACAGCAGCCAGTCGGTGCTGGAGCCCAACAACACCAACCGCTTCCTGCCCCTGCCCACCTTCCAGAAGCCGTACTTCGTCTACCGCGACGAGACGGTGCGGGAGCAGGGCGGCGTGATCCAGGCCGGTTCCGACCTGCGCAACGGCCTCGACGTGTTCACGCCGTTCATCATCTCGCCCTGGCTGCACGGCCAGGGACGCCGGGTGGTCCAGAACGGCCAGAACCTCGACATCCGCACCGGCGCCTGGAACAGCGGCATCAACTACCTGCCGAGCAACACCCGGACGATCGACCGCTTCACCGGCGGCCTGGTCGGCGCCATCGCCCTGCCGCTGCTGGCCGACTTCTGGACCTACTGCGATTCGTCCAACCTGCCGGCGGGCAACGGCTACATCGCGTCGGGCGCCAACGGCTGGCAGATCTCGATTACGGTGCAGTCGGGCCCGACGCCCGCCTTCCGTGCCTACTCGGCCGGCCGGCCGCCGCTGGCCAGCGGCAGCCCGTCGATCTGCCGTGGCCCGGGTGACGCGGCGTGGGTCAACGCCACCGGCGGCTACACGCCGGCCGGCGGCGTGACCGCGTCCCGCGACAACTCGCTCTACTGGATCATGATCGACTTCCTGAAGCGGGCGAGCGTGGTCACCAACGGCTTCATCGACATCTACAACCCGCACCGCGTGCCGGCCGGATTCGCCGACACCCGGCTCGGTCCGTACTTCATGCCGGCCGGAACGCCGCAGCTGCCGGCCAACACGCTGCCGACGTTCACCTACGAGTTCGACCCGCCGCTGACCCAGCTGCCGGGCGGCACCGCGGTGGTGGTGCAGTTCCGCGGTGCGACCGAGGTGGATCCGAATCCGTGGTACTGGCGCCAGTGGTACGCGACCCTGCCGGTCATCGGCACGGCCCTGCAGCCCACCGACGTCAACTTCCCGCTGGATCCGTTCAAGGCGGGTGACGCCGGCGTGCGCAAGTTCGACGACCGGCCGTCCGGCACCGCCGGCGCGCGCAACTGGTGGACCTACCTCTACAACAAGACCGTCACCGGCTACGTCGAGGACCCGAACCAGCTGATGACGCAGAGCTACCTCGGCGCCTTCGCCGGGCCGAACGACATCCTGACGCCGCAGCACGTGCGCTACCTCAACTGGCGCTACCTGATGAGCAACAACACCGATGCCAACCCGCCGGTGGCACCGACGATTGACACCTTCACCTTCAGCTACAAGTTCGAGCGCCGGCCGTAGGCCAGCATCTGCTGCCCACGACCTGCCGAAGAGACTCCGGTTCCGCCGTCCCGCTCTCCCAGCCCAACGTAGACTTCCCTGACCCTTTACCTGCATCTCCGCCGGCTGTCCGGCGGAAACCCTGCGCCCAACGAGCCATGAAGCAGTTGACCCCAGCTCGGATCACGTCCCTGGCCGCGCTCTGCGCCCTCGCCCTGACCGGTTGCTCCGGCGGTGGTGATGCCACCACCGGTGCCATCAAGACCGGCGGCGATTTCCTCGTGCTGTCGACCGAGCCGATCAACAACGGTCAGCTCTTCCTGAACGAGCCGATCCGCATCGACTTCAGCTCGAACGTGGATCTGTCGTCGGCGGACCTGAACACGGTCAGCTTCCAGGTGCTGGACCAGAACGGCAACCCGCTGGCCGAACAGCCGACGGGCCGGTTCGCCCTGGATCGCAGCCCGGCCGACACCGCGGTGGGGCGGCGGTTGCTGTTCATCCCGCGGTTCCCGACCAACAACACCTACGACAACGGCGGCTTCCGCCCTGGCCGCACCTACCTGGTGCAGCTGATCGGCGGCGACCGGATCAACCAGACCGTGCTGCGCGCCACCAACGGCAAGGCGCTGGCGGTGCCGCTCACCTTCCGCTTCGCGACCGCCGACGGCACCACGCCGGCGCAGCTGTTCCGTGACACCCGGGCCGGCGGCCCCACCCGCGTGGACTTCCAGATCACGCCGGCGCCGGACGCCCAGGGCGTCGTCCTCAACAAGTTCGGCGCGCCGCCGGTGGAGCTGCGCCTGGTGTTCAACCAGCCGCTCAATCCGAACGCCAACAACGTGCCGCTGGCGCTCGACACCAACCCGCTGCTGCGCTCGATCAACCAGCGCGGCCGCATCTACCTCGAGTACGACGACGTCGACCCGAACCGCGGCACCAACACCTGGATCCCGGCCGACGTGGAGCTGGAGGTCAACGACCTCGACCGCTCGGTGGTGGTCCTGCGCCCCGTGGGCGTCCTGCCGAACAACGCCACCGTGCGCGTGATCGTCGAGAACACCCTCGAGGACATCTCCGGCGAGTCGAACGTCGCCAACGCCGCCTACAGCCGGGTGTTCGGCACCTTCCGGACCCGCTCGGCCTACGAGCCCCAGTTCGACGCGGTGGTCGAGAACTTCATCGATGCCAACCTGATCGACTTCAACGCCGCCTTCCTCGAGCCGCAGGCCCGCTACGACCGCGGCTCGATCACCGCCGGCTTCGAGTTCGAGGGCACGCCGACCACGCTGGAGTACGAGCCGACCGCCTCCGAGGTGGTGCTCAACACCGACTTCACCCAGGTGGTGCCGAAGAACGGGCCTCCCTTCAACGTGTCCGGCGGCGTGTTCAACTTCCGCAACGTCACCATCCCCGCCGGCGTGATCGTCAACGGCCTCGGCACGCGGCCGATGGTGTGGCTGGTCAGCAACGACTTCAAGGTCGCCGGCCTGCTCAGCGTCCGCGGCGGTGACGGTGACCGCGTGAACGTGCTCAACTCCGCCAACTTCCCCACCGCCGGCGGCGTCGGCGTGTGCAGCGGCGGCAACGGCGGCCGTGGCAGCCCCAACTCCACCGGTCGCTCGCTCACCGGCGAGGCGGGCTTCGGGCCCGGCCAGGTCCCGGGCGGCGGTGGCCGCGCCGGCCAGCTGTCCTGCGTCGCCGGCTGCGGCCGCGGTTCCGGCGGTGGTGGCGGCGCGCTGTCGACCCAGGGCGACCCCTGGTACAAGCAGCAGGCCGGCGCCGGCACGACGTTCCAGCAGCAGCGGGGCGTCGGTGGCAACGGCTGCGGTGGCGCGGCGGGCGCGGCCAGCCGCAACCTCGCCGGTGGCATCTCCGGCCCGGTGGCCTTCACCGACAGCCGCTCGGACAACAACTTCTGGGGCGTCGGCATCAACGTCCAGCGGCAGCTCCGCATCGCCGGCGAACTGCTGGCCCCGATCGGCGGCCAGGGCGGTGGCGGCGGTGGCGACCTGTCGAACTCCGGTGGCTGCAACCCGACCGACCCGAACTTCATCAGCGACAGCAAGGGCGGTGGCGGTGGCGGTGGCGGTGGCGTCCTGATCGTGAAGGCGCTGCGCGACATCGTCGTCGAGCCGTCGGGCCGCATCACGGCGGACGGTGGCCACGGTGGTGGCGGTGAGCAGGCCGGTTCCTGCAACCAGGGTGGTGGCGGCGGCTCCGGTTCCGGCGGCATGGTCATCCTGATGGCCGGCCGGCAGATCGTGCTGCACGCCAAGGGCGTGGCCTCGGCCAGCCGCTACACCTATGCCCAGAACGACTACGACAGCGTGATCAGCGCCGAGGGCGGCGTCTGCCTCACCGGCACCTTCGGTTCGCCGGTGGTGAGCGCCAAGTACCCGGCCAGCGGCCAGACGCCGATGGCGGGCACGGCCTACGACGGCGCGCCGCTGGGCGCGCTCGGCGGCATGGGCATCGTCCAGCTGATGGCGCCGCCCGGCGATCCGGCGAGCCCCGGCTACAACAGCGACGGCACCAACACCGGCCTGGACGACAACATCGTCTTCTTCCGGAACGGCGTGCAGCAGACCGGCGCCGCCAAGCGCGACCTGCTGGCCTGGCGCGGCTTCCCGAACGCCCAGGGCGTCCTGGTCGACGACTTCAACACGCCGATCAACATCGGCTCGAACGAGGGTGACATCCGGCCGACGCCGACCCTGCTGCCGGTGCCGTTCAGCACCCGCACCCGCCTGCGGTCCAAGTGGATCGACGCCGGCGCGGCCCTGCGGCGCCCGCTGACCTCGCCCGACGGCAACCCGCGCGGCATCGTCGAGGACACCGTGAACGGCTTCCTCGCCGGTCCGACCTACGAGTTCGCCGGCACCACCAACAACTCGGCCAGCCTGAGCCACGGTTTCGCCGCCTACGCACAGACCGGCGGCCAGGCCGTGCAGCTCAGCTACCCGCAGGTGGCCGACGGCACCATCCTGAAGCTGGACAGCAACGTCAGCCACCTGGGTCAGACCGCCTACCGCGTGGAGATCACCCAGCCGCAGTTCGGCGCGGTGGTGGACCGCTACCTCGGCTACGAGGCCGAGTTGGTGAACGCCGCCGGCACCGTGCTGGCGAGCTTCCGGATCCTGGCCCACACCGACCGCACGGTGACCCTGGCGCCGGAGGGCAAGGTGCTGCCGGCCAACCCGGCGTCGGTGGTGATCCGGGCCAAGTTCTTCCAGATCATGACCAACGGCGCGGAAGGCCTCGGCGCCACCTACATCGGCATCAGCAACAACCCGGTGCCGCAGTCCAACGTCCGCATCGGCTTCGCCTTCCACCGCAATCCGGCGGGCGGCGTGGCCGGGGACCGCTTCCCGGTGGATCCCAACCAGTGGGTCTTCAACCTGAACGATCCGGCGGTGCAGGAGCAGATCCGCAGCCGTGGCATGGGCTACGTCATGTGGGACGTCCTGTTCGACTCCGCGTTCCGCTCCACCACGGGCGATGTGCCGCCGGGCCTCAGCCCGTCGTCGCAGCGGCCGACCCTCAACTACCTCCGCCTCCCGTTCCGCTTCTGAGGCGAGGACCAACGCACCCGCCGATCGACGCTTGCGACTCCGAAGGAGCAATAGAGCAATGACCAAGCAGATCCTCAACCTCGGACGCCTGGGCCACGGCCGCACGTGGGTCCCCCTGTTCCTCGTCGCCGCCGGCGCCCTCGGCCTCGGCGCGTGCGGCGGGGGCGGCAAGGTTGCCAAGGGCACGACCCAGGACGGCCGCGCCGAGCTGGTCTCGGTCCAGTATGGCCGTCTGGTCGACGTCTACGCCTACCGGCGGATCGACGTCGCCAAGGGCGATCGCCGTGATCGTTTCAATCGCCGCGCCACCCTGGTGGCCCGCGACGTGGTGATCGGCTCGGGCGTGGAGACCCAGCCGCTGTTCGACGCCTCGGGCGAGGAGATCCCGGACAGCAACTGGGAGTTCCGCTCCTTCGACGTGGACACGGGCCACGAGGAACTGCTGATCCTGTGGGACGATCGGGATGGCCCGGAGCAGGCCCGCTTCCAGCAGGCGATGTCGCTGATCCAGGCCGGCCTCAGCGAGATCCCGGCGGCCTATCGCGAGCAGAACACCGCCGTCCAGCCGATCCCGGTGGTGCCGCGCAACGCCGCCCTGCGCCTCCGTTTCAGCGGTGACCTCGGCCTGTCCGCCGACTTCTTCACGCTGAATCCGTCGGCGCTGCAGGTCCTCGAGTTCAAGGGCGACCCGCGCAGCGTTTCGCCGGTGGAGGCCTTCCGACAGGTGCCGGTGCGCATCCTGGTGCAGGGCGACAGCCTGGTGGTGGACACCACCATCCTCGGCCGTGAGGGCGGCGGGCTGACCGCGTCCACCGGCCTGCCGGTCAGCGTCGACAACGTGACCGCCAACATCCGGCTGGCGATCCCGTCCCGCGGCAGCGCCAATCCGACGCTGTTCGTGCCGGCGGACGGCGTCGCCAACCTCAACGGCATCGACAGCTTCGGCCGGACCTCGGTGATCCGCGACTTCCGTTCGGGCAACCTGCTCGACGGCCGCTTCGGCACCCTGTCCGACATCGAGCGCCCGATGATCGTCGGCAACCTCGACATGGGGATCACCGCGGTCGATCCGGCCACCAACACGATCACGCTCAACAAGCGTTTCCACCAGGTGCCGATCCGTGGGCGTTTCCCGTTCGTCGAGGGCATGCTGACCGGCGCGGGCCTGCCGACCGGTCCCTCGGGCGTGCCGATCCGCCAGCCGCTGCGGTCCGGTGACTTCATCACCCAGCAGGTCGACGTGACCCGGCCCGACGGTTCCACCGAACGCGTGCGGGTGCGGGCCGAGATCCTGCGCAACATGGAGATCGGCACCGTGCAGGGCTCGACCTTCCCCGGTCGCACCAGCAGCGGCAGCCAGGGCGAGATGCTGGCCACGGCCCGCGTGCAGGTCGCCTCGCTGTTCGCCGGCGTCGACTCGCAGGGCAACCCGGTGTCGTTCCAGGCCAACAGCCTGCCGGCCGGCCAGGATTGCGCGGTCCGCGTCCACTACTACGAGAACGTGCCGTTCCTCGACGGCTCCGGCTCGGTCTCCGACAGCGGTTGGCGCCACGAATTCCTGGTGATCGAGCCCAAGCCCGCCGGCAGCGTCGCGCCCGGCACCATGATCGATCCGAACACGTCGGTGGCCGTGGCCTTCAGCGAGCCCATGGACCTGGCGCGGATCGACAACACCGACAACCTGGTCATCACCAACTCGACGTTCACCGCGGCCAACTTCGCGACCCTGATCGCGCAGCCCAAGCCGTCGTCGCTGTCGATCGTGCCGACCCGGCTGACCGATCAGTCGCAGGACGGCACCCTGCTCATGCTGACGCCCGATCTCGGGCACCATCACGTGAACGGCACCGCCGAGCAGTACTGGCTGCACGTGCTGCTGGGGACCAGCGGCGTCACCGACCTCGCCGGCAACCCGGTGCAGGTCTACGACAACCCGCTGACGCCGACCCCCAACTGGTCGGTGCCCTACACCCTGGATCCGGCGCGGCCCACCAACCTGATCGGCTGGCGCCTCTACCGCTTCGCCGACGTCGACGAGGACGGCACGCCGCCGGGCTCGGTCGACATGTTCGGCCAGTTCCGCGTCCTCAACGGCCGGCTGCTGGCGGCCGAGACCGTGCGGTTCAGCCGCACCGCCGACAACCAGAACCTGGGCGGCATCTCCCGCATCAACCGCGGTGAGTGCTGGAACCCCGGCACGACCACGCCGCCGCCCGGAACCCCGGGCTCGCTGCTGTTCCCGACCAATCCGGCCAACGGCGGTGCGCTCTACTGGCAGCCGCGGATGTACGACGTCCAGCCCTTGCCGCCGGCGGTGTTCCTGCCGCCGAACACGCCGCAGGACGTCGGCCGGGTGATCGAGCCGCACCAGCCGCGTGGCAGCCGGATGATGATGCGCTACCTCGAGGACGACTTCTCCCTCGACTACCGGCGCTCGTCGGAGTTCATGCTCGACGTGGAGCAGCTCTACTGGTCGCCGTTCAACGACGAGACCGTGCTGTTCGACGTGTTCGACCGCTACACGATGGCGCTCTGCCACAGCGACAAGCGGCCCGACATCGAGTTCGTGCTCAACCCGAACGGCCCGAACGGCCCCGAGTGCCAGTTCGCCTGCCCGACCGTGAGCAGCAACCTGTCGCAGAACTTCGCCGACAACATCCTGCGCGGCAGCGGGCAGACCATCGTCTTCGAGGACAAGGTCTACCAGATCAACCCGAACGACGCCTTCCGGGCGCCGACCGGCAACAAGTACGTGCCGTATCCGGAGTTCGACCGGTCCTACACCTGGCGTGACTCGCGCCTCATCACCATGGAGAACGGCGCGGTGCTCGGCCTCGGCGGCGCCCGTGACCCGCGCGCCAACGAGCCGACCAACGACTGGACGGCGCACGTCGATTCGCCGTGGGTGACCAGCCGGCCGGATCTGGCGGTGCCGCCGCTGCCGGACTTCCCCGGCACGGTGTTCGTGCTGGACGAGGCCGACTTCCGGGGCAACCGGGTCCGCGACCTGGATCCGATCGCGCTGCCGCTGCTGGTGGACTTCAAGGTCTTCCCGGACGACGCCCGCAACGGCATCGCCCGCGGTGTCAACGCCTTCCAGATCGCCATGATCGGGCCCCCGAGCGCCTTCCCGATCGGCAACCCGGGCGGCTACTACAACTCGATCGGCGTCGGCTGCGCCGGCCGCCTGCCGTGGCCGTGGACCCGCATCCACACCACCGGTGGCCGGGACCCGATCACCCTCCAGGACATCCTGGTGGATCCGGCCAACGTGCAGAACGCCACCGGTGGCTGGGTCAAGGACGCCGGCCTCGGCGATCCGATCCAGGGCCTGTTCCAGGCGCCGCCCGGTGATGGCCACCTGCACTGGGCGCAGGCGGACTTCGTGCGTCGCGTGTCGATGGTGACCCTCGGCTTCTTCGATTCGCTGCAGCCGAACCGCCACGGCCTGACCTCCGCCAACTTCCCGCCGAATCCGCCGGTGTGGAGCGGCCGTGACATCCAGGCCGGCTTCCCGAACCTGGAAGGGCTGCAGGCCACGCTCGGCAACCTGCGTATCCAGGACCTGGTGACCCGGATGGATCCGCCCAACAGCCGGCAGCCCGCCGGCACCTCGGTGGTGCTGGAGGTCCGCGGCGCGGAGACGTTCGCCAACGCCACGGTCTACGACCAGGTGGCGCAGGATCTGTTCAATCAGCGCGGCAACCTGCTGAACCCCAACTACGCCTGCGAGGCCTACCGCTACTCGACGCCGAACTCCGGCGCCAACGGCGACCTGCCGCGCGTTGCAGCCACCGGGCTCACGCGCTACGTGACCGAGGACCAGGTCGGCCAGCTGCGGGATCCGGTGAGCGGCCTGCTGCCGCGCTACCTGAACACGCGCCTGGTGATGACCAACAACATCACCGTGTCGCCGGGCATCTCGCCGTCGCTCCGGAGCCTGTCGGTCGTCTACCGCATGGCGGTCCGCCCGTAAGCACCGCCCGCCAGTCTGCCGCCTGAACCGGGCGCGGCCGGCCATCGCCGGTCGCGCCCGGTTCGCTTCCTGCCGGTGTGTCGGGGAGGTTCCCGCCCGACGCGTCGTCGTGTCGCGCCCTGGCCCCTGCTACCATGGCCCCGGGAACATGACCGCCCGCGCTGCACTCGTCCGGCTGGCGATCCTGGCGTGTCCGCTGGGACTGCTGGGCTGCCGCCACGGCGCGCCGCCACCGCCCGATGCGTTCCGCGTGGTGCGCACGGCGCCGGACTTTGCCGACGCCGTGCCGGTGGCCCTCAACCAGGAGCTGACGGTCTACTTCAGCGGGCCGGTCGACCCGCTCAGCGTGACCGACGACACGGTCTACGTGCTGGACGAGGCGGGCCACCGGGTCCGGGGTGCGGCCCGGGCCGGCAGCCACTCGGTGGCGTTCGTGCCCGAGGTTCCGCTGCGGCCCGACCTCGCCGACGGGTCGCTGCGGCCCGATGCTGCCTATCGGCTGGTCGTGCGCGGCTACCCGTGGCGGGATGGCGTCTACAGCCGGACCGGCGAGCTGGCGCCGCAGTTCACCAGCGCCGTGTTCCGCACCATGCCGGAAGGCGGCGCCCTGGGCATGCCGTCGCCCCTGCTGGCGGTGGCCGGCGGCCTGCGGCCGTTCGTGCTGAACCAGGGCGAAGCACCGGGACGGCTGCCGGCGGATGCGGGCCGCCTCCGGCTGCGCTTCAGCGCGCCGGTGCTGCCGACCTCGTTGCACCCCGAGGCCGTCAAGCTGTTCCTGCTCCGCCGCAGCGACAGCCACGGGCTGCGGCCGGTGGTGGTGAAGGGCCTGCTGCTGGTCGGTGCGCCGGTCGTCTTCGACGAGTTCCCGGGCAGCACCCTCGAGGTCGAGTTCGGCGCCGAGGTGGAAGTGGAGGGGGAGGCGGCGCCGGTGCGCCTGCAGCCAGGCGACATGATGGTGGCCACCCTGCCGCGTGGGCCGCGCGGGCTGACCGACTACGCCGGCCGCGCCCTGCTCGGCCCCGAGACCCCGGCCTGCTACTGGGAGGTCGTCGGTGGCACCGTGCCGCCGGTGGCCGAATGGCCGGCCACCCCGGCGCCCTGGGCGGCGGCGGACCCGCTGCTGCCGGGTTTCGAGGTGCTGCGCTCCGGCGCGCTGCGGCCCCGCCTGCGCCGAGAGGCCGGCGACGGCAGCCTCGGCGTGCTGCGCCCGCGCCAGGACACCACCCTGCGGGTGGGCGAGCCGTTCGATCGCGGCGACGGCACCCTGGTCCGGGTCGAGGGGCCCGAGTTCCCCTTCCTGGGGATCGACGTTCCGGCCGGCATCACCGTGCGCGTGGCCGGCTTCCGCGAGCCGGTGACGCTGCAGGCCTGTGGTTCGATCCGCATCGCCGGCCGCCTGGAGATCGAAGGGGCGTCGCCGCCGGCGACCCTGCGCTCGGGCGAACGCGTGAGCCTGCGCGCCGTCCAGGACGCGGCACGATGCTGCCTCATCGCCGGTGGCGACGTCCTGGTCACCGGGCAGATCACCGGGGCCGGCGAGGCCCAGCCTGACGACCAGGGATCGAAGCTCGCCGTCGTCGCCGCCGGCCGGATCGAACTGGCGGGACGGGTGCCGCAGCGCCCCATCCTGGCCGTCGAGTCGGGCGCGGCGACGACCGCCGGCGTGGCGGAACAGCCGGTGCTGGCCGTCGTCGACCTGACGCCGGGCCTGCCGCCGGGCGCGGCCCTGACCCTGGTGGGCCATTCGGCCTGGCAGGCCCTGGGCGTCGCCCATCCGCAGGCGAGGGTGGATCTCGGCTCCCTGCCGCAGGGTTGGCTGCTGGCCCTGCAGTTCGCCCCCCCCGACGCGGTCCATCCCGACCGGCCGGATCCGCAGGCCGAACGCTGGGCGCAGCCGCGACTGCTGGCCGATCGCGAGGTGATCGGCGTCGTCCCGGGCACGCTGGCGCGGGTGGTGCTCGAGGCGCGCATCCGCGGCGGCGAACCGCTGCCGCAGCTGGCATCGCTGCGCCTGCTGGTGCCCTGAGGGGGACGGACACGCTGGATTCCGTCTGATCCAACCGTAGACTCCCCGCAGTTTCGGCGGCGCAACGCAGGCCCCTCCGGTGGGGGTCATGCCCGGTCAGGGGCAGCATGGCGCCGCTTCCTGGTGTCCGCCCGTCACGGCGGTCGAGCGGTGGGTGATGTCACAAGCGTTGCTGGCAGCAGCCGCAGGCGCACTCGGTGCCTGCCTGGGCTCCTTCCTGAACGTCGTCATCCATCGACTGCCCCAGGACGAGCCCGCCGCCCGCTCGCTGGGCGGCCGCTCGCGCTGCCCGGGCTGCGGCACCCCGATTCGATGGCACGACAACGTGCCCGTGCTGGGCTGGCTGATGCTGCGTGGCAAGGCGAGGTGCTGCGGGACCCGCATCGCCGCGCGCTACCCGCTGGTGGAACTGCTCACCGCGGTGCTGTTCGCCCTGCTGGCCCTGTACGGGCCGCGGCCCTTGTGGGGCGGCACGCCACCCGGGTGGCTCTCCGGCAACCTGGCGACCTTCGCCTTCCAGGCCGCCTTCGTGGCGATGCTGGTGGCCTCCACCTTCATCGACATGGCACACCGGATCCTGCCGAGTGCGATCAACTACCCGGGCCTGGTGCTGGGCCTGATCGGCGCGGTGGTGGCGCCGGGGCTCGCCGGCGACCCGGTCGCCGGCCGGCTCACGCCGGCCATGGCCAGCCTGCTCGCCAGTGCGCTGGGCGCGCTGGCCGGCGCCGGTCTCACCTGGACCATCCGCGTCGTGGCGCAGGCGTTCTTCCGCCGCGAGGCGATGGGCCTGGGCGACGTGAAGTTCATGGCCATGATCGGCGCCTTCGTCGGCTGGCAGGGCGCGCTGCTGACGTTCTTCCTCGGCTGCGTGCTCGGGGCGGTCGTCGGCATCGTGCACCGCTGGCTGACGCGGGACGAGATGATCCCCTTCGGCCCGTTCCTGGCGGTCGGCGCCCTGCTGACCCTGTTCTGGCAGAAGCCGATCCTGTGGTTCCTGTTCGAGACGTGGCCCGCGTGGCAACGGGAGTCGCCGACGGCGCCCTGGTTGGTCGCGGGCGCGGCTCTTCTCAGTCTCATTGCTTTGGTGATGCTCGTCCGGCGCCGGGCGGGCTGACGGATGATCAGCGTTAGGGAGGCACCCATGCAGTTCCGTACCATTCTCGCTCTGTTCTCGATGTTCCTCGTGCTGCCGTTGTTCGGCGGCTGCACCACCCGCTACCAGGATCTGCTCCGCGACCGCGATGCCCAGATCCGCGAACTGAACGGCCGCGTCGCCCAGCTCAAGGCCGAGAACGAGGACCTCGAGCGGCGCGAGGGCGTGGCGCGCAGCGAGGCCGACGAGATGCGCCGGCTCGCCGCGCAGCCGAAGGCGCAGCCCGAGTCCGGCCTCGACGACCTCAAGCGCGAACTCGACGGCGCCGACGTCCGCTACGTGCGCGGGCGCATCTCGATCGGCATCCAGGACTCGGTGACCTTCGACTCCGGCAGCGTCTCGCTGAAGGACAGCTCGCACCGCATCCTCGACAAGATCGCCTCGGTGCTGACCGGCAAGTTCGGCGACCACCGCATCTACGTCGAGGGGCACACCGACACCGACCCGATCAGCAAGACCAAGGACAAGTACCGCAGCAACCGGCACCTGTCGGTGGAGCGGGCCGATGCGGTGGCGCGCTACCTGATCCAGCAGGGCGTGCCCGAGCGGCGCATCGTCGTGGTCGGCTTCGGCCAGTTCGATCCGAAGCCGGGCAGCAACAAGGCCAACAACCGGCGCTGCGAGATCGTCGTCGCCGAGAAGCTGTAGGCCGTCGGGCGCGGGGCGCCGGTCGTTCGGACTTCGACGGTGCTTCCTCGGAGCGGAGCCGTTGCCTATAACCGGGCGACCCCTCGCACTCCCTGGACCGCAACCTCCGCCAGGAACGCGGTCGCCGGAGGCGACCCAACCGGGGACCGGCGCCGGCGCGGGTCCCTTTCACAACCCGACGGAGAGACCATGGCCCACCGTTCCGAGGACATCCGCAACATCGCCCTGCTCGGGCACGGCCACAGCGGCAAGACCGCCGTGGTCGACGCCCTGGCCTTCCACGCCAAGCTCGTCACGCGCCAGGGCAACAGCGCTGACGGCTCGAGCATCAGCGACCTGGAGCCGGAGGAGAAGGAGCGCAAGCACACCCTGCAGTCGCACCTGTTCGCCATCCCCGAGGGCAGCGTGCGGTTGAACGTCATCGACACGCCGGGCCACAGCGACTTCGCCGCCGACGCGCTCGGTGCCCTCGGCGTCGTCGAGACCGCGGTGTTCTGCATCAGCGCCACGAGCCACGTGCCCTTCCACGCCCGCCAGCTCTGGAAGCAGGCCGAGGCCGCCGGCATCGGCCGGGCGATCGTGCTGACCCACGTCGATGGCGAGAACGTCGACTTCGACGCCGTGGTGGCCGACCTGCGCTCGACCCTGGGCGACTGCGTCGTCCCCGTAACCTATCCCGACCAGACCGGCCACGGCGTCACCCGCGTGTTCGACGTCCTGGCCCACGAGGGCCCCAAGGACGCCGCCGTGCACGAGATGCTCGAGGAGCAGGTGGCGATGGTGGACGACACCATCCTCGAGCACTACCTCGAGAATGGCAGCCTGAAGGACGGCGAGCTGCTGGAGAACCTGGGCAAGGCCATCGCCATGGGCAAGCTGGCCCCCTTGTTTGCGATGGTGGCCCCGAAGCAGATCGGCGTCGATCGCTTCGCCGCGTTCTGCACCAGCTACCTGCCGTCGCCGATCGGCTTCGGCCCGCGCAACGCCGGCAAGCCCGACGGCGAGGGCTATCCGGACCTGGTGGAGGCCGACCCCAGCGGTCCCTTCGCCGCCAAGGTGTTCAAGGTCGTGTCCGATCCCTACGTGGGACGGCTCGCCTACATGCGCTGCTTCCGCGGCAAGCTCGCCCCCGAGCAATCGGTGACCAACGTCCGCTCCGGCAAGCAGCACAAGCTGAGCCACCTGTTGTCGGTGCACGGCAAGGAGACCAAGGACCTGCCGGGGATCGGGCCCGGCGACATCTTCGCGGTGGGGAAGATCGACGACTTCGTCCTCGGTGACACGGTCACCGAGGGCACGGTCATGGTGTTCCCGAAGGTCGCCGCGCCGACCCCGACCTACGCCCAGGCGATCTGGCCGAAGAGCCGCAGCGACGAGCAGAAGATCGGGCCGTCGCTGGAGAAGCTGGTGGCCGAGGATCCGACCTTCCACGTGCATCGCGACAAGGACACCGGGCAGATGGTGGCGGAGGGCATGAGCCCGCTGCACCTCGAGGTCCAGTTCCTGCGCCTGCAGCGCCGCTACGGCGTCGGCGTCGATCACGCCATGCCGGCGATCCCGTACCGGGAGACCGTCACCGGCAAGGCCGAGGGACACCACCGGCACAAGAAGCAGTCCGGCGGCCGCGGTCAGTTCGCCGAGGTCTACCTGCGGGTGTCCCATGGCGCCGCCGGCAGCGGCTACACCTTCGTCGACTCGGTGGTCGGCGGATCGATCCCCCGCAACTTCATCCCCGAGGTGGACAAGGGCGTGCAGAAGGCCCTGGTGAAGGGCGGGCTGGCCGGCTTTCCGGTGGTGGACGTGGTCGCCGAGGTGCACGACGGCAAGTACCACGACGTCGACTCGGACCAGCTCTCCTTCCAGCTGGCCGGTGAGCGCGCCTTCCTCGACGGCTACGCCAAGGCCAAGCCGATCCTGCTGGAGCCGATCATGGACGTCGAGATCCACGTGCCGGATCGGTTCACCGGCGACGTGGCGGGCAACCTGTCGGGCAGCCGCGGCCGGATGTCGGGCATGGAAGCGATCGACGGCATCCAGCACATCAAGGCGCACGTGCCCTTGGCCACCATGCAGGACTACAGCACCCACCTGCGCTCGATCACCGCCGGCGAGGGCACCTTCACCATGAAGTTCGCCCACTACGAGCCGGTGCCACCGAACATCCAGGCGGACATCGTCAGCAAGCACCTGGCGGCGCAGCAGGCCGAAAAGGGCGCCCACCACTAGCCGGGCGCGGCGTCCAAGGCTCCCTGGCAAGGGGGCTTCCGGGCCTGGGCGGCCGGCCGGGGGCAAGCGCCCTCGGCCGGTTGGGGCCCATGCCACGGCCGCTCCCATCCCGCGGTGCCGACGGGGGTTGCGGAGGATTCAATCCGGTCGGGTCCGCGCGCCGATACCGAGACCAGCCGGAGCTCCCGGCCCGAGGACGCGCCGATGGTCTCGATGGAAGAACTGCTCAATCTGATGGTGCAGCGTGGCGGTTCCGACCTCCACCTGTCCGTGGGGACCCCGCCCCGCGTGCGCATCGACGGCCGCCTGGTCGACTCCGAGTACCCGGCGCTGACGCCGGAGCTGACCAAGAAGCTGGTCTACTCGGTGCTGACGCCGGATCAGGTGGCGAAGTTCGAGGCCAACATGGAGCTCGACTTCTCGTTCGGCGTGGCCAACCTCGGCCGCTTCCGCGTCAACTCGTTCCTGCAGCGCGGCACGGTGGCCTCGGTGCTGCGGATGATCCCCTACGAGGTCTTCGACTTCGAGGCGATCGGGCTGCCGGCGAAGGTCTGCGAGTGGATCTGCGACCTGCCGCGCGGGCTGGTGCTCTGCACCGGCTCCACCGGGTCGGGCAAGTCGACGACCCTGGCCTCGATGGTGAACTTCATCAACGAGAAGCGGCAGGGGCACATCGTCACCATCGAGGACCCGATCGAGTTCCTGCACCGCAACAAGAACTGCCTGGTCAACCAGCGTGAGGTCGGCAGCGACACCCACGGCTTCGAGAAGGCCCTGCGCTCGGTGCTGCGGCAGGATCCCGACGTCGTCCTGGTGGGCGAGATGCGCGACCTCGAGACCATCGAGGCGGCGCTGACGCTGGCCGAGACCGGCCACCTGACCTTCGCCACCCTGCACACCAGCGACGTGGTGCAGACCGTCAACCGCATCGTCGACGTGTTCCCGGCCCACCAGCAGCAGCAGATCCGCACGATGCTGTCGTTCACGCTGCAGGCGGTCGTCTGCCAGCAGCTGGTGCCGCGGATCCACGGCAAGGGCCGCGTGCTGGCCGCCGAGATCATGATCGTCACGCCGGCGATCCGGGCGCTGATCCGCGACAACAAGGCGCACCAGATCATGTCGATGATCCAGACCAGCGGCAACGCCGGCATGAAGACCATGAACCAGGCGGTGTTCGAGCTCTATCGGGGCGGGCTGATCAGCTACGAGGACGCCATCGAGCACTGCCACGACGAGTCCGACTTCCAGCGCCTGCTGGAGCGGTCCGCGGCCGCCGCCAACACCCCACGCAGGACGCGATGAGCCAGTTCGCCAAGAAGCTCAAGACGATTCTCGAGAAGGCGGGGAAGTTCGACTCCGCCCAGGGCGAGAGCCTGCTGGCCGAGGCGCAGCTCGAGAAGCGGCCGTTCACCGAAGTGCTGGTGCGGAAGAGCATCGCCACCGAGGCCGAGCTGCTGGCCCTGATCGCCCGGGCCGCCAACGTGCCGCCGATCGACCTCGACAAGCTGCAGGTCAACAAGGAGGTCCTGGAGGCGGTGCCGCAGGACGTCGCCCGCGACTACTGCATCTTCCCGGTCGACCGGATCGGCAACATCATCACCGTCGCGGTCGCCAACCCGTTCGACGTCCTCAAGCTCGACGACATCCGCATCATCACCGGCTGCCAGCTGCGGCCGGTGGTCAGCACCGCCGAGGAGATCGAGAAGGCGCTGACCAAGGCCTACAAGGGCAGCGAGGAGACGGTCGGCGAGATCCTGGACTCGTTCAGCGACGACGACCTCGAGCTGAAGGAGGCCGACGTCGAGGAGGATTCCGGCGACCTGTCGAGCCTCAGCGACGAGGCCTCGCCGGTGGTGAAGCTCGTCAACAAGATCATCCTGGACGCCTGCAACCAGGGCGCCAGCGACATCCACTTCGAGCCGTTCGAGAAGAAGATGGTCATCCGCTATCGCAAGGATGGCTCGATGTCCGAGGCGATGACGCTGCCCAAGCGGATGCAGAACAACGTCACGTCGCGCATCAAGATCATGGCGAAGCTGGACATCGCCGAGAAGCAGCGGCCGCAGGACGGCAAGTTCCAGATGA
>CAZMGG010000086.1:0-24804 GCA_964565715.1 uncultured candidatus Brocadiaceae bacterium | reverse complement strand
GCCGTTGCTCTGGTGCCAGCCGTAGATGCAGACGCGGCCGGGCCAGCTGGCGATCAGCGCCGAGGCGACCACGTCCTTCTTGATGCCGGCGACCAGCAGGTCCTGGGGTCGATTGCCGCGCTGGGACTCGATCTGCAGGTGGTGCTGGTGGAAGAGGCTGACCGAGAGGATGTCGTAGACCGTCGGGCTGTAGGGGAACGGGGCCAGCTTGACCGGCGCCTGGGCCCAGATCGCGTCGACCATGCGCCGGGTCGGCAGCACGCATTCCAGACGGTCGGCGAGCTGCTGCGCCAGGGTCGGCGTCATCGGCATGCGGAACCAGTCGGCGTCGGCGCCGATGCCGAGGTGGTCGCGGGTGCACCAGAAGGTCGCTGTGCGGGAGCGGCCGCCGATCAGGGCCTGGGTGGTGACCGGCACCAGCGTGCGCAGGAACGGCGGCACGTTGCCGGCGGCGAACTCGTGCCAGAGCAGCGCCTCCCGTTCGACCAGCGGCAGGCCGACGAGGCCCGGCAGGAGCTGGCTGCCGGTCAGCGCGCCCGGCCCGCGCGGCGGCAGGACGAGCTGCGGCGGGTGCTGCGAGGGCACCAGGGTGCAGGCGGCGAACAGGACCAACGCGAGCCAGCGCATCGGGCGGAATGGTAGCCGCCGGCCGCCGGAACGCGCGTTTGCCGGCCGGCCGCTCCGCCCCCACAATCGCGCGGACATGCCAGCCTCCGCCCACGCCACCGGCCGCTTCGGGACGTTCGGCGGCGTGTTCACGCCCTGCACGCTGACCATCCTGGGCGTGATCATGTTCCTGCGCTTCGGTCAGGTGGTGGGCCAGGCCGGGATCCTGCACGCGGTGCTGATCGTGCTGGGCGCCAAGGCGATCACCACGCTGACCTCGCTGTCGCTGTCGGCGATCGCCACCAACACGCGGGTGCGGGGCGGCGGCGCCTACTACCTGATCTCGCGCAGCCTGGGCGTCGAGTTCGGCGGCGCCATCGGCGTGGTGTTCTACCTGGCGCAGGCGGTCTCGGTGGCGATGTACGTGATCGGCTTCACCGAGGCGCTGCGGGCCACCTGGCCCGGAGTCGGCGACGCCACCACGGTGGCGACGGTGGTCAACATCGCCACCTTCGTGTGCGTCTACATCGGCGCCGGTTGGACCATCAAGGTGCAGTACGGGATCCTCGGGGCCCTGCTGCTGGCGATCGGTGCCTTCGTGGTGGGCGCCCTGCAGTCGTTCGACGGCGGGCTGCTGCGGGCCAACTGGCAGAGCGACTACGGGCCGGGCGAGTCGTTCCTGACCATGTTCGCGCTGTTCTTCCCCGCCGCCACCGGGATCATGGCCGGCGCCAACATGTCGGGGGACCTGAAGGACCCGGCAAGGGCGATCCCGAAGGGCACCCTGCTGGCGGTGCTGACGACGGGCGTCATCTACCTCGCCATGGCGGTGCTGCTGGGCTGCGCCCGCGATCGGGAGGCCCTGCTGGGCAACAGCATGGTGGTGGCCGACATCGCGCCGTCGGCCGCGCTCATCACGCTGGGCATCTTCTGCGCCACGCTGTCGTCGGCGCTGGGCTCGATGATGGGCGCGCCGCGCATCATGCAGGCGCTGGCCCGCGACCAGATCTTCCCGGTGCTGCGCCCGCTCGGCGCCGGCGCCGGGCCGAGCAACGAGCCGCGCGCCGCCACGGTGCTGACCTTCCTGATCGCCGAGGCGGGCATCCTGCTCGGCGACCTGGATGCGATCGCGCCGGTGATCACGATGTTCTTCCTGATCACGTACGGCGCGTTGAACCTGGCGACGTTCTACGAGGCGATCACCCGCAATCCGAGCTGGCGGCCGACCTTCCGCTGGAGCCACTGGGGGACCGCGCTGCTGGGCACGCTGGGCTGCCTCGGCGCCATGCTGCTGATCTCGCCATTGTGGGCCATCGTCTCGGTGCTGTTGATGGCCGGGCTGCACCACTACGTCAGCCGCAAGGAGATCCGCGCCACCTGGGGCGACGTGCAGAGCGGCGCGGCGTTCGAGCGCGCCCGCACCAATCTGCTGCGCCTGGAGAACGAGCGCTTCCACGCCAAGAACTGGCGGCCGGTGATCCTGGCGTTCGGCGGCGCGGCCTGGAACCGCGCCCACCTGGCGATCTATGGCCACTGGCTCACCGGCGGCCGCGGCCTGCTGACCCTGGCGCAGGTCATCACCGGCGACCTCGAGGAGCACAGCGATCGCGTGCGCAGCCAGGAGAAGGTGCTGCGGACGTTCTCGGCGGAGCACGAACTGGACGCGTTCCCGGCGGTGGTGGCCGCGCCCAGCCTGAACGCCGGCGTCGAGGCCCTCGTGCAGTGCAGCGGCATCGGCGCCCTGCGCCCCAACCTGGTCCTGTTCGGCTGGCTGTCGGACAAGGCGCGCCTGATCGAGTTCTGCGCCGGCCTGCGCATCGCCGCGGCGCTGAAGCGCAGCCTGGTGGTGGCCAAGGTCGATCGCGAGATCGAGGACCTCTGGCAGACGCCGCCCGGCACCATCGACGTCTGGTGGCGCGGCCGCGACAACGGCCACCTGATGCTGATCCTCGCCCACCTGATGGACCAGAGCGCCGAGTGGCGCGGCCGCACGGTCCGCCTGCTGCGCATGATCGCCAACGAGGCCGGCGTCGCCGAGTCGCGCCGCGGCCTGGAGGCGCTCCTGCAGAAGGCCCGCATCCACGCCCGGCCGCACGTCGTGGTGGGCACCGACTTCCGCACCACGCTGGCCCATGAGTCGCAGGGCGCCGCGGTCGTCATGATCGGCTTCGAACCGCCGGCGGAGGGCGGGGAACAGGCCTTCCTCGAGCGCACCACCGCGCTCACCACCGGGCTGCAGAACGTGCTGCTGGTCTACAGCACCGGCCAGGCCAACCTGGACGTGTAGCGGGCCCGCCGGGGCCGTTCCCGGGCCAAATCCGCGTCCTGGCCGTCGGCCGCATCTCCCCCATCGACCGGGTCTTACGGCCACCTCGCCGATCGCCCTTCCGGTTTGGCTGATCGCCGCCGGTCTGCCTTGCCGACAGCCGCTGCAGCGGCGGGCACGTCGCCCGCCGCGGGCAGTGGCAAGGAGGATCGGATGGTCGACCACGAGCACGACCGGAACGCCGCGGGCGCGAGCCCCCGGCGCCTCGCCCCGCCGTCCGCCACCCCGCGACGCAATCGTCGCCCGCACCGCCCGCCCTGGCTGGCGGAGCCCCCCTCGCCCCGGCCGTTCGCCCGGCCGGCCACGCAAACTCCCCCTGTCGACGCCTTCCGCGCCGCTCCGGACATCCCGGAAGCGGCGCGGCTGCTTTCTGCCAGTCCGAGTCGGGAAGGGCCGCGCCCACGCGGCCGAGGAGGAATGATGGACCGCTGGATCGTGAGGGGCGGCGCAGCGCTCGTGCTCGCCGCCGGTTTGTCCGGCCAGTCGCCGGTGCAAGTGGATCTGCAAGTCCTGCAGGACGTGTTCGTGTCGGTCGAGCACCTGCAGCTCTCGCCGCAGAGCCGCGATGCCCTGGCGGCGCCGGCGGCGCTGCCCTTCCAGGCCGTGCAGTCGCTCGCCGCCCGCAGCGGCGCCTGCGACGGCTCCGCCCTCGTGCGCACCACCGCCGATCCCTTCAACGGCATCGTCGAGTGCCTGTTCGTCACCTCGCTGCCGACCCTGCACTCGGGTGCCGTGGCCCGCGGCGAGAGCGGCGCCGACCTGGTGGCGGTGTTCCGCACGCCTGCGCCCACCCGCGGCGCCCTGTCGGTGCTGATCGATCTGCGCCATTCCACCGGCCAGGGCACGCTCGGCGAGTACTTCGTCGACATCGACAACGACGGCACCTTCGAGATCGGGCTCGCGGGCACCGCGGCCGCGCCGATGGTCCGCGAATTCCCGCTCACGGTGAGCCCCACCGGCACCGCCGTCCGCATCCGCCACCGCGGGCTGGCCATCGGCGACAACACCGCCGGCGCCGGCTATCGCGCCAGCCTCAGCCTCACCTTCCTGCCCAACGTCAGCCCGGTGGTGCCCTACCGCACCGGCTGCGGCTACCTGCCGGCGGTGCGCTGGGCCAGCGGCCAGCTCAGCGTCGGCTTCGGCCCGCCCCAGCCCGGCGTGCTGAACGTGCTCACCATCGGCGCACCCCGGCCGCCCCGGGCGGTGGTGACCGGACCGAATGGCCTGCTGGGGTCGTGCCCGCTGGTGAACAGCCTGGATGCGGTCATGATCGTGCCGGGACTGGCCCACACCTTCCCGCGCACGCTCCTGCCTGGCAGCGGCCAGGCGGTGATCCAGGGCTTCACCTTCGCCAACGGCACGCTGCGCGCCTCCGACAGCTGGCTGGTGAACTGAGCCCGGCGCCCCCGCCCGGCGCGTTCCAAGACCATTTGCTTGACACGCGCCGGGTGATTGTGTATAGGAGCGCTCTGCACTGACAAGCATCAAGAGCGGTTCGCCCGGCGGCGAATCCGGCAACCTGGTGACAGAACCAAGGTGCCATCCGCGCCAGCGGAGATGCGGCTGGAACTGACGTTCACGGCAACCAAGTCTGCGGGAGACGACTCTTCCTGCGGGGGCGGGACTCCGTGATCACAGGGGACGCTCGGCGTGCTGGTCGGTGCGAAAGGAACCACATGAACACCGCCAACTCGCTTCTCGTCATTGCCCCCTTCTTCGACCCGCCGAGCGCGACCTGGGTCTTCGACGACCCTGCCGTCGGCCTCGTCCGTGAGCCGTTCGTCCTCGGCGTCCCCGCCATGATCGACGACCTGGTGCGCGACATCCCGGATGCCCGTGCGGGCTTCCGGCTCCTGTTCGCCGCCGAGCCGTTCCCCGGCCACCAACGCGTCCTGCACCTCCTCCGCCCCGAATCGGGCGGCAACTGGTACCGCATGGCGGCGGCCGACGGCACGTCGATGGAGGGCTGGCTCTGTCCGGCCCTCTTCCACTACTTCCGCACGGCGCCGGCGCGCATCCACGTCCGCGCCGAAGCCCTGCGGAGCGACACGGCGAAGGGAGGCCGCCGATGAACGGGCCTCGCTTCGCCGACCTGGCCCGCGCCTGGGCGAGCGGCCACCGCGGCCGCTGGGATTGCGGTCCGATCTCGGTCCATCCCGACCCGCGCTTCTGGAAGTACCACTGGTGGGTGTTCCACCGTGGCAGCCCCTGCGAGGGCGATGCGTTCCTGGGTCCGGCCCATCGGCTCGGCACCCACGATGCGATGCGGCTCATGCAGGAACTCGACGCACGCGGCGAGCTGTACTGGGTCTATCAGGAGCGCCTGCCCCGCCGCGATCCGGTGCACACCCTGTTCGACGTCACCGCCCCGCGCTGGAACAACCGCCTGGACTGGGCCCCGCCGCTGGATCAGGACGGCGATCCGGCCTGGGAGGGCCACCGATGAGCGGCCACGGCAACAACCGCCATCTCGCCCAGCTCGTGCGGGAGCTGCGGCTCCGGCGCGGCTGGTCGCGGGCCGACCTGGCGCGTCGGGTCCCCGGCGCCCGGCTGGTGAAGGCGTGCCGCTTCGTGGCGCAGCTGGAGGACGAGGCCGACTACCGCCATGAGGCGTTCGTCGAACAGGTGCTCGCGGTGCTGCGGCCCGAGCCGGCGGTCCTGCAGGCCGCCATCGCCGCCGACCGTCGCGAGTTCGAGGCTGCGTATGAGGACTTCCTGCGGACCTGGGCGGAGCCGGGCTTCCACCTGCTCGTGCTGCCGGTCCCGCCCTGGCGGTTCCCGGTGGATGTCGTGACGCACGCGCAGATGGAGGCCCACGCCTGCGACTGGGTCCGCACCCATCCCGGCGCCGAGGTCCTGGTGAGGTTCTCGCGCAGGCATTGGGCCTATGTCGGGCGTGGCGGCGTGGTGACGAGCCGCCACGAGGCCTCGCTCGATTTCTGGGCGCCGCTCGGCGAGCACTGGTATGCGGGGCGGAACTGGACGCGGCCGCGTTTCCGGTGGGGTCGGGATCGGGAGCCGTCGCCACCGCCGTGGCCGGACCTGGGACAGATGCGGGTGTAGCGATCCGCCCCAACTCCCGCATTGACAGCCACCTATGGATGGCACGCCCGGGAGGAATCGAACCTCCAACCTCCAGATCCGTAGTCTGGCGCTCTATCCAATTGAGCTACGGGCGCAGTCGGAAGGCGGGGGACCATAGGTACCGACCCGCGCCCGTGCAAGCAGGATCTGGGCCGCCCCCGGCCCCGGCCCCTACGCCCGCGCCACCGCCGTCCGGGCCGCCGCCACCACCGCGCCCAGGTGCACCGCCAGCACCGCCTCCAGGGCGTGCAGGGCCCTGGCTTCGGGCAGCAGGTTGTCGGCGGTCCGGCCGAACACTAGCGCCGTCAGCGCCCCGCGCAGCAGCTCCACGCAGGAACGCGCCGACCGCAGGCAGTGGCGCAGGTCCGGCCCCGTCCCCGCGAGCTGCGGCGCCCAGGTGTGGCAGAGCGCGTGCAGGGTCACCGCATCGGTCCGACCCGCCAGGATCGCCTGCAGCCAGGCGCGGGCGGAACGCCGACGCCGGTTGAGGACCGAGATCGGCGGGGCGCCGGCGCCGGTGCGGGCGCCGACCGTGAGCGAATGCCCGACCAGGATCCGCACGAGCTGCGGCACCTGGTCGCCGGCGGCGGCCGCCAGCAGGGCCAGGCCCACCGGGTCCACCGCCACCGGCTGCGGCGTCGGCACCCTCGGCGCAAGGTAGAGGAACGGCCGCGGCTCGCGGGCGGCCCGGACGGCGACTTCAGGGGTGGCGGTTGCCGACATGCCCACCCTATCGGCAGTTGCGGGGCTCCAACTGGACCCGCCGGCGCCCCCCTCGCGACCACGGAGTTCCGACCTGGGATCCCACCGCTCCATCCCGCCCGAGTCAAGGCCGATGACCGAGCACCATGCAACACCTGCCGCAGCCCGCCGCGAACCACCCGCCGGACGAGACGCCCCGGCGCGGCGAGACCGGCACCAGCCTGGTCGAGCTGACGGTGATGGTCACCGCTGCGGTCATGCTGCTCGCCTGCATCTTCAGCGGCGTGGTGAGCCACAACAGCCAGCGGCGGATGCACAGCGAGAAACTGCTGGCCATGGCGGCCTGCCGGAGCACCCTGGAGCAGCTCCGGGCGGTGCCGTTCACCACGCTCGCCACCTACCACGGCACCGGCTTCGACGTTCCCGGCATCGACGGCCAGCCCCGCGGGCTGACGCCGCTGGCCGGCGACGCCGACAACCTGCCCGGCGAGATCTACGTCACCGTCAACCGCAGCAGCGGCGGCACCATCCTCTACACCGTGCGCGCCCGGGTGCGCTGGCGCGGCGCCACGCGCAACGGCGACTTCTCGATCGAGACGCTGATGGGAGAACGCCGATGAGCCGCGCCGACACGCGCCGGGCCCAGGGCGGCTTCACGCTGCTGGAGATGCTGCTGGTGCTGGTGCTGCTGGTGCCGACCATCGGCATGGTGCTGACCTCGAGCGGCAAGGCCACCCGCAGCATGGCCAGCGACGAGATCGTGGCGCGCACCCTGGAGAACCTGCAGCGCTCGGCCGAACGGATCGCCCACGCGATCCGGCCGTGCTCGCTGGCGACCTACCGGATGCGCGCCGACCAGACCGACGTGAGCGCCGGCCGCGCCAGCTCGGTGGGCCAGTGGATCGACAACGTCGACGCCCAGGCCCGCACCGGCATGCGCTTCCAGAGCGCGTCGGGCACCATGTCGCTCAACGCCGCCACGCTCGGCGGCCAGCAGTCCGTCTGGTTCCGCATCAGCGCCAGCGAGACGTCGAATGGGATCGACGACGACGGCGACGGCATGGTCGACGAGGGCGAGGTGGTGCTCGACCGCACCGGCTCGTCGGTCGTGCTGGCCACCAACGTCGAGCTGTGCACGTTCACGCTGACCGGGCGGATGCTGCAGGTGACCCTGCGGGCCGCCGTGCGCACGCCCGATGGCCGGGTATCCCGCTTCCGCGTCGTCGAGAGCCTGTACCTGCGCAACAACTGAATCATGCCCATGACCCACGAACCGAACCCATTGTGCCAACGCACCGACCAGGATGGCTTCGCCGCCATCGGCATGGTGGTGATGCTCGTGCCGCTCCTGTTCACGGTCGGCAGCTTCCTGCAGACGATGACCAGCCGGGGCCAGGCCCTGCAGCACGACGTCCGGGAGGAGAAGGCCCTGATGGCCGCCGAGGCCGGCGTCGACGTGGCGATGTACCAGGCGCGTCTGGGCCTGCTGGTCAACGGCGCCACCTACAGCGAGACGGTGCCGGGCGGCGCGACCTTCACCACCGTGTGCACCAACCTCGGCGGTGACGGCATCGACAACGATGGCGACGGCCCGGTCGACGGCGCCGACCCGGACGAGCAGGTGTTCCAAGTGGTCAGCACCGGCGTGCACGGCAACGCGAGGCGGCGCGTGGTGGCCTACCTGGGCTTCACCTCCTTCCTGCCGACGGTGACCGCCGCGGCCACGGTGACCAACCCCACGATGGGGATCAACATCACCGGCGCGGCCCGCATCAACGGCACCAACGTCGGCCTGACCGGCGCGGCGGTGGGCAGCGGCGACTCGCCCGGCCTGTCGATCACGACGCCGGGCACCACCGCCAACCTGTTGTCCCAGCTCACGCCATCGGAGCAGGGCAAGGTGCTGGGCACCGGCGGCACGCCGAGCCTCGGCAGCACGGTGCCGGTGGACGTGAACGCGATCGCCACCCAGGCCGCCAGCACGGCCGGCGTGGTGATCACTGGCACGAACATCTCGAGCACGACGTACGGCAGCGCGGTGACGCCGGTGACCGCCTACCGCGCCGGCAACGTCAAGTTCACCGGCAACACGACCGGCTACGGACTGCTGGTCGTCACCGGCGACCTGACCATCGCCGGCAACTTCACCTGGAACGGCGTGGTCGTCGTGCTGGGCACCCTGGACGCGGGTGCGGGCACCGCGCAGATCCGCGGCGGCGTCATCATGGGCCCCAGCAGCCCCCTGCTGGACATCCGCGGCACCTGCGACCTGCGCTTCTCCGGCGTGGCGGTGCAGCTCGCCGCCGGACTCTCGGGCCGCTACTCGCTCTTCAACGGCTGGCAGGAGGTCTCCGCCAATGGCCCGTAAGCGCACAAGAGGCGCCCGCCTGCGGGAGTTGCAGGAACTACAGGCCCGGCGAGCCCGCCGTGTCCGCATCGCCGTCCGCGCCGGCTTCGCCGCGATCGGCGCCACAGCCCTGCTGCTGATCTGGCCCCAGGGCGGCGGCCAGGGTCAGGTCTGCACCGCCCTCGGTGCCCGCAGCCTGCCGGCGGGCTACGACCTGCTGCGCTCGGCGCTGGCCCAGCAGCAGCGCATCTGGCTGCCGGCCGAGAAGGACCGCTGGCTGGCGCAGATGCGCGAGCAGCACGAGCCGCTCCTGCCGGCGATCCTGTGGGTGCTGGGTCAGCCGGCACATCCTGACTTCGTCAGCGTCGCCGAACTGGCCGGCGCCCTGCCGCTGCCGGCGGCGCTCGATGCGCTGCGGCTGGTGGCCCTGCGCGGCCCCGACCGCAGCCGGGCCGCGGCGCTCGCGGCAGTGGACCGGCTGGCACCGCTGGACGAACGCGAACTGGCGGCGGCGCTGGCCGACGAGGCGGTGCCGGTGCAGCTGGCGGCGCTGCTGCGCCTGCGCGAACGCGCCGGCGTTCCGGACCCGCTCCTGCGGGCGATGGTCCGCATGCTGGCCGACGACCGGACCGAGGTGCGCGAGGCGGCGTTCGCCGCCATGCCCGCGCGGCTGCCGGCGATGGTCGCCGGCGATCTGTCCGGGATGCTCGACTACTCCGACTCGGGCCCGCTTGCCCTGCAGTTGCTGCCACGCCTCCAGGTCGGCCCCGCGGCGTCGGCGGTCCTCGCCGACCGGCTCGGCCGCTCCGAGGCTGGCCTGCAGGCGGCGTTGCTCCGCGGCCTCGGCGACCACCTCGCCGACGCGGCGGTCCAGCAGGCCGTGTGGTCCCTGGCGCTCGGCAACGGCGAGGACGCGGTGCGCGTCGCGGCGCTGGAATGCCTGGAGCAGAACGGCGCCGACGCCGGCCGCCTGCCGGCGGGCGAGGTCGGCTGGTGGCCGCCCGCACCGCGCCTGGTGGCAGCCCGCATGCTGGCCGCTGCCGGCCGCGTGGATGGGTTGCGGCTCCTGGTGGATCTGGCCAACGAGACCGAGGCCGAGGATCCGGCACCGCGGGCGGCCGCCAGGCTGGCGCTGGCCCACCGCAACGGTCCGCCGCCCCACGCCGAGCCCGAGGAGTACCGGGCCTGGCTGAACGGGCTGTCGTCGGTGCCGCCCAGCGCCGTGCCCGCGGCGCCCGCGCGCTGACCCACCCCCCTCCATCTTGATTGCGCACCAATTCGCCCGCGGCGGCACTCAGGCTCCAACCCAAGCCCTGAACGCCACTTACAACACCGCCCCCAACGCCCCGCGGCGGCCCCACGGCCCCGCGGCCATCTTGATTGCGCACCAATTCGCCCGCGGCGGCACTCAGGCTCCAACCCAAGCCCTGAACGCCACTTACAACACCGCCCCCAACGCCCCGCGGCGGCCCCACGGCCCCGCGGCCATCTTGATTGCGCACCAATCGCGGCGTCAACCTGCACCCGCCCGGCCTCCGTTCACTTCCCGCCGAACATGATGTGCAACCCCTGCGAGACGACCACGGGGAAGCCCGGGGTTCCCGCATCCAGGAACCCGGCCTGCATGTGCATCGTGAAGCCCAGCGCGATCGGCAGCGTCGGCATCGGAAACGACGTGTACCGGCCGCTGAACGGCAGGAACTCGGACCATTCGACCGAACTCTGCAGCGTGCAGCCGTTGCCGGCGGGGATGCCGAGCGCCGCGATCGGCAGCGGCAGCGGCAGCCCGTTCCAGGTGCTGTCAGAGAAGCCGTAGACCATGATCCCGAACCCCGGCGGTCGCCGCAGGATGTCGATCTCCATCCGATCGCCGAGCCACGGGCCGGCCCACGGGGTCGGGACGAGTTCGGGAACGCCGGCGGTGCCCGCGCAGCCTTGACCGTAGGACGCGGTCGAGGCGGGGAGGACCGGACCGTAGTCCCATGTGCCGACGTCGCCGGAGAGGATCGTCATCCTCCGGCTCGTGTCGTAGGCCAGCGCGTGGTTGTAGACCGCAGGGGGCGACACCGTCGGGGCCTGCCCGATCCAGTTCGTCCCATCCCATTCCCACGTGTCACCCAAAGGCCCGTTGCTGTCGTAGCCGCCATTCAACACGACCCTCGACCTCGCCAAGTCGTAGACCATGCTGGCGTGGGCGCGGGATCCCGGCGAGGAGACCGGGAACCGCTGCTGCCAGACCATGCCATCCCACTCCCACGTGTCACCGAAGTAGGTCGGCGTGGAGCAGTCCTGGAGGAACATGCCGCCGAACACCACGACCCGGTCACGCCGTTCGTCATAGGCCATGGCGTAGAACCGGCGGTCCGAGGGCCGGGGATCGGTGGATGTCAGGTCCAGCCAGTTGCTGCCGGTCCACTCCCAGAGGTCCCCGAACACGGCCGTCCCGTTGCCGCCACCCCACAGGCGGACCCGTGCGCCGTCGCTCCACATCCTGCCACCACCACGGGCGGGCGGCACGGTCGTCGGGTTGTCCTGGGCCCAGTTGGTGCCGTCCCAGTGCCAGGTGTCCTGGCCAGAGCCCGCCTGCAGGCCGCCGCCGAACATCATGACCCGGGCGGCCACCGGATCGAAGGCCATCTGCTGGTTGGCCCGCGCCGCCGGCACAGTGGCAGGCTGGCGTTGGCTCCAGACAGTGCCGTCGAACTCCCAGGTGTCGCTCAGCAGTTGTGTTCCATCGTTGCCGCCGAACAACACGACTCGCCCGCGCGCGACATCGGTGGCCATCACCGTCCACAGCCTGGCCGACGGCTGTGGGCCGGGCAGCGCCTGCCACGCAGACCCGTTCCAGGCCCTCGCGTCCGCCACGACGGTTCCGTTCTGCAACTGACCGCCGAAGACGAACACCATGCCGAGCTGCGGGGAGAAGTGGGCCCAGGGGGCGTAGCGGCCGGGCAGACCCTGCCCCGTGCTCCAGCTGCTGCCGTTCCACAGCCAGGTATCGCCCATGAACTGACCGCCCCACTCCACACCTCCCAGCAGAACGCATGTCCCCCGCGGCGCGTCGTAGGCCATGGCGTGCGCATACCTGCCCTGCGGCGAGGCCGGCGAGTGCCGCCTGGACCACGTCCCGGCGGTGTTCGCCCACGTGTCATCCATGGTCCGGTAGTTGCCTTGCGGTTGTCCCCCGCCATGCATGACGAACTCGCTCCGCTGTTCGTCGAACGCGCCGGCGCCGTTGACGCGGGGATACGGCATCCCGCTCTCGAACCAGTTCGACCCGTCGTAGCGCCACATGCTCAGTCCGTGGAGCATCCACAGCACGCCGCGACGGGAGTCGTAGGCCATTTGCAGACCGCCAGAGGGCGGCGGAGTGCTGCTCGTCGTCCGTCTCTGCCAGTTGGTCCCGTCCCATTCCCAGGTGTCGTTGAGGGGACCGTAGCAGTAGGAGTAGTTGATCGATCCCGATCCCTGGAATCCGCCGAACAGGACCGTCTTGTTCCGGGTCCGGTCGTAGGTCATGGCGGGATAGGCGCGGGCCGGCGGCGAGTTGGCCATGCTTGGCCGGCGCCAGGTGAGCCCCTCCAGCTCCCAGGTCTCGTTCGAATCGGACCACGGCGGATGGCTGCGACCGCCGAACTGCACCGTCCGCTGCCGGACGCTGTCGAAGGCGAGACCGACCCCTCGGCGTGGCGCTGGCGGCGGCGTGTAGGGCGCCCAGTTGACGCCGTTCCAACCCCACAACCCAGTCAACGGCGTGGTCGAGCCGTTGCTGCCGCCATGCACGATGACCTTCGAGCTATCGGCCGCCGGGAACATGACGTGGCCGCTGCGGGCCGGCGCGCGCATCGCTGGACTCGCCGGATTCCATGCGCGGCTCACGCGATTCCAGACCCATGTGTCGTCCAGGGGGCCGGCCGCCGAGGCGCCGCCGAACATCACGAGGTTGTCGGTGAGCGGCAGGTAGGCCATCGCCGCGCCGATGCGTCCCGTGATGGGGTTGGGTCCGATGGGAGTCCGGTCGGTCCAGGTGTTGAGGAAGGGGTCGTATTCCCAGGTGTCGGACCGGTAGCCGTTGCCGCCGAAGACCAGCACCGTGCCCGTGACCGGATCCCACGCCATCGCGTGGCCGTACCGGCCGGGCATGGCGGGCGACGTGGGCGGACGCTGCATCCACGCGTTGCTGATCGGGTCGAAGTCCCAGACATCGTTCAGGGGGAGGATCCCGGCAGACCCACCGATCAGGATGACCCTGTTGCGGAGCAGGTCCTGCACCATGCCGTGCCCGGTTCGCGCCGACGGCCGCACCCCGGCCGGAGGGGTCACCTCGCCCCAGGAGGATCCGTCATAGCGCCAGGTGTCGTTGCTGCGCACCGTGGTCGTACCCTGGGTCTTCGTGCCGCCGAACAGGATCACGAACGGGGCATCGTTCGGGCCGATGGCGCCGGCCATCGCGTGCTCCTTGCGGCCCGTAGGCTTGTTGGCCGGCCGCTGTGGCTGCCACCCGGAACCGGTCGGGTTGGTGATCGTGTCGTCCAGGAGGACACCCGGCGTGGTGATGCTGACCCCGCCGAACATCGTGGCCATGCCAGAGGACAGCTCCACGCCAAGAGCGTGGCTGGTCCGATCCTCGAACGAGGTCCAAGTGGTCTGGGCGGCCAGAGGCACGGATGCGGCAACGGCCGTTGCAAGAAGCGTGACCAACCCGAGGGCATGCGTCCTCGTGCGGGGTTGCTGGAAAGACATGGTGCGTTCGCGTCAGAAGCGGCCCTGCGGCGCAAACACGCTGATCCGCAACCGAAGACCTGGGCATGCCATCGGGCTCGCCACCCCACCTCCCCACCCCTACCGTCTGTCCGCCGCCAACCGCCCCAACTTCTCGCACTGGTTCCGCAACTCCCACACGTCCGGCTCGTACGCCGCCAGCCGTTCCGCCGCCGCCAGAGCCTCCCGCGCCCACGCCGCCAACTCCGCATCCATCGGCGCCCCCCGCTCCCGCCGGCACTCGCCCAGTGCCATCACCATGTTGCCGAACTCCAACACCGCTCCCACGTCGTGCGGCTCCCGCTGCATCCGCTCCCGGGCCGGCAGCACCGCCTTCAGGATCCACGCTTCGCATTGATCCATCCGCCCGCGCGCGCGCTCCAGGTGGGAGCGCAGGCCGTAGAGTGACCGCCATCCGGCAAGGTTGTGGATGCTGCCCGGCCGCACGGTCTCGAGTTCATGGAGCAGCGCCTCCCTTTGATCCAGGAACGCCTCCGCGTCCGCCGCCCGCCCCTCCTCCACGGCGACGAAGGCCATCCGGTCGCAGCTCCAGGCCACATCGTCGAGCCGACCACCGTCCCGCGGCTCCTCGTCGGCCAGTTCCAGGAACACCGCGTGCGCCCGCTGGTAGGCGGCCAACGCCGCGCCAGGCCCTGACAGCTGTCGCAGCACGTCACCGACGAGCACGAGGTCCGTCGCCTCACGCGCACGCAGCGCGGCGTCGTCGGGGCGGGTCGCCAGGATCACCGAGGAGTCGGCCAGCGCGCGCCGGCGCCAGGAGAGCGCCTCCTCGAACCGCTCCCGGAAGTGTGCCAGGTCGCCGAGTTGGCGGCAGATCGCGGCGCGACAGGCCAGGATCGTCGGGTCGCCGGGCCGCCCCTGCAGCATCTCTTCGACCTCGGGCAGGAAGCGCTGCAGAGTCTCCGCGCGCACCTCCCGCGTACCCGAGAGCGTCGCCAGGCGACCTACGATCTGCTCGACGGCGAAGCGGCTGGTGCCCACCAGACGGTCTAGGGCGGCATCGGTCCGCGCCAGGGAAGCAACCACGACGGCGAAGGCCACGCCCATCGCGAGGACCGACAACACCAGGAGCCCGCAGATCGCCCGCCGCCGCCGGGCAAAGCAGTGCGCGAGGTACCAGGGCGTGTGCCGCACCACGGAAACGGGTTCCCGCCGGAGCCAGCGTTCCAGGTCTGCGGCAAGGGCCCCCGCCGACGCGTAGCGGCTGGACCGGTCCGGCGCCAGCGCCGTGCCCACAACAGGCCCGAGGTCTCGGCCGAGCGCGGCGAGGGCCGCAGGAGGCGGACCTGCCGCCACCTGCCGGCGCACATCCTCCAGGGCCATGCCGGCCAACATGTGCGGCGTAGCTCCGGTCAGCAGTTCGAAGGCGACGACTCCCAGCGAGTAGACATCGGTGCGCGTGTCCACGTCGCCATCGCCCGCCAACTGCTCCGGACTCATGTAGGGGAGCGTGCCCGCCAATCCCGGCTGCACGTCGGCGCGGGCGATCAGGCGGGCCACGCCGAAGTCGAGGATGCGCGGCCGTGGCACGCCCCCATCCGTCTCCACCAGGATGTGATCCGGCTTCAGGTCGCAGTGGATGACACCGCGCCGATGGGCAGCCTCGGTGGCCTCGCAGACCGCGACGAGTAGCCGGACGCGCTCGGCCACCGACGGTCGCTGCACGTCGCGCCAGACACGCAACGGCATGCCTTCCACCAGTTCCATGGCCAGGAAGGGATAGGCGACGCCGTCGACGTCGAGGACGCCCGCGTCGAAGACAGGCACGATGCCGGGATGCCGCAGCCGCGCCAGGGCGTCGGCCTCTGCGACGGCTGCCAGGCGATGCTGCGGCAGCGTCGCGTCGATGAGCATCAGCTTCAGGGCGACCTCGCGGTTCGGCGCGTCCTGCTCCGCCCGGTAGACGACGCCCATCGCGCCCCTGCCCAACTCGCCCAGCACGCGATAGCGGCCCAGCCGGCGGGGAAACGCTGCCACCGGCGGTTCTCGCCGGAGGACGGGTCCGAGGTGACCCAGCACCGGCCCCAACGGCGGGTGCAGATCGAGGTCGCCTGCGGCGTCGTGGCGCAGCAGATCCTCGACCTCCAGTCGCAGCGTCGTCTGATCGGGGCAGGACGCCAGAAGGAACGCCGGGCGTTGCTCCGGCGGCCGCATCAGCGCCTCTTCGAAAACCTCCAGGACTCGGCGCTGGTCGGGCAACGACGACTCCGGCTAGGCCAGGTGCTGCTCGGCGCCGAGGATCCGCGCCAGCCACGCTCGGGCGCTGCGGAACTCGTACTGGACCGTGCGGCGGCTCACGCCGAGGACATCGGCGACATCCTCCTCCGTCAGGCCGGCGAAGAAGCGGAGGCGCACGATCTCGGCGCGTCGCTGGCTGATGACCTCGAGCTGCTGCAAGGCAGCCTCGATGTCCAGCAAACGGGCCGCCTCGATCTCCTCCTGACACAGGTCCGGATCGAAGTCGATCCGACACCCCCCGGGGAACGCCCGTTTGCGGCGCAGCCTTGCCCGGGCATGGTCGAGCAGAACGCGGCGCATCGCCACGGCGGCGGCGCGGCAGAATGCCGCGTGGCCGAGGTGCGGCGCCGAGCGGTCATCGCGAAGCCGCAGGAACGCTTCGTTGACCAGGGCGGTCGCCTGCAGCGTGTGATTCCGGCGCTCGGCGGCAAGATGCTGTGCCGCCAGGCGTCTCAGCTCCTGGTAGACGGACTGCCAGAGCTGCGCGCTCTCCGCGCTGGGCTCCATGGACGAGGCAGGTATTGGACGCCGATGCCGGGCATGCGCAAGTCCCCGGGTCAGGATCGGTCCGCGGCGGCCCAAGGCCCTTGCTGCATCTTGATTGCGCACCAATCGCCAGCGGGGCACTCAGGCTCCAACTCGCGTCCTGAACGCCACTTACAACACCGCCCCCCCACGCCTGCGGCAGCCCGACGCCCCGCGGCGGCTCTTGGGCCAACTTGATTGCGCACGAATCGCGGTGGGAGCGCCATGCCACAACCCAAGCCGACACCGCCATTTACGGCAAGCACCGAATCTCGCCGCCGGAGTCAGCCCGCCAGCAGGGCGTGGGCGAACCGCACCAGGCGGGCGCAGTCGGCGGCCGGCGAGCAACCGACCAGGGCCGCTGGCCGCACGCCGTGCACGGCGTTGCTGACCGCCAATGCCGTGGCGCGGTGCAGGTCGCCGAGCCCGCAGACCCGTTCGGCGGTCACCACAGAGGCCCCGGCACCGCGCAGCAGCGCCCCACGCATGACGCCGGGCAGCACGCGGCCGTCCGCTGGGGGCGTGACCCAGACCCCGTCCAGCAGGAGCCACAGGTTGCCGACCGCGGTCTCCAGCACCTCGCCACCAGGCCCCAGCAGCACGCCGTCGTCGGCACCGCCGGCGCGGGCCTCGGCCAGCGCCGCGTCGTAGTGGCGCCGGTCGGTGGTCTTCAGGTCGCGGGGCGGCGCGTCGCCCGCCCGAACCGCCAGCACCGGGATCAGCCGCACCACCGCCGGACCCTCCATCGCGCGGCCCTGCAACGCCACCTGCCCGTCGGGCCACAGCACCAGCCGCACCACCGGCTCCGGCAGCGCCGCCGCCCGCGCCCGCAGATCGCCGGGCAACGCCACCGGCCAGCCGAGCCGCTGCGCCGACGCCCGCAGCCGCGCCAGATGCGCGTCCCACCACGGCAATGCGCCGTCCGCGCGCCGCATCGTCTCCAGCAACCCGAACGCCCCGCTCACCGCGCCTCCGCCGGCGTCGCCACGTCGCACTGCAGCGCCCGCAGCAGGCCCGCCATCTTGTGCAGGGTTTCCTCGTATTCCCGCGCCGGAACGCTCTGCGCGGTGATGCCGCCGCCGGCGTTGCCGCGCACCACCGAGCCCCGCACCACCATCGTCCGGATCGCGATGTTCAGGTGCAGCGCCGGCCCCGGCCCGAACCAGCCGATCGCGCCGGTGTAGACGCCGCGCCGCGCCAGCTCGAGCTCCTCGAGGATCTCCAGGCAACGCAGCTTCGGACAGCCGGTGATCGAGCCGCCGGGGAACGTCGCACGCAGCAGCTCCACGGTGTCGACGTCGTCGCGCAACGTCGCGGTCACCTCCGCGAACAGGTGGTGCACCTGCGCGAAGCTCTGATGATCGGGGAACGGGCCGACCCGCACGCTGCCGGTGGCCGCCACCTTGCCGAGGTCGTTGCGCAGCAGGTCGACGATCATCGCCAGCTCGGCCTGATCCTTGTCGCTCGCCAGCAGCTCCTGCAGCAGCCCCGCATCCACCAGCGGATCCCGGTGCCGCGGCCTTGTGCCCTTGATCGGCCGCGTGCGCACCCGCGGGCCCTCCCGCCAGAGGAACTCCTCGGGCGAACTGCTCAGCACCGCGGTGCCCTGGCCGTCCTCGACGTAGGCCGCGAACGGCGCCGGACTCTCGCGGCACAGGCGCCAGAACAGGGCGCGCGGATCGCCGTCGAAGGCGCCGGTGAACGGCTGGGTCAGGTTGGCCTGGAACAGGTCGCCGGCGGCGATGTGCTCGATCACGGCCGCGACGCGCCGTTCGTAGTCGGCGCGGGTCGTGTGGGCGCGCAGGTCGCGCGCTCGGGGCACCGCCGGCGCCGGCGGCACCGGCGCGCCGGCGAAGGCCTCGACCCGGTCGTAGGCCGCCACGTGCAGCACCGGCACCGGCAGGTCGTCTTCGAGGCGCAGCGGCCAGGCCTCCACGTCCAGCCCGAGGTCGAAGCCGAGCCAGCCGACGCTGCGGACGTCCCGGTGGCGCTCGAGGAACGCGCCGAGCCGGGCGAACGCGCCGGCGTGGCTGCCCGGGCCCACCGTCAGCACGTCCCGCGGCGAATGACAGAGCCACGCCGGCCCCTGGCCGCACGAGTGCAGCAGCGCCACCGGCCCGCCCCGCGGCAGCTCCAGCAGGCGCCGGAACGGGTCCACCTTGGACCTCAGCTCCGCAGCCAGGACGGCTTGCGCTTCTCGAGGAACGCCGCCATCCCTTCCTTCATCTCGGCGGTCGAGCTGATCAGGCCGAACAGGTCGGCCTCCAGCTCCAGCCCGTCGGCGAGCGGCATCGACAGCCCACGCCGCACCGCCTGCTTGGCCAGCGCCAGCGCCTGCGGCCCCCGCGACACCATCCTGCGGGCGACGTTCTTCACCGTGTCCAGCAGCTCCGCCGGCGCGCACACGCCGTTCAAGAGGCCGATGCGCAACGCCTCGTCGGCGCCGATCGGATCGCCGGTCAGGATCAACTGCAACGCCGCCCCGCTGCCGCACAGCCGGGCGAGGCGCTGGGTGCCGCCGTAGCCCGGGATGATGCCGAGCGACACCTCCGGCAGGCCCAGCTTCGCCGTGGCCGCCGCGTAGCGCACGTCGCAGGCCAGCGCCATCTCCAGGCCGCCGCCCAGCGCGAAGCCGTTGATCGCCGCCAGCACCGGCTGCGGGCAGCGCTCGATCGCCAGCGTCAGCCGCTGGCCGTCCCGCGCGTTCTGCGCGCCGTCCAGCACGCCCTGCTTGCTCAGCACGGTGATGTCGGCGCCGGCGATGAACGCCTTCTCGCCGGCACCGGTCAGGATCACCGCGCCGGTGCCCCGGTCGGCCGCCAGCGCGGTGAAGGCCTCAGTCAGCTCGGCGATGGTCTGGCCATCCAGCGCGTTGAGCTTCGCCGGCCGGTTGACGGTGACGACGGCCAGGTGGCCGTCACGCTCGATCAGCACGTTCTGCATGATTCCCACCTGACGCCGCGACGGCACCCCAGGCCATGGGGCAGGCGGCTATTCCGCCTGCTACTCCGCCTGCTCGTCGCCCGCCTGCTCGGCACCGGCGCCCTCGACCTGGCGTTCCTGCCGCGGCCGCACGGTCACCGAGCGCAGCCCGAGCCGCTGCCGCGGCACCGAGCGCTCGCCGCCCGGCCCGAAGTCGCAGTCGACGCCGGCGATCTGGTCCAGCACGTCGAGGCCCTCCTCGACCACGCCGAACGCCGTGTACTGGCCGTCCAGGTGCCGGGCGTGCGCCGCGTGCACGATGTAGAACTGGCTGCCCGCGGAGTCGGGATCCTGGCTCCGCGCCATCGACAGCACGCCGCGGGTGTGCGGCGTGTCGTTGAACTCGGCGCGGATCCGATGCCCCGGCCCACCGGTCCCCGGCCGGCCGGTGGCGCCTTGCCTGGTGTTCGGGCAGCCCGACTGCACCATGAAGTTGCGGATCACCCGATGGAACGCCAGCCCGTCGTAGAAGCCCTGCTGCGCCAGCGCGCAGAAGTTGCGCACGTGCAAAGGCGCCTTGTCGGGGAAGAACGTCACCACCATCGTGCCCTTGTCGGTCTCGATGGCGGCCTCCAGCTGCGCCAGATCGGCCTGGTCCAGGTCGATCATCGCTACTTCGCCTTCTTCACCGGCAAGACCAGGGCGTGGAACAGCACCACCGGCGTGTTCGGCGTGCTGCCCTGCGGGCCGCCCACCGGCGTCGTGGCGATCGTGTCCAGCACGTCGGCGCCGGACTCCAGGGCGCCGAACGCCGTGTACTGGCCATCCAGGTGCGAGGCGTCCTTGTGGCAGACGAAGAACTGGCTGCCCGCCGAGTTCGGATCGCTGCTGCGCGCCATCGACAGCGTGCCGCGCACGTGCTTCAGGTCGTTGAATTCGGCGTCGATCTTGTAGCCGGGATCGCCCTGACCCCAGGTCGCCGGATCGCCGTCCTTCGTGTTCGGGTCACCGCCCTGCACCATGAAGTTGCGGATCACGCGGTGGAACTTGGTGTTGTCGTAGAAGCCCTGCTTGGCCAGCTTGACGAAGTTCTCGACGTGCTTCGGCGCCTTGTCGGGCCGGAACGCCAGCGTCATCTCGCCCATGCTGGTGACCAGGATCACCTTGGTCTTCTCCAGGTCGAGATCCTCCATGGCCACCCCGCTGGCGTCGGGCGCGACCTTGACGATGCACGACGCGCCGGCGAGGCCCTTCCACGACACCTCGACGTTGAGCAGGTCGCTGGTGGGCGGCGTCGGCGCCAGCTTGGCGACCGGCACGCTCAGCTTCCGCTCGATCCTGGTGCCGGCGGTGACCGCCACGGCGCCACCCTTGCCCGGCTCGCTGATCGGCGCGGCGGTGCCGCCGGCCGGCGTGGCCTCCAGTTCCATGCCCGAGACCAGCGCCGCCGGCAGTTCGGCATCCTGCTTGGCCTCGATGGTCAGGGTGAAGACGGCGGTGGCGCCGCTCGGCACGGTGCCCCGCTCCGCCTTCAGGGTGGCGGAGACGCCTGGGATGGCCTGGGCGGCGGCGGGGATGGCCAGCGCGAGCGCGCAGAGGAACGGAGAAGCGAGGTGCCGGAGGGTTGCCATGTTCGGTCGGGTTGGAAAGGGGAACGTTGTACCGGGGGGTCGGCCGGGTTCCAACAACGGGGCCGCAGGACGGGTCGGGCGCGGGTTTCCTCCCGGCGCAGAGGCACAGCTGCGACGGGGCGGCGAGTAGCGGACCCGAGACCTGGCGCGTGCCGGGCCGGGTTCGAGGCCCCGACCGCGCCGGCGCTCCGGGTCGGCGATGCAGGATGCGGGTGCCGCGCCGGCCGATGCCGCTACAGGCGTCCGATCGTGACCCGCACGGCGTTGCTGGCGGTGAGCCCGGCAGCGTTGGCCGCGGGGTCGATGGCAAAGCCCTGCTGGTAGAGGGTCGCACCGAGCAGGGCGGAGTTCTGCGGCACCGGCAGGGTGAAGGTCGCGGTGTTGCTGGCGCCGGCGACCGGCACGATGAGATCGGTGGAGACCCGGGCGTGGCAGCCCGGCATCCCGAAGGTGGCGAGGCCGACGGGCAGCAGGAACGCGCCAACCCGCTGGTTGGACCAGCCGGTGACGAGGAAGCCGGTGGACTGGGGGAGGTTGTGGAGGTCGACGCTGAGCGTGCGACCCATCCAGGCGCGGGTCCAGTTGTCGGTGAGCGCCAGGGTCGGCTGACCAAGGGTGCCGGGACATCCGGGGGCCAGGGTGGTGAAGGTACCTGGATTGACGCTGCCATAGGTGTAGGGCACGTCGGTGTTGGAGTCGCCGAATCCCATGTACAGCAGTCCTTCCTGGGCCTCAAACGCGCCATACTTGTATGGAGAGAAGCCTGGGGGCGGCGTGCTGGTCGGCGTAATCGGGATCCAGCCTCCCCCTCCATCCCACTCGTACGTCTGCACCGGAATACCCTGCACCTTGGTGACCACTCCACGCTGCGAATCAAAGTGCAGCTGCCCAACAGGGTCAATGCTGCCCGCAACGTTGCGGCTCACCCAGCCATTGATGGCATCCCACTCCCATATGACCGGCTGGAGGTTGGAGTATTGCCCCGAGTTCCAATCGAACCATATGGAACCGTACAACACCAGCTTGTCCCTGCGGGCATCGTAGACACTCTTCAAGTAGACTACCGAAGCACTCCAACCTCCGGGGCGAGGAGGCTTGTTGGTTGTCGGCACCAGAATCCAATTGGATCCATTCCATTCGTACAGATCGTTGGCGGTCCATGGGTTCGCAGGCCCGCCGAACGCCATCACCGTTCCCCTTTTCTTGTGGGCCACAAGGTGCAGGAAGGCCCAATTCGACGGAGGCTGACGGAGTTGCCACGCCACCCCATCCCAGTGCCACGTGCGAACACCATCGTAGACAACTACCCGCTGCCTGTTTCGGTCATAGGCCATGCCGCCAAACCAACCGCCGAAAGACGGTGCCCCGCCAGACACCCAACTCCAACCTGCCGACGGCTGTTTCTCATATGTGTCTCCTCGCCATCCGACGAACACCATGCGAGAACGACCCTCATCGTAGCAGTGTGCGCCATAGCCGTTCTCGGGGGTCACTGTGACCTGCCATGCAGTCTGCGCCCGAAGGCACTGTCCAATCAAGAACAGCGCCACCAAGAACATGGGCAGCCTCGGACACGACCAGAGCCGAAGGGAGATCCTCGGCGTGGCTGCCATGGCTGCGCCCAGCGACACTTCATGCATCATCGTTTTCATCGTTGCACCTGGATTGCCTGCCCCTGCCCATCGTGGGCCATACCGATCGCCGTGTACTGACCCGCCGTATTACAGACAACCTTGATCCAGAGCGTTCCGGTAGCAGCATCCGCCCACCAGCCGGTGTGCCCCTGGCTCATGAGCGCCGCCATGTCGAGCGCCGCGGGCATGGCCTCCCAGTCCAACGCCGCCACCGCGTCGGTCCTGCGGGCGAACCGCGTCGCCCGACTCACGGCCGTGGGCAGCGGCTGCGCTCCGTATCCCTCGAGACCGACCAGGATCCAGTCTCCGGGACGCATCTCCCCGAACCGGAGTTCTACGGTCGGCAGGACGACCCCAGGCGTCGTCCACAATGGGTCCGACCACAGCAACTTGTGCCTGACCGAATCACCCTGGCCCGTCGGATTGACCGCCAGTGCCATCTGCTTGAAGAACTGCGTTCGCCACTGATCCGTGTACTGGAGCGATTGGGTGGTCGTCCCGACCAGTCTCTCACGGGTGTAGCGGAGTTGGGACGTCGCGTGGGGCGGTGTCGGAGGCACGGTCTGGGGATTGGGGGGTGTTCCCAACACCTCCGGGCAGATGACCCGCAGGAAGGCGAACCGGTACGGCGTCAGCCACGCCACTGCAGTGTTGGATGGCCCGATGACGGCGCCCGGAACCGCCTGCTCGATGACGTTCGGCTGGAACAGCATCATGGGGTGGTTGCCGACCACCGTGGGATGCACTACGCCAGAGCCAGGGTGCAGGCTCAGGTCTGGGTTGTCGATCGAGAACGCCCAGAAGTTCGGGTTTCGCGCATCGTCGCCGTTCGTGTAGTTCACCACACCGGGCGCATTGAAGTCCTGCCACGCGATCCAGAACGGCCTCGTCGGCGGACCGAGCGTAGTCGTAGAGCTGGTCATGCTGGACAAGCTGACGCCCGTACGTCGGCGGGCGGCACCGACACCATGGAACGCGGAAGAGCTGCCGACGCCAGCGTCGTATCCCACGAGATGGACGTTCACGAGCCTCGCGGCGCCGTCGTACAGCAGGAGTGCGCTGGTCACGTCATTGGCGTTGAGGTACGGGTTGCCAGGGATGTTGGCCGGGGTGCGCAGGTTGTTGCCCGAGTCCCGCACGACAACAGTGTTCTTCACGATGTCGTGCGAGGCGAACGCGATGGCACGCGACGAGTCTGCCAGCATCGCCTGGTCGAAGACGATGTTGGTGTCGCCATCCCCCGTGTAGATCCCGACATTGCAGGCATACGCAGTGAAGCCGTTCATGGTCTGCGGATCGCTGGCGGCTCCCGTCGCCGGTTTCCAGGTGTAGTTGGTCTTGATCGAATTGAACCTGGGGTCAAATTGGTCGACCGACAATTCAATGCCGTCATGCACGTCGAACGCAATCCATGTGCTGTGGCAGACATTGTCGTCGAACCGAAGTAGCGCCTGATCATGCGGCAGCGTACGCGAGGCGAAGTAGACGCTCGCGGGCTGCAAATGCGACATGCCCATGTGCCTGAGAGGAAACACGAACCAGTACCCAACCCCTTCGCCGCCCGCCGCCACGTTGCCCACGAACGTGTTGTGCGGATTCGTGATCCAGAACGTCGCCGGCGCCCGGTTCTGGAACACATCCAGTGGCTTGATGTCGCTCGGCAAGACCTCCTTACCCACCGCCGGCGCCTTCGTCCCGAGCACCAGGTTGTTGCGGAACACGTTCCACTGCTCGCTGCCATCCTCCAGGAACACGCCGTGCCCGAAATGCTCGTGTGCCACGTTGTCCTCGAACGCCACGTAGTCGGTGCCATGTACCGCCACCACCCGCAGGTTGGAGTCGCGGATGCTGCAGCGCTTCATGTACTGCCCCCTGCCGCCGTCGAGCAACATGTGCCAGTGCATCGGATACCGCCCCACCTGCTTCTCGCGACCCAGGTTGGCCAGTTCCACCCCCGTGAACCGGCCGAACCCGGGGTTGGTCAGGGTCCCCTGGACCGACGAGATC
>CAZMGG010000085.1:0-25126 GCA_964565715.1 uncultured candidatus Brocadiaceae bacterium | reverse complement strand
CCCAGGCCGGGGCTGGGCAGGCTTGTTGTGCCGGATAGAGTTCCGCCGTCCGTCCCCGCTTGCCTCGGGGACGACAGGGAAACGCAACATGCACCTGATCCCAATTCTCCCCCCCCGGTGCGGGGTCTCGCCGCCCTCCTCCTGACGCTCGCCGTGGCGACCGGTAGCGCACGCGCCCAGTTCGAACCACTGCCCTCGCCCATCCTCGCGAGCCCGGGAACGCAGCACTACATCGGCTCGGTCGCCTACCCGCACAGCAGCTTCGAAGCCGACCCGAGCCTGATCACACAGCAGCAGCACATCGTGCTGGGAGCCACGGGCCCGCTGTATCCCCCGTTCGACCAGACGCAGCAGCCCTGGACCTGGTCGGGCGGCGGCATCGCCGGCCGCACGTCGTCGATCACCGCCAGCAACGCTCCCGACGGCGACTTCGCCGCATTCCTGCAGTCCTCGGCGGCAACCGGCCCGGTCGGCTTCTCGTTCGCGCACACGTTGCCCGCCGCAGGCGGCGCGTGGCGGATCTCCTTCCTCGGCGCCCAGCGCAAGATCGGTGAGGTGGTCGACGGGCAGAACGTCCGCGTGACCATCGCCGCCATGGTCAACAACCAGCTCGTCTCGGAGGACGTGTTCGACGAGCCGCTGATCGATGCGACGTACCGTCGCTACTACAGCCGGCCGTTCGTGGCGCAGGCCTCGAGCATCCTGGTGCTGTTCCAGGGGACGCGGGTCGATGCCACGTCGCACACGGCGCTGATCGACATGCTCAACGTCCGGGAACTCATCCCCTGGACCGAGACCGCGACCTGGGCCTGGATGGGTGTCGACATCCCGACCCAGGACGACGACGTGGTGATCCCGGCCACCAGCTGCGTCGGCCTGAAGGAAGGATCCGCCAACAGCGTCGATCTGCAGGGCGAACTCTACGTCCTCGACACCGGCGGGGAGACCTCCCTGTCCACCCGCAGGCTCCTGGTGCATGGCCAAGGCAGTTACTTCCAGGTCGGCCTGCCGGGGATCCCTTTCAGCAGCACCTTCGAACTCGCCCTTGACGACGACTACGTGGGGCCCGGACCCCTGCCGGATCCCCAGGAGATCAACGCCCTGCTGGTCAATGACGAAGGCGTCGTCGAGATGCACGGCAGGCGCACCACGAGCTGGGTGCGCCTGGCCGCGGACGTGGCTCAAGGCGCCGCCACGATCCTCGTGGCTGGCGACCCCGTGGGCTGGCTGCCCGATGACCAGATCGTGATCGCGTCTTCCGATCGTGACTTCGACCACGCCGAGCAGCGCACGATCCAGAGCGTCACTCCAGGGACAGGTGGGGCCCCCACCACCATCACCCTCGGCAGCCCGCTGCTGTATCGGCACTGCGGGACGATCACCGCCGTCGGCCGCCCCTTCCCGCATCACACGATGTTCCTCGACCAACGTGCGGAGGTGGGAATGCTGACCCACAACGTCAAGGTCATCGGACGCCCGCGGACGCCACTGCTACCGGGCCCTGGCGGGCACATCATGATCCGCGCCGAGACCACTCCATCGCATCGCCCGGGATTCGGTCGCTTCTCGGGCGTCGAGTTGGAGAACATGGGGCGCGCGGGGCAGGAGGGCCGTTACCCGATCCACTGGCACATGCTCCTGGGCGCCGGTCAGGGTCAGTTCATGAAGAACTCCAGCATCCATCACTCGAACTTCCGTGTCGCGACCATCCACGGCACCGACTTCGTGCGGTTCGAAGGCAACGTCGGATTCGAGCACCGCGGGCACGGCGTGTTCCTCGAGGACGGCAGCGAGGAGAAGAACGTGATCAAGGACAACCTGATCCTCGGCACACGGCTGCCCAAGGCGAGCACCCAGGTGGTGTTGCCGAGCGACCACGGCCCGAACGATCAGTTCCAGAACCGGGCGCCGGCGTCGTTCTGGATCACCAATCCGCACAACACCTTCGTCGGAAACGTCGCGGCGGGAAGCGAGGGGACGGGGTACTGGTTTGCCTTGCCGAAGGAGTGGCTGTTGCCATCGGGCGCTCAGGGCTCTGCGGCCCGTGCGTACTTCGCTGGTCGCCCAGGTCCCAATCCCATGCCCCGCAACCAGACGCTCGTTCTGTTCGAGGGCAATTCCTGTCACAGCTCCTGGCTGGGCTTCGACGTGCATGACAGCATCAATGCTGCCCTCGACACGATCGAAACCAACGTCACGTGGCGCCCGCACGACGGTCCGCAGATCATATCCCGCTTCGTTGCATACGCCTGCAACGTCGGTCTGTACACGGGTAATGGCGACACCAACATCATATTCGACCAGGCAGTGCTGGCCGACAACTCCAAGGCGATGGCGTTTGCCTCGCACGATATCTTGCAAGACTCGCTCATCGTGCGCGACTCCGGCAACGGCTTTTGGACCGGGTTTCGCCCCGACTTCAACCCCTATGATGTTCATGCACTCCTGCTCTACGACGGCGCAGCTCGCCTAGACCATGTACACCTCGTTGGCTACGACCAAACTGCCACCAACATGCCGCCATACGCCATCGCGGCGTTCCAGGGGATCGGTGCGGCACGACGCCGCACGAACATCCAGATGGACTCGGTCACCTACTCTGCCACCCTCGCGGGAACATCCCTGACACTACCTTGGTTGGGTTGGGCGGATGTCTTCCCCCCGAACCCATTCCCGCCCGTGGACTACACTTTGAACAGCAAGTACGACCCTATCTACTGGGCCTTCTCCATCAACAACCCTGGCAAGACACTGGGGCAGCTTGCGACGGCTCCGTCGTGGGAGACCGTCGTGGCCAACCATCCGATGATGCTGTTCAATCCCGGTGTCTTGGAGATGCCGCTGCCCAACAGCCCGCTTGGCACAACGCGCCATGCCTTTTGTTCGCCCTTCCGGTTCGGTTATCTCCGCGTCATATGCACGGAGCTGTCTGGATCCGCCTCCAGCACCCAGCAACATCCGCACCCGCAGTTCCAACTGCGGTACACCCGCGAGTGGGAGACCCAATCCGGGATCCAGACCTTCTCGCCGTTCGAGGATCCCTGGCGGGTCAAGTTCTCCAAGCAGATGGCCGTCGTAGTGGATCGTGTCGGTGAAGCCAACGGCGTGCGGTACAAGCTCGCGTGGTCCCATCCCACAGTACAGAGCGCGCCGTCGTTGACGGAGATCCGTCTGTCCGAGCTGCAGTTCGGGGAGGCTGCGCTGTTGGGTCTTGAGAACTACCTTCCGATCCAAGGCGTAGACCGTGCGACACAACTGACATCCCCTGATGACGAGAGGGTTCCGAACACTGCTTGGGCACCCGTGACACTGGCCGGCGACCTGCCTGTGCTCAAGCAGCTCGCCGTCAGTGGATACTACCCGGATCAGGCCACCGGCATACTCTGGATCCGGATTGTTGCAACCCAGGGTGGCGCCGACGCCGCTATCAATGTGGCCGCGGATGGACTTGGCCAGGTTATCAGGGTGAGGCGATGAAGAGCACCTGGCATACCAACACGTCCCACACGATCGAAGCCACGGGTCGCACGCTGGTCCCATCGCTCGCCCATGCGATCGGCGCCATGAGTGTCATGCTCTGGGCGGCGATTCCGGCCCAGACGAACTGGTGGGGGATGCAGACGCCAAGTGGCGGCTCGGGCTACCACTGCTACGATCCCGATCGGGATCGCACCCTTTTCTTCGATGGGACGGCCACGTACGAGTACGATGGCAACTCGGGCGGTTGGTGGTCGCTGGCTTCACCCATCAGTCCAAACCTGGGCGGCGCCGGCATTGCATTCGACCGCAGCCGAGGCCGGATGGTCTACTATGATGGATTGTATACACAAGAGTGGAATGGATCGACTTGGACGACAACCGCAGCACCAATCGCGAGTTTCTGGCACATCATTGGACATTCTGGCCGCGGCACCGTGTTGGCTTTCGGGGGGCCAAACTTCTGGAACAGCAACGACCTGTACGAGTGGACGGGCACAACGTGGAACCTCCTGCCTGCCACGGGCCGGCCGCCTCGGCCTGGTGACATCAACTTCTCCCGCATCTACTTGACATCTGCTTACGACGCACGACGAGACAAGCTAGTGCTCTTTGGTTCAGCTTTGGTCGACTGGTCGCACTTCAGTTTGTACGACTTCCGGCCGGATCTGTGGGAGTGGGACTCCACCAATGGCTGGGTATCGCGTACTGTTCAGATGGGGAGCATACATCGCGTGTCGCAGCTGTACTTCGATTCGCAGCGCGGCGTGCTGACGCTGATCACGAGTTACCCGAGCCCAATGATGGTGGCGGAGTGGGACGGCGGTTCATCATGGCAGCCTGTCAACCCGATGAATCCGCCCGGACCGACGGCCCTTGGCCTCTCATATCCTCACGGCAGCTATGACGACGTCCGGGGTCGTCTGTATGTTGGAGTATTCGACTCCAACACATCCTGGGCTTACGCCTACGGATCCCTCAATCCCCCCGACTTCCAGCCCCTTGCCCCGGGCTGCGCCGGCACTCTCGGCCAGCCCACCCTCCGTCTCACCCACAACTGGACACGCGCCTGGCTCGGCCGCTCGCTCAGCGTCGACCTCAGCAACCTCCCCCTCTCCGCCGGCATCGTCGCGCTCGGCTGGTCCGACCAGCAGCACGGCTCCACCACGCTGCCCCTCTCCCTCACACCCCACGGCATGCCCGGCTGCTTCGCCCGCGTCGCCCCCGACTCGGTCTACTTCGTCACCGGCGCCGGCAACACCGCCACCCTGGCCCTGCCCGTGCCCAACAACCCCAACCTCATGGGGCTCACCTTCTACCAGCAGGGCTGGTCCTTCGACCCCGCCGCCAACCCCACCGGCATGACCACCAGCAACTCGGCCCGCCTGACCATCGGGCGGCTGTGAGGAGGGTGATGGCCGGCCTGGCGAGGATCCCGGAGGCTGGCTGAGCCGGGCCGGTGGCTCGAATCCCGGGCGCCAGCAGCAGCAGGGTCGATGGCGCGCCGTTGCCGAGTTCGCCGTTGGGCGTCGTGCTGAATGGTCTGGAAGAGGTCCCCACCCGCATGCCCGCCGGCGCCGGCGGGCCGCTGCGGCGGCGCTCGGTGCCCGCCGACCAGGGCGTCGAGGCGCGCTTCAAGCGGCACCGGCTGTTCCTGTAGCACCCCCGACCGGGGTGGGGCGGGTTGACGCCGGAAGGGGACCGCGCACCATCACCGCGATGTTCCGCACCCTGTCCGCGTCCCTCCTGCTGGCGCTGCCGCTGGCCGCCCAGAACACCTGGATCGTCAACCCCGGCGGCGGCCCCGGGGTGCACTTCACCGACCTGCCGTCGGCGGTGGCGGCGGCGGCCCATGGCGACACCATCCGCGTGCAGTGGGGGCCGTTCCTGCAGGGCGTCACGGGCTTCACCACCGACAAGGGCCTCACCATCGTCGGCGAGGGCATGGTGGCGCTCGCCACCGCGACCACGCCGGTCACCGTCGCCAACCTGCCCGCCGGGCGGACCTTCCGCCTGGTCGGTTTCGTCGCTCCGCGGGACCAGGAGATGCGCATCCACGTGCGCAACTGCCAGGGCCAGGTGCATCTCGAGAACCTGCACGCCACCGAGCCGGGCCTGTTCGCGCCGCGCGGGCCGGCGATCCACGTCGCCGACAGCGCGCTGGTCACCATGCGCGACGTCGAGGACTTCGGCACGCCGGCGGTCCTGATCGAACGGAGCGTCGCGGTGCTGACGCGCTGCCGGCTCGGCGTCACCACGCTGGGCCTCGGCGGTGGCCCGTGCCTGCACGGCGCCGATGCCCTGCTGATGGTGGCCGAGCCGGTCTTCCAGACCGGCTGGCTGGCGGACGCGGTGACCCTGGCCAACTGCCACCTGCGGCTCGGCGGCAGTGCCGGCTCGGTGATCGCCGCCGCGGGTCGGCCGATCGTGGCCAACGGCGGGTCGCTGGTGCTCGATCCGATGGTGCCGCTGCGGCCGGGGGCCGGCAATCCGCCGGTGTCGGGCAACGCCCGGGTGAACATGACCTTCGTGCCGGTCTGCTGGACCGGACGCGCGTCGCCCGGCACGACGATGCCCGTGCTGTCCACGCAGCCGCCGAATGCGTTGGTGCTGCTGCTGCTCGGCGAGCCCGGGGCGCCGCTGGCGACCGGCCTGGGGCCGATGATGTTCGCGCAGCCGCCGGTGGTCCTGGCGCTGCCGCCGCAGCCGGGGCCCAATGCCATCGCGGTGGTGGCGGTGCCGGCGGCATTGCCGCACGGCTCGGCGTTCGTGGTCCAGGCCCTGGTGCTGCACGGCGGCGGCGCCGAACTGAGCACGCCAGCGCCGTTCGTCGTGCACTGAGCCGGTGGCTCAGAGCCCCGGCGCCAGCAGCAGCAGGGCCGATGGCGCGCCGTTGCCGAGTTCGCCGTTGGGCGTCGTGCTGATGGTCTGGAAGAGGTACCCCTGACCCTGCACGCCTGGCGGCGCCGGCAGGGGCACCCGCAGGGTCGCGCTGCCGGCAGGGCCGAGCCAGAGCCCGTAGAACACCGCGCCGCCGCCGTAGCCGAGCAGATGACGCGTCCCGGCGAGGGCTATGGACGTCGTCGAGCCGTAGAACTGCCGGTCGTCGAGGAAGCCGAAGCAGAAGCCGCCGGGCGCGCCGGTGTGCAGCAGCGTCATCGTCTCGCCGGCGCGATGCGGACTGCTGGCGCGCACCGCGGCGCTGGCGCCGGGAAGGTCGACCAGCGTGCCGGGCCCCGCTCGCAGCGCCTGGCCCGGCGGGCCGGCGGGGCAGCCGTTGCCCCCGGCGCCGGCCCGGCGCTGGCAGGCCAGCATCTCCACCGCGGTGGCCGGCAGCGTCAGCACGACGCCGTCACCGCCCGCACCACCCGGACCACAGGGCGCCTGCGCGTCGCCGCCCGCACCGCCGGTGAACGTGGTGCCCGACGCGAACAGGGTGCCGTCGCCGAACGCCAGCGCCTCGGCGCCGGGGCCGGCGGCGATCACCGGCGAGAGCAGGGGACCTGGGCCCTTGCCGCCGTTGACCGTGCAGTCCCAGAGCGAGCATGCCGTGCGTTCGGCGCGGAGGCCCAGGGCCGGCAACTGCTGGCCGCGGCCGAAGTTGTTCGCGTAGCCGCCGACGCCCTGCAGCGTGCAGCGCACCAGGGTCACCGCGCCGCCCGGTCCGTTCGGCGGGCCGCTGATCTCGACGGCGGCGAAGGTCGGGCCGACGCCGACGGCCACCGGCGTCGCCGGCCGGAAGGCGCATTCCTCGACCAGCAGGAGGCCGCTGCAGTCGCGGACGGCCAGCGTGGGCGCGCCGAAGTTCATCAGCAGGGTCGGACGCTCGAAGGTGATGCCGCGCAGCACGACCTGGTCCTGGGGCTGCAGGTTCTGCACCGTGGCGCTCCAGCAGCGGACGTCGGCGCCGGTGTCGGCGGCGATGGTCAGGCTCTTGTCGATCGTGATCGCGGCGTAGAGAGTCGACCACTGCAGCTGCGGGTTGGCCGGGCGGGGCCGCACCAGGATCACGTCGCCCGGCGCGGCGGCGGCGATGGCGGCCTGGATGCCGGCGAAGGCGTTGGGGTTGGTCGGATCCACCACGTGGACCTGGCCCTGGGCCGGCAGGAGGGCGGTGAGGAGCGGCAGGGCGAGGGCGCGAAGGGCCGGCATGGGCCGGGAAGCCTACGGCGCCGGCGCGGGGCCGGCAGCCTCCGGGGGCGCGCCGCGCAGGATGCGGAACGCCTCGCCGTAGCCGCGGCCGCGCAGGTGGATCAGGCTGCGGTAGGCGTTCAGGCCCATCATGCAGTGGTCGTAGGTGACGTAGTCGATCTGGCTCTGGTGGCGGCGCATGGCCTGGTGCTTGCGCCCGGCCACGGCGGTGATGTCGACGATGACGTCGGGGATCATCGCGTGCCAGACCTCGTAGCCCCAGGCGCGGCCGGCGAAGGCGCTGCGGTCGATGGCGCGCATGACGCAGACGTGCAGCGCGTGGTGGTCGGGGTGGCCTTCCCGCTCCCAGGGCAGGTAGACGAGGTCCGGCTGGAAGGCGGCGATGGCCTCGGCGGCCAGGCGGGCGCCCAGTTCGAGGTCGCTCTCGCTGAGCTGGCAGCTGTCGGGGAAGCCCCAGAAGGCCACGTCGTGCAGGCCGAGGTCGGCGAGCCCGTCGCGGGACTCCTGGCGGCGCAGCCGGGTGAGGGCCTGCGGGTCGTGGCGGCCGTCGGGGTCGCCGGCGGTGCCGTCGGTGGCGACGATCACGCGCACCGGATCGCCCTGCTGCTGGTGCAGGCAGAGCGTGCCGCCGGGGCCGACCACCTCGTCGTCGGGATGCGGCGCGAAGCAGAGCACGCGGCCGGGCGGCGGCGTCCGCAGGAGCTGCGGTTCGGGCGGCGGCGTCGGGGCCTCGTAGCGTGCCATGGGCCTACACCAGGTCCGAGTCGCCGGGCGTGTGGTACCACTGCTCGCGGTAGAACAGGGTGCCGCGGTTGTCGAACGGCGCCACCACCAGGAAGTAGCGGGTGCCGTAGACCTTGAAGCCGAGGTGCTGGAACTTGAGGAACAGCGGGTGCTGCTGCGGGAACAGCGTCGACAGCACCGGGGCCTGGTCCTGCCGGGCCTGCCGTTCGGCGGTGGCCACCAGCGCCGCGGTGGCGTCGTCGTCGTCCGGCGGCACCAGCCAGTCGACCAGGAACGCCGAGCGGGGGAACAGGAAGTCGCACTGGCGGTAGACGGCGACGCCGCGCAGAGCGCCGGTGGCCTGCTCGCGGCACTCGTAGAGCCGGTAGCTGGCGTCGTGGGCATCGGCGTAGCGCCAGTTGAGGTAGGTGGCATCGCGGACGATGGCGAGGCCCATGGTGACCTTGAGGCGGTCCCAGAGGGCATCGACGTCGGCGCCGTAGCGCTCCACCTCGGTGACCTGCAGCGAAGCACTGGTGGCGCGCGGCGAGGCGTCCGGCCGCAGCTCCTGGAACAGGAAGTCCCAGTCGCGGATGTTCTCGTAGGAGAGGTACTTCTGGCCGATGCGCCAGTTGGGCACGGGCCAGCCGTAGGTGAAGACGTTCTTGCCTTCGCCCGGGATGCGGAACAGCTCGTAGTGCTTGAGGCCGACGTTGACGAACAGGCCGGGGCGGGCGCCGGCGCGGCGGAACTCCGGCAGCACGTAAAGGTCGACAACCTGGCCGGCGACGGCGGGGGCCTGCTCGAGCCAGATCCGGTAGGGCAGGGTCACGTAGCAGCCGACGATGCCCGCCTGCGCGTCCTCGGCCACCGCGATGTGGATCTGGCCGGTGGGGTTGTCGAGGAACTTCCACCGCCAGTGCGCCATCGAGCGCGGCGGGATGCCGTCCTGGGCGGTGAAGACCTTGTTGTAGCCCTGCAGGATGCCCTGCTCGTCGCCGGGTCGGTAGGCGCGGATCTCGATGTCGCTCATCGGATCCGGCGCGGGCAGGGAGTCAGGACGGCGGAGGGCGACACGGAGGCGGATCCTAGGGCGATCCGGCGAGCCGTGCCACAGGCGTGGGACGAGGCCAGCTCAGATGACCATCAAGAGTCCTCGCGAGAAGACTGCCCCGAAGGTGGGTGGGCCGGCGGCGGGATCGGCCACGACCGCTTGCAGCGCGAAGCCGAGCCCGGTCAGGAACGGGGAGCAAGGAATCTGGATCGGCAGCGTGTATCCCGACGCCGGCAGCGTGAAGGCGATCGGCGGCCCGTAGTTCGCGACGAGCAGGCGGCAGCCGAAGGAAGGCAGCCACGTGTTCCCCGCGCTCGCTCCTACCAGAACGAAGGCCTGCGTAGCGGTTGGAAAGGGGTTGCCCACGACGACCTGGGCCGTGTTGCAGGTGCCCGCGGGCTGCGCGACCAGCGAGGGGACGATGTTGCTGGTGCACGGCGGCGGCACCATGCCGGAGGTGCCCGGCAGTCCCAGTGCGTAGTGCCCGTAGTTCGCGCTCTGCGGCGTGGTCACGCAGGGAGCGAAGCCCGCGGTGGAGCACGCCACGCTGACCCAGTACCAGCCCGTGCTCTCGAAGTTCCGTGCCCTGACGAAGAGCGTGTAGACGCCGCTGCTCGGGAAGGTGAAGGAGACCGATCCCCGTCCGTCCACCCGCAGCGGTGATCCGCTGCCGCCGCGAACCGCCTGGCCGGCGGCGTCCAGGAGTTCGACCTGGTGGACGTAGTACGGGCAGCAGGCGTCACGGGAGTCGAAGCTCAACTGCGCAGGGACACCAGCGTCGGCGCGCAGCAGGAAAGTCGCGAATCCGGCGGCGGAGGTGATGTCGCCGTTCACCCGCCAGTTGAAGGCGATGGTGTCCGCACGAGTTGGTGGATTCAGGCGCTCGAGCTGGAACGCGTACCAGCCAGTGGACTGGTTGTTGCGAGCTCGGACGTCGATCACGTAGAAGGCTGCCGCAGAGAGCGGAACGGTGAGTTCGCCTGTGCCGGTGATCGTGCCCAGGTGAGTCAGGCTGCTGGAGAACACATCCAGCTGGTGTACACGGTACGGGCAGCAGGCATCGCGGCTGTTGAATGTGATGCGCAGCACATCCCCTGCCTGGCTTCCGGCGCCGTCACCGATCATCAGGTATCGGTGGGTCTCCAACCCCGCACCGATGCTGTCGTTCACCGCTGCCTGTCCGTAGCGGACCTGCCCCCGCAGCAGAACCTGCCCCATCCCTGGAGCGACAAGGACCGTCAACAGCAGCGCCAGCCAGGCGCCGCGGAGCAGGGGGACGACTACGGCAGAACCGATGCGGTTTGGCATGCGCGGCATGTGACCTCCGAAGAAGCGGTACAGATCCGGGTCGGTGCTCCATGCGGCATGGCGGGCCAGGGTGAGCAGATCTCATGGAGGATTCCGCCGCGCACCATCGGCTCGAGGGACGCATCAACGCTCAGATGCAACATCAACCTGACGGATGGTTCTCACGAGCGGTGTCTCATTGCGCCGTGATCGTGACTCTGGCCTTCTTGACGCGCCTGCCGGCCCAGGTCGGATGGCGGCAGGTCCCGCCCACCCCTCCGGGGCGCGACGCCGCCAGCCTCCACCACCTGCCGGGTCTCGGGACCAACGTCATGTTCGGCGGACACAACAGCAGTTCGGCGCCACCGCCGGCCCTGTCGGACACCTGGACATGGAACGGCACGACATGGACAGCCTTGCCAGCCGCCGGCGGCCCGGCCCGTTCCGGGCACGCCAGCTCGGTCGACCAGTCACGCGGAGAGATCGTCCTGTTCGGCGGCAGCATTGCGGGGGCACCGATCATGGCGGATACGCTCGTCTTCGATGGAACGGCCTGGCAAGGCCGCACGCCCACGACGGTGCCCCCAGGGCGCTACCAGCATGCGATGGCTCATGACTCCCGACGGATGCGGACCGTCATGTTCGGGGGCATGGGCGGCACCGGCGCGCTCGCAGATCTCTGGGAGTGGAATGGGAGTGATTGGCAATCGCTGGCGGTGACGGGAGGGCCGGGCGCCCGAAGCGAGCACGCCATGGCCTTTGACCCCGTCGCTCGCAAGATTCTCCTGCACGGCGGCGTCAACCGTAGCGGCTGGACGACCACCTACTACAGCGATACCTGGCACTGGGATGGGGCTGCCTGGCAGCTGCTGACGCCGACGAGGTCCCCAGGCAGGCGAAGCGGACATCGCATCGTCTGCGACAGCATTCGCAACAAGGTGGTCATGTATGGTGGCGTGTCAACGCAGACGGTGCAGACAGACACCTGGGAGTGGGATGGCAGCACCTGGGCCCCAGCTACAGCGACTGGCGGCCCAGGATACCGCACCGGTCATGCGATGACATTCGACAGCGCAAGAGCCCGGACCATCCTCTACGGCGGCAATCGGACTTCCGACGTGTGGGAGTACGACGGCGCAGCCTGGTCGCAACGGCCTCCCCGACCGCTCTCATCAGCGATGGCCTGGGATGGCATCACTGGTGGAGTCCTGCAGTTCGGCGGCTACAACGGCGGTGGGCCTGGTCCCCTGTACGTGGCTGATACATGGCTGTGGAATGGCAATGCCTGGCAGAAGCTCACCTTGGCGATGGGGCCCCCCGGTCGCTACCACCATGCCATGGTCACGGACACCCGGCGACAGCGCATCATCATGCTCGGAGGATTCCAGTCATGGGGCCCATCCAATGACATGTGGGAATGGGACGGGTCGACGTGGTCCAGCGTGGCGACCGCAAGCGCACCGCCTCCCCGGTACGGCCACGGCATGGCGTACGATGCCACGCGGCAGATGGTCACTCTCTTCGGTGGCGCCGATAGTGCGGGGGATCGCGCAGACACCTGGGAATGGAGCAGTGTGGGCTGGAGCCAGCGGAGCCCGGCAAGTCAGCCAGGAGCGCGACGGCAGCACGGCATGGCGTTCGACGTGACCCGGCTCCGGACGGTGCTCTTCGGCGGTTACTTTGGAGGTGGTTCGCGGCAGGACACATGGGAGTGGGATGGAATTGATTGGAGGTCGCAGTCTCCGAGCACCAGTCCGCCGGCAGGTGCATGGCCCAACATGGTGCATGACCCGCGCCTGCAAGGGTGCGTGCTGCTGGCGCCACGTCCATGGTTGTGGAGTGGAGCGACTTGGAGCGCCCTGCCCTCGGTCTCACCCCACCCCCCTGATGCCGGATATTCTGCCCACGATCCGATCCGGCAGGTCGTCGTGACCCTGTCGGGATCGGAGACCTGGGTCTACGGGGCAGTGTATTCCGCGTCCGTGAGTCAGCTGGGTCCTGGTTGCCCAGGTTCCCGAGGCGTGCCCGACCTGGGGCCCATGGGTCCGTCGCGGCCCGTCCTGGGCAGCCTGTTCACGATGGAGATCCGCAACGCCCTGACACCTGGGCTTGTCCTGGGGGTCATGGGAGTCCCGGGAACCCACTGGGGCCAGCATCCGTTGCCTGCAGAACTGGGGTTCCTTGGCATGCCCGGTTGTTATCTGTACACCGACATCCAGGCAACAGGCATCGTGGCGTCCCAGGGTGGCACCTATCGGTGGGCTCTCGCAATCCCGATCGCAGCGCAGCTCGCAGGAATGAGCATGCGTGCACAGGCATTGTGCGGCGATCCCGGTGTCAATGTGCTCGGCGCCATTACCAGTAATGGTCTGTCGCTGATAGTCGGCAGTCTGTGATCTGCATGTGAGTACTGCTGACGCACAGCCCTGGCTGCTCTCTGGCCATTCACCTTCCGTGCCCGCCGAGCCGCTGACCCAGCCAGACCAAGGCATCGTGCAGTTCCTGGGTCGCCGTGCGCCGGCTGACCCCGAGCATCGCCGCGATCTCGCCCACCTGCAGATGCGAGTAGAAACGCAGCTCCAGCACCCGGGCCGTGCGCGGGGCTTCCCTCGCCAGGGCCACCAGCGCCTCTTCGAGCGCGAGCACGTCGGCCGGCTGCCACGTCGCACCGTCCGGCAGCTCGGCAAGATGCTCGGCCGGCAGGGGCATGGGATGGTCGCCATTGCGCCCCATCAGCTTGCGGGCCGTCTCGATCATGGCCTGGCGCATGGCGCGGGTGGCGATCGCGTAGAAGCTCTTCCGGTTCGGACACTGCGGGAGCTGATCACCGGTGAGCTTGAGGAAGGCCAGGCTCACCAGGTCGCGCGGATGCAGGTGGCGACCCAGCCGATCCCGTCGCAGCAGGTCCTCGGCGAGCGTGAGGCAGACGGGGAACACCTGATCCCAGAGCCGGTGTTCGGCACCGGGCTCGCGCCGCGCAGCCTGCTGGAGGAGATGCGTGACGACACCGGTGGGCGAGTCCTGGTGGGTGGATAGCATGGTCGTTCGTGGCGAATGCGAGGCCATTCCACGGTCTGCCGGACGAGGGCGCTGACGTGCACGGCTCCGAACTGGCGCGCATGGTAGCGCACCTGCTGGGGAGCACGGAAGCGGAGCGGAGGACTGCCCTCGGACACTGGCGGCAGCAGGATCCGGAACTGGCCGAGCGGCTGGCGCAGGAGTTGGGACGGGCGATGCGGACCGCCCGGGTGCTCGACGTCGATACGGAGCTGCTCGAGCCGGCGGGGGGGCACGAGGTCCCCGGTCCCGCGGCGCGCCTGCGCCCCTGGCTGATCCCGGGCGAACGGGTGGGAGACTGGGAGGTCGTCGCCTACCACGCCGGCGGCGGTTCCAGCGAGGTGTACCGCGTCCGGCGCCAGGGCGAGGAACGGCTGTGGGCCATGAAGGTCGTCTTCGCCGCCGGTCACGCCAAGGCGCGCCGGAACCACGGGCGCGAGGTGGCCGCCGCTGCGGTCGAGCACCCGCACCTCGTCCGATTGATCGACTTCGGCGAGGAGAGCGGGCGCGGCCTGCTGTACCTGGTGATGGAGCTGGCGGACGGTCCCGATCTTGCACAGGTCCTCCGGCACTTGGCGGCGGCCGGCCGGCCCCTCTCAGCCGCGGAACGGCGACTGGTCGTGGCCCGCGTCGGCGAGGCGGCGCGGGCGCTGGCGGCGCTGCATGCCCGGAGGATCGTCCACCACGACATCAAGCCGCAGAACATCGTGATCACCGGCGCCCCGCCGGAGTGCCCCCTGGCGGGATCGGTGCGGGTGGTGGATCTGGGCCTGGCGGAGCCCGTTCGCGCGGTGCCCCGGGACGACTCCACGGTGCAGATGACGCCGTCGTACGCGGCCCCGGAGGTGCTGCTGGGCCAGCCGGCGACGCCAGGCAGCGACGTGTTCGCGCTGGGCGTGACCATGCATGACCTGCTGACGGCGCGCTTGCCGGCGCAGCGGGGTGTGCCGCACACCGCCGGCCTCCAGCCCCTGGGGCGGTTGATCGCTGACGTCGAGCCGGACCTGGCGGCGATCGTGGACGAGTGCTGTCAGCCCGAGCCGGCCCAACGGTACGGCGATGCACAGGCACTGGCTGCGGACCTGCAGGCCTTCCTGGACGGACAGCCGGTGCGGGTGCGGCCTCGTCGGGTGCTGGGCCGTCTGCGACGGGCGTTGCGGCGGGATCCCCACGCGATGATCCGCGCGGTGGTGCGGGGTGGTGCCTGGACCGCGATCCTGTTGGCGGCCGTGTTAGGGTTGGGCTACGTGGTGGCCGGCAGCGTCGCGGCCCTGCGGGCCCGCGTTGATTGGACTGCGGGCGACCTCCTCGGCAGCAGCGAGCATGGTGCGCGAACGCCAGGGTGGCTTGCCGCGCTCCTGCTGCCCGAGGATCTGCGGGAGGCGCTCACCGGCCGCGGCGATTCTGCCGAGGTGGCGGTGATGGCGCGCCTGCGAGCTGGTGATCGGGCGGCGGCCGCACGCATTGCCGCCGCGTGGCTCGAGCGCGATGGGCTCGGCACGCATCCCAGGCTGGTGGGTCATCTGGCCAGCGAGGCGGCGCGTGACCTGGCCGAGGACGCCATGACGACGCTGCCTTCGACCGCCAATCTGCTGTTCCAACGACCGCCCCTGGGCCCTGTCGACGATGCGGCGTGCGCGGCGTTGCGAACGCTGTTGCGCGGGGCCGTGACCGGCGCCTCCGACGGTCGCGTGAACCATGCAGCCGTGGCTGCCCTGGGCGGCTGTGGCGAGGCACAGGACCTGGCGGTGTTGGTGGAGGGTCTGGAGGCCGCCGCTGCGGCGGGGCATCGGGATCTGGAGCTCTCGCGGCTGCTCGCGGTCGCCGCCGAGCGGATCACCCAGCGTCGCCACCGGCGGGGAGCGAGCTGGAATCCGCTAGTGCCGGAATGGCTGCGCCGGGCGGCGCGGGCGATGCCGGCACACGAGGCCGGCGAGCGCGTGCGGGTGGCGTGCCGTGACTGGCATCGGGCCGCCCTCTGCTGGGCCCGCGCGGCCGGCGCGGCGGTGGACGCCGGATGGGAGGGCGGGACGGCGGCCGACGACGTGCCGTGGGTGCGAGGTGACGCCGCCGCCATCGCGTCGCTGCGTGCCACGGTCGACTGGTACCCCGGCATCGATCGTTCGGTCCCGCGGTCGCGGGCAGACGAGTTGCAGTCCTGCTGGCAGCTCGGCTATCGCTGCGGACTGCTCGACGAACCTGATCTGTGGGACGCGATCCAGGCGCGGCTGCCTGGACTCTGCGCCACCTGGAACCTCGGGATGGAGGCGGCGCGCGACCTGCTGCACCGCGGATACCTCCAGGGACAAGGGCTGCGGCAGGGGCTTGACCACGATCGCGCGCCCGATCCGGGTTCGCGGTTGCGCGAGCTGTTGGAGAGACACGACCCGACGGAGGCGGCAGTGCAACCGATGTCGCCCGGGCACGATCCCATGCGGGTCGAGGTCTCGTTCCGGCCCAGCCTGCCCCAGGCCATCGGTCCCGTCCGTGGGGTGCACGCCCTTGCCTGCTGGTGGCGGCGTGACGACCTCCACCCTGAGGAGCACAACGTCTGCCTCGGCGTCCCGGGCGTCTCCGCAGTGCTGGTCCGCTACGAGGCGGTCGGGCCCGCCGTGCATGGCGCCATGCTGGAACTCTTCCTGCAACGGGCGTGGCGGGCGGCGCTGCCTCACGGCGGCCAGGTGGGCATCGAGGTGCTGGACGACGGCCGTCCGGTCGCGCGCATCGACCAGGTCCACATCGTGATCTCCGGATCCATCGTGGTCCCGCTGGGGCCTGGTGCGGGAGCGCGGGAGATCGCCATCCGACTGACTCCTGAGTCCACCGGCGTGCTCTGGCTGTACGGGCTGACGATCCGCTGAGGTTGCGCAGGGCAGTAAGGCGCTGACGTGGACGGCGGCGACCGGATCGGGGACGCTGCCCGCCCGACGCGCTGCATCTTCACCGGCTCTTCATGCGCGTCCCGCAATTCGAGGGCAGCATCCACCTTCGCCACATCCACCCCGATCGAGGAATCCGCAATGCAACGCCTGCTCCCCGTCTCCCTGCTCGTCGCCGCCAGCGTGGCGGCTCAGGACCACATCGTCAGCCTCGGCCATGCCTCGCACCACGGCGCCAACGCCCAGTCGCACCCCGCCTTCCGCGTCAAGGACAGCACGCTGGACGGCATCGCCTCGGTGCCGGGTGAGCTGGCCGCCTTCCTGTCGAAGTGCCTGACGGTGCGCAACTACAGCACCGGCGAACCCTTCCCGAAGTGCTTCTACACCGACGTGCAGTACACCGTCGAGAACGGCGAGCTGGCGTTCTACTTCGCCGAGTCGGAGGAGGGCCGCATCCTGCGCGGGGTCGACCAGAACCACGACGGCATCCTGCAGGACGCCGAGGTCACCGAGTTCTGGATCACGCCGGTCACCGGCATCTCGGTGCGCATGCCCGACGGCGTGGCGGTCTACCGCGACGCCGCGCTGAACCAGACGCGCGTCTACGTGTGCGGTGACGCGCCGACGCAGACCCGCGGCATCTGGCGCCTGGTGGACCTGAACGGCGACGGCGACGCGATGGACGCCGGCGAGGGCGCGATCTTCGTCAACGCGGCGATGAACCTGACCGTGCCGGGCACCGCCGGTCCGGTGACACTCGCCCGCGACGACTGGGAGCAGATCCGGGTGACGCCGCAGGGTCTCGTGATCGCATACCAGAACGGCAACAACGTCAACCAGGACCCGATCACCGGCAGCTACCCGGTGCCGGCGGCCAACGCCGACGCGTTCGCGTTCTTCGCCTTCACCGACAACAACGGCACCGCGGTGCCGGAGGTGTTCTTCAACGCCTCGATGCTGAACAACCTGCCCCTGCACCCCGACTTCGCCGCCAACCTGTTCCCGCCGATGGATCAGCAGACGGCGCCGACGGTGCGCGCCAACAACCTGCGCTTCCTGGAGGTCGCGCCGGGCCAGGGCCCGCTGGGCGAGGACGTGTTCTACCTGATGATCAAGCGGCAGCAGAACCGCGGCGCCGACCAGAACATCAACGGCCAGGTCATCTCCGGGCTGGTGCTGCGCGCGGTCGACGTGAACCGCAACAACCGCATCGACGCCGGCGAACTGCGGGTCTGGGGCAACCTCACCGCCGCACCGGTGAACGGCGTGCCGGCGGTGGACTTCACCAACCTCGCCAACGCGGTGGTGGTGCCGCAGCTGGCCGGCGACACCTACACCGCCGGCCTGTCGCCGGACGGCGCCTTCAGCTTCACCTACGACAACACGGCGCAGAAGGCGATCGTGACCATGCGCGACGCCAACAACAACGGCACGATCGATCAGGGCGAGTGCAACATGGTCTACTACACGCCGCAGCAGCCGACCTTCCCGTTCCCGTTCCACGCCTCGTTCGGCCCGTTCATCATGGGCCAGGTGTCGCTGCCGGACGGCCTGCTGCCGGGCCCGTTCCCGGCCGGCGTCAGCACCGTCGGTGACGGCTGCACTGCGCCGTTCCGCGGCCTGCGGCCGGTGATGGACGTGTGGGGCGGCGCGCCGACGGTCGGCAACGCCGGCTTCCAGGTCGGCGTGATCCGCTCGATCCCGATGGTGCCGAGCTTCCTGGTGGCGGACTTCACCTTCGCCGCAGCACCGATGCCGCTGGCGCCGCTGGGCCTGCCCGGCTGCTTCAGCTACCTGCAGAACCCGGTCACCAGCGGCTTCGCGCTGGCCGACGCCAAGGGGCGGACGATGTTCGGGTTGGGCATCCCCAACAACGCCGTGCTGGTGGGGCTGACGCTGGGCCTGCAGTGCGCCAGCTTCGACCCGACCAACCCGAACGTGGTGCCCTACTACACCAGCAACGCGATCGCGGTCACGGTGCAGTAGCCGGCCGGCGCGGGCGAATCAGCTCCGCCCGCGCTCCGGCATCAGCCGGAACATGAGGGCACCGGCCAGCGCGGCGCCCAGCAGGCACAGGAGCGCCTTGCCCCACTCGCCGAAGATCACGGCGCCGATGCCGGGCAGCGTCGCCCAGATGGTCGCCGTGCCGAGCAGCGCGCAGACGAGCGATCGGCCGAGCACATGGTCGCGCCGCACCTCGGGCGCCAGCGCGGCGATCCGGCCCCAGCCCGGGCCGTCGGGCCGCACCTTCCGGTAGAAGCCGAGCAGCCGCTCGTCCGGCTCGGGTCGCGTGGCGAAGGTGACGACCAGCCACAGGAGGAGGCAGATCAGCGCCACCGCCAGCTGCCGGTAGGCATCGTGCCAGTCGACCAGCTGCATCAGCGCGAACACCACCAGCGAGCCGACCATCGCGGTGATCTCGCTCCAGGCGTTGATCCGCCACCAGAACCAGCGCAGGACGAACACGGCGCCGACGCCGGCGCCGAGCGCCGCCAGGAACTTCCAGGCGTCGTCCACCGAGATGCCGCGCACCACCATGAACCACGCCGCCAGGCCGCCGAGCAGCAGCACGAGGCCCGACGCGACGCGGGAGGCCCGCACCAGCTGTCGTTCGTCGGCGTCGGGCCGCAGGAAGCGCCGATAGACGTCGTTGACCAGGTAGCTGGCGCCCCAGTTCATCTGGGTGCTGATGGTGGACATGAACGCGGCGAAGAAGGTGACCAGCAGGAGCCCGCGCAGGCCCGCCGGCGCCAGTTCGCGGATCAGCATCGGGAAGCCCTCGCCGGGGTCCGGCGCGGTGCCGGCCGGTGCCAGCGCCCACTGCCGCAGTTCCGGGTGCAGGGCCAGCGCCGCGAACGCCACCATGATCCAGGGCCAGGGCCGCAGGCAGTAGTGGGCGAGCTGGAACAGCAGGGTCGCCTTCACCGCGTGCCGCTCGTCCCTGCAGGCCGCCATGCGTTGCACGATGTAGCCGCCGCCGCCCGGCTCGTTGCCCGGGTACCAGGTCGCCCACCACTGGGCGAACACCATCACCAGGAACACTCCCACCGGCAGCCATGGATCCTCGGCGGTGAAGTCCGGCAGGTAGCCGAAGGCCTGCTCGCCGCCGCCGAAGTTGGCCGCCACCTTCTCCTGCAGCGCGTCGATGCCGCCGACGTGGTCCACGGCGATCACCGCCAGCACCGTGCAGCCGATCATCGCCAGCACGAACTGCACCGCGTCGGTGATCGCCACGCCCCACATGCCCGACAGCACGCTGTAGAGCCCCGTCACCGCCAGCATCGCCGCCACCAGCAGGAAGTCCATGGTGTGGTCGTCGGCCGGCAGGTCGACGAACACGGTCTGCTTCAGCACCGACGCCATCGCCTTGGTCACCCAGCCGATGATGATCGAGTTCATGATCACGGCGACGTAGACGCCGCGGAACCCGCGCAGGAAGGCCGCCGGCCGCCCGGCGTAGCGCATCTCGATCAGTTCGACGTCGGTCAGCACCTCGGCGCGGCGCCACAGCCGCGCGAAGACGAACACGGTGAGCATCCCGCCCAGCGCAAACGCCCACCAGAACCAGTTGCCGGCGAGTCCGTTCTTCGCCACCAGTCCGGTCACCGCCAGCGGCGTGTCGGCGGCGAACGTGGTCGCCACCATCGAGGTGCCGGCGATCCACCACGGCAGCGAGCGGCCGGAGACGAAGAACTCGGCGATGCCCTTGCCGGCGCGGCGGCTGAACCACAGGCCGATGCCGAGCGACAGCAGGAAGTAGCCGGCGATGATCGCCCAGTCGATGGCGGTGAGCTGCATCGGCGGCACAAGGAAGCGGCTGCGCCCGGCCGGCGCCACGACGGAGCCGGAGAACTTGCGCCGCGCCGCGCGCCGTCGGGGCCCGGCCCGCCAGTTGCAGGCCGCCCACGATGGACTGGCAGGACCAACTGGAGAACCTCGGCATCGTCGTGCTGGCCGGACTGGTGGGCGGCGTGGTCGGCCTGGAACGCGAGTTCGCCCGCAAGCCGGCGGGCCTGCGCACCCACATCTTCGTCGCCGCCGCCGCGGCGTTGCTGTTCGTGCTGGCCCAGAGCCTGGTGGACCACTTCCAGGAAAAGGGCGAAGGCGCGCTGATCCAGACCGATCCGCTGCGCGTCATCGAGGCGGTGGTGGTGGGGGTCAGCTTCCTGGGGGCCGGCACCATCTGGCGCACCGACGCCAGCGTGCGCGGCCTGACCACCGCCGCCAGCCTGCTGGCCACGGCTGCCATCGGGCTCGCCATGGCGGCGCGGGAGTTCGTGCTGGCGGTCGGCACCGCCGTGTTCGCCGTGCTGGTGCTGCAGGCACTGGCGCGGCTGGAGCACCGGGTGCTGGACAAGTCGGACCCGGGCGGCGGCAGCCGCAACGCCTGAGGCGGCGGCAGTGCCGCTGCGCGCCGGCCGCTCAGCGCAGGAGTCCGCCGCGCACCAACTGCAGCAGGAGCAGCCGGACGTCGTCCGGCGTGACGCCCACCAGGTCGAGGGTCACGGTCAGGACCTTCTCCTCGGTGCGGATGGTCGCCTTCGCCAGGGCCTCGGCGATCCGGTCGATCGACGGACTGCCGGGCAGATCATCGAGCTGGGTCTCACCCTGGCGCCGGTAGCCCTCCAGCAGCGACGCCAGGCCCTGGCTGTGGACCGGCAGTTCGTGCTCGGTGCGCAGCACGACCCGCGCGTGCGGCGCGAAGTCGATGCCGAGCGTGGCGCCGCGCGGCGTCGCCGGCAGTTCGAGCTGGGTGAGCAGCTTGGATCCAGGCGGCACGTGCACCCAGATCGCCGAGGCGCCAGCACCGGCCTGGCGCAGGGCCGCGGCACGGTCGCCGTCGGGCTGGGCCCCAAGGTCGGCGTGATGCACGCGCAGGCGATCGGCGGTCATCTCCAGGGTGTTGCCGAACGGCAGATCGCTCGCCTGCAGCGTCTCGCCGGGCTCGAGCGCGACGCCGCCGTCGCGCAGGGTCGTGGCGATGCGCTGGACGTCGTAGCGGCCGGGAGCGTCCAGCAGGAACTCGACGCGTTCCTCCCGCAGGCGGAGCGCCAGCAGGGTCTGCTCCATGCGGGCGTTGCCGAACCTACGGGCCAGTTCGAACGGCCCCCGGCTGCTGGTCTCGGCCATCTGCATGGCGCCCGCCAGCATCGCCGGCGAGATCTGCCCGCCGGCAAGTTCGATCTGCTGCAGCGTCACCTCGGTGGCGACCTCGCGCGCCAGCCGCGGCAGCCAGAACGACGGTGGGATGCGCGCCTGGTCCAGGAACACCACGAGGTCGGCGTCGGCGGGCACCACGCGGAGCATCGCGTCGGAGAGCTCGGCGCGCGGCGCCGTGCCGCCGTCGATGGCCAGCAGGGCGTCGCGGCAGGCCTGGGCCAGGAACGGATCCGTCGCGCCGTCGCGGGCCACCGCCTGCAGTTCGCCACGGGCCGCGGCGACGCGCCGTTCCTGCAGCAGCCGCGCCGCCAGGATCCGGCGCAACTCGGCGCGGCGGGCGCGGCCCGGCGTGGGCTCGGTCACCGGCGTGACCAGGGCCTGGCGCAGGCCAGCGTCGCTGGTGTCGACGCCATCGGTGCGCAGCACCTGCTCGGCGTCGCCCAGCGAGGCGAGGTCGCGGCCGCCGCTGCACAGCAGGGACAGGAAGCCGAGCGCGCCGAGGTTGGCGGAACGCCAGCCGATGCCCTCCATCTCCAGCGGCAGGAACGGCTCGTAGATGTCGCTGGCGCCGCCGGCGCTCGGCGAGGGCCACATCAGCAGCTCGCCGTTGTCGTCGACCTTGAACTTGACGTCCCACAGGGGTTGACCGGCCGCGAAGCGGCGGCGGGCGTCCTGCAGGGAGGCGTCGGGCTGGTCCTGCGCGGGGACCACGGGCGTGAGCAGCACGAGCAGGGAGACGGCGAGCGCGCGACGAAGGCGATGGGCGGCCATGGGCCGCGATGGTAGCCGCTAGCGCCGCCCGAGCACCGCGTGCGCGCCGACCGACGCCGTGAACGCGCCGGTGAGCGTCAGTCCCATCACCTGCTGGGCCAGCGTCAGTCCGGTCAGCACGGGCGAGGGCGGGACGACGAAGTCCGACGAGGCCGCGCCGTTCTGCTGTACCAGCAGCCGCGCATCGTCGGGCCCGGCGTAGGCCGTGCAGCCCGGGAAGCCCATCGCGTCCAGCGGTGCCGGCAGCGGGATGCCGCGCCAGGCCGTGGTCGACACGCCGGTGTTCAGCACCGCCGGGCCGTCGGGCAGGCCCTGGATGACGATCCGCATGGTGTCGCCGAGCCACGGCAGCCATCCGGCGCGCAGCGACGGCGGCGCCCCGACGTCGGCGCAGCCGGTGCCCACCGCCACGTAGCGCGCCGGGTGGTGGGTGTAGTGCTCGCGCCCGTGCCGACCGGTCGCGCCGCTCGGCCCCTGACCACCGTAGGTGAGCACCTTGCCGGTGCCGGGGTCGAAGCCGAGGGCCGCGCCGAGCCGCACGAGGTCCGGATCGGAGCCGGTCATCGTCCAATCCAGGCCGTCCCATTCCCAGGTCTGCGCGTTCTGCCACGGCGCCGAGCCGCCGCTCAGCAGGATCGTGCGGTCGCGCAGCTCGTCGAAGCAGAGCGCGAAGGGGCCGACCGGCGGGCGCATCGGCGGCGCGGTGCTGTGCCAGTTCTGGCCGTCCCACTCCCACAGCTCGCGCACGCCGAGGCCGGTGCCGACCAGCACGCTGCGACCGCGCCGGACATCGAACACCAGCCGCGGTTCGTCCACCGGCGGGAAGCCGTTGCCGCGCTGCTGCCACTGCTGGCCGTCGAACTCCCAGGTGTCGTGGAGCGGGCCCTGGGCGTCGTTGCCGCCGTACAGCACCAGCACGCCGCGGGCGGTGTCGGCGGCGAGGCCGGGCTGCACCCGGCGACCGGGGCCGAACGCCGGCAGCCGTTGCCAGTCGCCGTTGGCGAAGGCCCACAGCCAGGCGTTCTCGTCCCACAGCAGCACGCGGTCGTTCCCCGGATCGGCGGCCAGCACCGGCCGCAACTGCGGCGGCGGCGTGCGCGACGGCTGCAGCCGGTTCCAGGCGCCCTGCCGCCAGCGCCAGGTCTCGGTCGTGTTCTGCTGGCCGGCGAAGCCGCCGAACAGCAGCAAGCCCTGCGGCTCCGCCGCCAGCGCCGGGTGCGTGCGGGGCGGTCCGCCGCGGTCGGCTTCCAGCAGCGTCCAGCCGGTGCCATCCCATGCCCAGGTGTCGCCGAGCACCGAGCGGTCGGCGCCGCCCACCACCAGCAGCCGTCCCGCCGGGTCTTCGGTGAGCAGCGTGAACTGCCGCCAGGACGGCCAGGCGCCGCCGCCGCGCGACCGCCGGCTCCACGTGGCACCGTCCCAGTCCCACAGTTCCAGATCCACCTGGTTGCCGGCCGTCGGCGTGCCGCCGAGCACGATGCCGCCCGCCACCGGGTCGAAGCCCAGCGTGACCCCGAAGTCCCACGGCGGCGCCACCGGGCTCGTGATCCGCTGCCAGCTCGCCCCATCCCACTCGTACACGTCGGCCTGCGGCACCGTCGGCGCCAGGCCGGGCAGCAGCACCATCCGGCCGCGCCCGCGATCGAACGCCATCTGCTTGCTGCCCCCCGGCACGCCGCCGTTCTGCCGCGGCAGCAGGAACGCGCCGTTCCAGCTCCAGGTGACCGGCGTCGACGTGCCGACCGGCTGGCCGACGATCAGCGTGTGGCCACGCACGGAGTCGTAGGCCACGGTCGGGTAGATCAGGCTCGGCGCCCCAGGCGGGTAGATCAGCGTCCAGACGAACCCGTCGAACTCCCAGAACCGGAGCACGCCGCTGGTCGCCGCCAGCACGATGCGGTTGCGCGCGGCGTCGTACACCGCGGTCCCCGTCTCCGGCAGTTCGATCGGCTCCCGTTCCCAGGTCGTGCCGGTGAAGCGCCACGCGTCGCGCGCCAACGTCAGGTCGGTACCGCCGACGCGCACCAGGCCCAGTCCCGGCAGCAGCAGGCCCTGCCCGCCGTGGCGCGGCGGCATGGTCTCGAGGGGCTGCCAGCGGGCCTGGCCGGCGAGGGTGCCGGTCACGAAGGCGGCGAGCAGCAGACGGGCAGGCAGGCGCATGGCAGGCGAGGCGAGCGGCAGGGGTGAGGCGAACCCGCATGCTACGGAACCGCTGGTCGCGCCACAGCCCCCGTCCGATCTACAATCCGACCGCCCCATACCAAGGAGATCCCACGATGCCGCGGAACGTCCTGTCTGCCTGCCTGCTGTCGGCGTGCCTGCTGCCGGCCCAGGAGGCGACGCCGCCCCCGATCCCCGACGCCGCCGTTCTCGAGCGGCAGTACACCGAGGCCCAGCAGGCCTGGAGCCAGGCCCTGCGCGAGGCCAGGGACAAGAAGGAGGAGAGGGATGCGCTGCTCGGCCGCCGGCCCGAGGCGGTCTTCGTGCCGCAGTTCCAGCAGGGCGCCCGCGCCCACGCCGGCACGCCGCAGGCCGTGCCCTACCTCGCCTGGCTGGTGTCGCGCGG
>CAZMGG010000084.1:11462-25194 GCA_964565715.1 uncultured candidatus Brocadiaceae bacterium | reverse complement strand
TGGTCGGGCCGGTGGGATTCGAACCCACGACCTCATGGTCCCAAACCATGTGCGCTACCAGACTGCGCTACGGCCCGACGGGCCGGAACGGTAGCGCCGGCGGCCGCCGCTGGGAAGCGGCGGCCGGGATCGTCAGGGGACCGGCGGCTAGTGGAAGCAGCCGCGCAGCGAGTTGCTCATCGCCGCGCCGAGCGCGTTCGCCGTCGGATCCACGTACAGGAACTGGTGGTAGAACCGGATGCCGGTCAGCCCTGCCGCGTTCGGGATCGAGAACATGTACATCGCCATGCCGTGCTGCACCGGCGCCATCACGACGATGTCCGGCGAGACCCGCACGAAGCAGCCCGGCGCGCCCAGGTTGCCCAGGTCGATTGGCAGCGGCGAGCTGCCGTGCATCGCATCCGACAGGCCGGTGGCCATGAAGCCCGTGCCATGGTGTGCGTTCACGTGGGCCATCGACATGAACATCGAGCCCAGCATCGGGTCGGTGCCCATCAGGTGGGGCGGCATGCCGCCGGTGGCGGGGCAGCCCGGGCCGTGGTCCGAGAGCGGGGCCGGCTCGATGCGGATGTTGTCGGCGGCGAAGGTGTTGCCGCCGCCGGTGTTGCCGCCGCCGGCGAAGAAGCGGAAGGCGGTGGGCAGGGCCTGGGTCGGCGCGGCGCCGCCCAGCAGGTACCAGCCCGTTGGCCAGTGCACGTCGCGGGCGTTGGTGGTCAGGTTGGTGAGGGCGAGATACGTCACCGTGTTGCTGGCGAAGTCGAACACCGCCTCGATGCGGTACCAGTTCAGCGGCTGCAGGTTCTGGAACGCCGGGTGCGGGACGGCGGCGATGGCCTGGGCGGTGCCGGCGGCGTTGTAGACCTGGGTGGCGATGTTGAAGGCGACGCCCGAGGTGGTGTTGCTGCCCCAGGACAGCAGCAGGTTGAAGTTGCGGTTGGTGGTGGAGGGCTGCTCGGAGAAGCTGCCGAGATACTCGGCGGTGGGCAGCGTGCCGACGAACGCGCCGCAGAAGTCCCACGAGTAGCTCCACGCGGTGGTGGTGCCAAAGGTGATGTTGCGCTGGGCGCGGGCGAGCCCGGTGCCGCCGAGGCTGGTGCCGGCGATGAACTGGCTGCCGCCGTTTGGATTCTGCGGGATGCCGAGCGGGTTGCCGGCGTAGGTGTAGGCGCGCCAGTCGTTGGAACCGGCCACCGGGTTGAAGTAGCCGTCCTGGCCGGTGAGCAGGGTGCCGGCGGCCGAGGCGGTGAGGGACTCGCAGTCGGACACGTACTGGGCGGTGAGGGACGGTGCCAGGGCGAGCGCGAACACTGCAGGGGCAAGGCAGGGGATACGCATGGAACTCCTTCGGTGACGAGAGATGGCGTGAAGAACGCCTTCACGCCGAGCGGCGGGGTTCTAACCGCGATGGCGGGGGGCGCGCCAGGGGTGACGCTGTGGCGGTCCGCCGCACGAGCCCCGGCCGGGGGCCAGGGGAGCGGATGCAAGGGAGCGCGGCGCTTCGGGTTGCGGAAGGCGCCCGTCAGGCGCCGGGGCGCAGGCGCTCGTCCAGGAAGCGCTTCAGCAGGCGCAGGAAGTGACTGCGGTCGGCGCCGCGCAGGCCGTGCTGCTGCATCGGGTAGGTGAAGAAGCGGGGGTAGGTGCCGGCGTCGATGCAGGCGTCGAGGAAGCGCAGGCTGTGGGCGAACAGGACGGTGCGGTCGTCGCTGGGGTGCACCAGCAGGAGTTCGGCCTTCAACCTGCCGGCGAGCGGCGGGCAGCTCGCGGCGCGGTAGCCGTCGGGGTTCTCCTGCGGGGTGTCCATGTAGCGCTCGGTGTAGCCGGTCTCGTAGAGGGCCCAGTCGGTGACCGGCGCGCCGCTGATGCCGCAGGCGAACGCGTCGGGCTGGGCGAGCAGGAGGCGCAGGGTGAGGTAGCCGCCGAACGACCAGCCGTGGACGCCGATGCGGGCCGGATCGACGAAGGGCAGCGTGCGCAGGTGTTCGACGGCGAGCATCTGGTCCTGCACCTCGAGGTCGCCGAAGCGGCGGAAGATGGCCTGCTCGAAGGCGCTGCCGCGGTTGGGGGTGCCGCGGTTGTCGAGGCGGCAGACGACGTAGCCTTCGCCGGCGAGGGCGGCGAGCCAGGGCGGGGCGCCGCCGAGCCAGCGGTCCTGCACGAGCTGCACGTGGGGGCCGCCGTAGACGTAGAGCAGCACCGGGTGGCGGCGGTCCTCCTGCAGGCCCGGTGGCAGGAGCAGGTGGCCGTAGAGCACGATGCCCTCGGCGGTGCGGACCTGGAAGAAGCGCTGGCCCGGCAGTTCGAGGCCGGCCAGGGGGTCGGGGTCCGCCGGCAGCGGCGTGGCGGCGCCGGTGGCCAGTTCGACCACGGCCTGGGTGGGCGGCTGCGTGTGGGAGCTCCAGGTGTCGAGGGCGGCGTCGCCGCGGGGCGACAGGCGGCAGTCGTGCCAGCCGCGCTCACGGGTCACCTGCTGGATGTGCTGGCCGTCGAGGCTGGCGTGGAACAGGTGGCGCTGGCGCGGATCCTCGCCGGCGGCGTGGAACCAGAGGCCGGTGCCGGCCTGGTCGAGGCCGAGGACGGCCTGCACGTCGAAGGCGCCGCGGGTGACCTGGGCCAGCTGGCGGCCGTCCTGGTCGTAGAGGTAGACGTGACGGAAGCCGTCGCGGGGTGACAGCCAGAGGAAGCGGCCGTCGGGCAGGCAGCGCGGCGGGTGCTCGGGCTCGACCCATTCGGGATCGGACTCGGGGAACAGGGTCGGTCCGCGACGGCCGGTGGTGGCGTCGAACCGCACCAGCTCAAGGCGATCCTGGCCGCGTTCGACCAGGGCCACCAGGATCTGGGTGCCGTCCGGCGTGAAGGCGAGGTTGGTCCAGTAGCGGTCGGCGTCCGAGTCGTGTTCGAGCCAGCGCAGGGACTGGTCGGCGGCGTCGAACACGCCGACGGTGACGCGCGAATGGCGGGAGCCGGCCACCGGGTAGCGGCCCGGCACCGGCTGCGGCGGTTCGGCCCTGCTGTCGAGCAGCGGCGTTGCGGCGATGCCGCGCTGGTCCTCGCGATAGAACAGCAGCCGGCGGCCGTCACCGCTCCAGAGCAGGCCCTGCTGGATGCCGAACTCGGCCCGGTGGGCGGCGCCGCCGTAGACCAGGTCGGGGCTGCCGTCCCAGGTGAGCCGGCGCAGGCCGCGTTCGCGGTCCAGCACGTGCAGATCGTGCCGCAGGCGGAAGGCCACCCGCTGGTCGCCGTTGGCGAAGACCGCGTCCTCGGCCTCGGCGGGCAGGGCGAGGCGGCGCTCGGCGCGGGCAGCACCGAGCTGCCAGTGGTACACGGCGTGCTGGTGGTTCAGGCGCAGCGTGTCGGCGGTGACGAACCGCCAGTCGGGCATGGCGGCGTCGGCGTCGTCGGCCACCGGCGTGCCCAGGGCCGCGAGCACGGTGCGGGCATCGCAGAGCGCCTCGGGCTCGGCGCCGGGACGCAGGCGCAGCAAGCGGTGGTTGGCGGCGGCGTCGCCGGAGCGGTCGAGGCGGGCGAGGCTGCCATCCGGGGTCCACTGCGTCGGCGGTGGTCCCTGCTGCAGGGCCGGTGCGAGCCGCAGCGCCTGTTCGAGGTCGAGGCGCGGCCGTTGCTCCTGACCGGGCAGCGACGTGGCCAGCAACGCGGCCAGGAACGGGAAAACGACGAGGTGGGAGCGGAGGGGGCTCATGCCGGGACCAGGCGGACGCTGCGATGGCAACGGCCGGTGCGCGGGCGTTGCCGCGGCGGCCGGTGCGCCATCATGAGAACGACCGCGGAGGCGTCAAGCGTGGCCGGCAGCGGCGCCGAAGCGGGGTATACTCGGCCCGCTTCGCGGCGTGGCCGCGGAGAACGGGGGGGCACATGGCAGCAGCGGCGGCAGTGGCAGGAACCGGCGATCCATGCCGGTCGCGAGCGGGCGAACGGGGCTCGGTGATGCCGATGGTCCTGTTGCTCACGGTCAGCGTCGGCGCCGTCACCACGGCGCACCTGACCAGGGCGATGGCCGGGGTGAAGAAGGTGCGCGGCGACGTCGATCACGCCCGGGCGGTGGTCGAGGCGGAATCCGAGCTGGAGTTCGCCAAGAACATCGTCAACGCCGCCCGCTACGTCGGCGGCAAGAACACCGCGCTGACCGCCGCCCTGGCGGCGACGCCGCCGCTCATCCCGGGCACCACCGTCACCGTCGAGAGCGTCGGCGATCCGGACCAGAACTGGTTCGTGCTGCGCGCCACCGGGCGGCACCAGCAGGCGGTGGCGAAGAGTCAGATCTTCGTGCGGCAGGCCTCGCCGGTGTCGGTCTACAACTACTTCGTGGTCGACCACCGGCTGGGGATCACCGGCCAGCCGCGGGGCAAGATCCACAGCAACAAGCAGATCGACTTCTTCTTCCCCGGCGGCATCTACCGCGACCCGGTGACCGCCAGCCAGGGCTTCAACTACGTCGCCGGCGCCACCGAGCAGAACACCCAGTTCCTCGGCACCCGCAACCAGAGCGCGACGCCCTGGGACATCACCGACGGGCTGCAGGTGAGCCAGGCCAGCAAGCCGACCAACACGCTGAACGTCACCCAGCCCTACATCGCCGAGGTGAAGCTGCAGGGCCAGACCGCCGAGGTGAAGCTCTACGAGCCGGCGCACTGGATCACCGTGCCGGTGCAGGTGCAGGTGCAGGTCTTCGACCACTACGTGACCAAGGAGGTCACGCAGCAGGTGCCGACCTACACGACCCAGACGGTGACGCAGACGGTCGGCGTCTATGAGACGCAGACCCAGACGGTGACCCAGCAGGTGCCGATCTACGAGACCCGCAGCGTACAGGTCACGGTCTACGACAAGGTCTGGGTGCCGAATCCGCCGCCGCCGCCGGGCAGCGTCGGCACCGGCGACGTCGGCGGCGGTGCGTTGGGTGGTCAATGGGTCAACCAACCGCGCACGGTGACCCAGCAGCAGCAGGTGGTGGTCGGCTACACCACCCAGCAGGTCCAGAAGCAGGTGCAGGTGCAGGTGGGCACGACCACCAAGCAGGTCCAGCAGCAGGTGGTGAGCGGCTACACCACGCAGACCGGCACCCAGCAGGTGCCGGTCTACCGCACCGAGACCCAGACCGAGCTGCAGCAACGGTGGGTTCCCGAGCAGTACCTCGGCACGCAGAACGTGGCCGCCGAGGGGGTGTTCTACTTCGAGGGGCCCGTGCGCAAGCTGGAGGGCGACCTGCGCGGCAAGCTGTCCATCGCCAGCAACGACAAGGTCAAGATCACCGGCAGCCTGCAGTACGTGGATGACCAGGGCCGCAAGCGGATGAACCACGGGCTGCAGCCGAACAAGCCCTACGAGCCCAACCCCGACTACACCGGCAACGCGGTGCTCGGCGTGCTGTCGAAGGGCGACATCGTCTACTCCAACCGCTGCCCCGAACACCTGGAGATCAACGCCGCCCTGATCAGCAAGCAGGGCAAGGTGGCCTACGAGGGCATCACGGTGAGCAACGGCGGCAACACCGTGGGCTACAACGGCAGCGGCAGCCGGCGGCAGAAGGAGTCGCTGCGCCGGCTCGGCGGCATCGTCTCCCGGGACCGGCCGGTGGCGAGCTACGTGACCAACGACGGCGGCGTCTACGCCGGCTTCAAGAAGGGCGCGTCGCTGATGGACCGCAACCTGATCGTCGGCATGGGCGGCGTGACGCCGCCGTTCATGTTCGCCGAGGACAAGCCGCTGTGGAGCATGGCCAAGAGCGGCCGCATCTTCGACCCGCAGTGACGGCAGCGGCCGCTGGCATGGGGCGGACCGCACAGCGGTCAAACGACCGGCGGCTGGCCGACGAAGAGGCGAACAGGGCACCGGGAACAGCATGCAGCGCACGCGATACGAGGAGGGCTGGGATGAGCCGCCGCCGAGCAACGACCACCGGAAGCTGGTCCTGCTGTTCGGCTGCGCGCTCGGGCTGGTGTTCGGCGCGGTGCTGACCTTCGTCGGCGGGCGCGGCACCACGCCGGCGGCGGGCGCCGGTGCAGCCGCCGGCGCCGCAGCGGCCGACGATGGCGACGCCTACGCACTGACCGAGCGGAGCTGGGCGGTCCTGCCGGCGGAACCGGCGCTAGCGCCGGCGCCGCAGCCGGTCGATCCCGCGGACGCCAGGCTGGAGGAACTTGCCCGCCGCAGCTTCCAGAACCTCGACATCGCCATCGAGGGCCGATGAACGCCGCACGGCCACAACCCCTCGCCGTCGGGCCGCGGGCGGCGGAGGCCGGGCTCTCCCTGGTGGAGACCGTCATCACGATGGTGCTGGCGGTGCTGATGCTCTACGGCCTGCATTCGACCCTCAGCATGTCGATGAAGGGCCGCGTCGCCGCCGACAAGATCGACCAGGTCCATGGTCACGCGATGGACTTCGCCAACCGGCTGCGGCAGATCTCGTTCGGCAGCGCCGGGGCCGGGACGCCGAGCGCGGCCCAGCTCGACGAGCTGTTCGACGACGACCAGGACCTCGGCACGGTGACGCTGCACCAGCTGGTGGTGCAGCCGAACCAGCCCGGCTGGAGCTTCCAGATGGCGCGGAACGGCATCGTCGGCACCTGGCGCATCAAGGTCAGCCGGGACCTCGACCGCAACGGCGCGCTGGGCGGGGCGCGCGAGGGGCGCAACGACCTGCTCGGCATCGAGATCTGGTTCGGCAACCGGCTGCAGCTGCACGTGCTGCGGGCGGCGGACCCGGACTTCACGACCAAGGATCCATGAGGACAATGGGCAGCGGCAGCGAGGATTGGAGCCGGGCTCCGGCGCGGCGACGGGAAGCCGGCATGACCATCGTCGAGGTGGTGGTGTCCTGCGTGCTGATCGCCGGGATCGTCGCCTTCACCCTGACCTCGGTGGTGGCGGTGACCAACGTCAGCCAGCGGGACGAAGCCCGCAACCGCGAGCAGAACAGCCACCGCTACGTGATGGCCCAGCTCCGCGCCGAGCTGCAGGACTGCACCACCGACCCGGACCCGATCACCAACCAGAACCGCTGGCAGATCGGCGCCGACGCCGACGGCCGGCCGACCCTGCGGGTGCAGAAGCTGGTGGGTGCGCAGCTCGCCGGCACCGAGCTGGCGGCGATGTGGTCGGACTGGATCACGTTCGCCGTCGACCAGAAGGGCATCGTCTCGCGCACCGAGGGCGGCAAGGCCCGCACCCTGGGCTCGGGGATCAAGGAGCTGCGCTACGCGGTCACGCCGACCGGGATGTTCGAGGTCACCTGCGTGACCCGGCGGCGCGATCCGGCCACCGGCAAGACCGTGGAACAGACCTATCGGGAGTGGATCACGCCGCGGCTGTGAGCCGCGTGGGAGGCGTCATGCGCGTTGCGTCGTTGCTGCTGTGTGCCGGCCTGCTGCCGGCGATCCTGGTCGCCCAGGAGCCGGTGCCGGACATCCACGCCGAACTGCAGCGTTCGTCGAGCCTGCTGCAGCAGGGCGACGGCAAGGGCGCCGAGGCGATCCTGCAGCGGGTCCTGCAGCGTCAGCCGGAGCTGGCCACGGTGTGGCTGCGGCTGGCGTTCTGCCAGCTCGCCCAGAACAAGGCCGCCGAGGCGGCGGTGACGGCGGAGAAGGCGCTGGCGCTGGACAAGGACCTGACCGAGGCCGGCCTGCTGGCCGCCGAGTGCTGGGCCCGCATTGATCCGAAGAAGGGCGTCAAGGTGGCGAAGGCCATGCTGGAGGGCAACGCGGAGCTGCCCTCCGAGGCCCGCCGCCGCCTGCTGGCGGTGCTGGTCCAGGGCCAGGAGGCGGCGCTGGCCCAGAAGATGCTCGACGAACTGCTCGAGGCCGCGCCGCAGGACGTCGAACTGCACCGGCTGCAGGCGCGGCTGGCGCTGGACCAGAACCAGCCGGAGCGGGCCCTGCGGGCGCTGACCGCGGCGGTGAAGCTGGCGCCTGGCGACCCCAACCTCGCCGACAGCCGCTGTCAGGTCTGCTTCGCGCTGGGCCGGACCGAGGAGGCGATCGCCGCTGCCGAGCACGCCCTGACCCTGGATCCGGCCAACCTGACGGTGCGCGAGCGCCTGATCACCGCCCTGGTCAAGGTCGGGGCCGGCGCCGACCGCATCACGCTGCACCAGCGCTACCTGGAGCACTACCGGAAGGCGGCGGCACAGAAGGCGGCGCCGGCCGGCCGCTAGCCGTGGACTCCGGTCGGGCGACCGGTTACAGCCTCGTCGGATCGGTCATGGGCGGCAGCGGCGATCACGGTTCCATCGGCATCCTCGGCTGCGGCTACATCGCCGCGGTGCACCTGCAGATGCTGCGGCGGGTGCCCGGCGTGCGGGTGGCGGCGGTGTGCGATCCGGCGCGGGCCCGGGCCGAGAGCCTGGCCCGGCGGTTCGGCGTGCCCACCGTGTGCGCCTCCGTCGACGAACTGCTGGCGACCGGCGTCGCGGCCGTGCACGTGCTGACGCCGCCGCACCTGCATCGCCCGAACGCCGAGGCGCTGCTGGCGGCGGGCCGGCACGTGCTGGTGGAGAAGCCCCTGTGCCTCGGTTCCGCCGAGGCCGAGGCGCTGGGCGCCGCCGCCACCCGCGCCGGGCGCGTGCTCGGCGTGAACCACAACCTGGTGTTCAGCCCCGGCCTGCGACGGCTCGACGCGCTGCTGGCCGAAGGCCGGCTCGGCCGCATCGAGGAAGTGCAGGTGCTGCACAATGTGCCGGTGCGGCAGCTGCAGACCGGCGACGTCGGCCACTTCATGTTCGGCCACGACGCGGCGATCCTGTGGGAACAGGGCGTGCACCTGTTCTCGGTGGTGCACCACCTGCTGGGGCCGGCCAGCGAGGTGCGCGCCCACGCCGGCGAGCCGCGGCCGCTGGCCCATGGCGTCGTGTTCCGCGCCGCCTGGGACATTGCGCTGCGCTGTGCGCGCGGCAGCGCCAGCCTCCGCCTCGCCTTCGGCCGCAGCATGCCGGAGTCGCGGGTCCTGGTGGTGTGCAGCGACGGCACCGCCGAGGTCGACCTGCTGCGCGGCACCTGCGCGGTCCGCGGCAAGACCCGCTGGCTCGACTTCCTCGACCAGGCGCGGGGCGAACTCGGCGTCGGCCTGCACCACCTGGCCGCGGCGTGGCGGGGCCTGTCCGGCTACGGCCGCGGCCTGTTCGGGCTCGGCGCGCCGAGCGATCCGTACCTGGCCAGCATGCTGGGCAGCATCGCCGCCTTCCACGCGGCCGTCGCCAACGGCACGCCGCCGCCCTGCACCGCCGCCGATGCCGCCGAGGTGCTGCGCACCTGCGAACGGGCGGCGGCGGCCGCCGCAGTGCCCACCGTGCCGCCGACCCTCCCGCCCGTACCGGCGCCCGGGCCGGCGCGCCCCGGCGAGGTGGTGGTGTTGGGCGGCACCGGCCTGATCGGCCGCGCCGCGGTGGCGGCCCTGCGGCAGGCGGGCCGGCCGGTGACCCTGCTGGTGCGGCGACCGGCGCTGCTGCCCGCGGCCCTGCGCGACGGCAGCGTGCGGATCTTCCAGGGCGACGCCGCCGACCCGCCGAGCCTCGCCGCCGTCTGCGCCGGCGCCGACACGGTGCTGCACCTCGCCACCTGCGCCGGCGACGATCCGGCAGGGGTCGAGCGGGCGATGGCGGCGGCGGTCCAGGCCTGCGGCGAGGCGTGCCGGCAGGCCGGCGTGCGGCGGCTGGTCTACACCAGCAGCACCGCGGCGATGTACCTGGGCGGCCGCGGGCCGGTGCCGGGCGATGCGCCGGCGGATCCACGGCCGGCCCTCCGGCCACCCTACTCCCGGGCCAAGATCGCCGCCGAACGGGCCGCCCTGGACCTCCGCCGGCAGGGCCTCGACGTGGTCATCGTCCGGCCGGCGATCGTGCTGGGCTCGGGCGCGCCGCCGGAACACAGCGGCGTCGGCCTGTGGGTGCGCGACAACCACTGCGTCGGCTGGGGCCTGGGCCGCACGCCGTTGCCCTTCGTGCTGGTGGCGGACTGCGCCCAGGCCCTGGTGGCGGCCCTGCACGCCGAGGCCGCGGCGAACGGCACCTACGCCCTGGCCGGGCCGGTGCGGCCCACCGCCCGCGAGTACTTCGCCGAGTTGCGGGCCCGCACCGGGCGCGCCTACCACTACCACCCGCAGGGGGTGTGGTGGACCTGGCTGCAGGAGGCCGGCAAGCACCTGATCAAGGCGGTGGCGCGGCGGCCCCGCGAGCTGATGTCGATGCGCGACCTGCGCTCCCGCGGCTTCCGCGCCGCGCTGGACTGCAGCGCCGCCGAACGCGACCTCGGCTTCCGGCCGGAACGCGACCGCGCGGCCTTCCTCGACGCGGTGTTCGGTCCGGGGCCGCGGCGATGACCGCGCCGCCGCACTGGCTGCACGTGTTCGCCACGTTCGGTCGCGGCGGCCCGCAGGTGCGCACGACGCAGGTGATGGCGGCGCTGGGCGCCGCGGTGCGGCACACGGTGATCGCCATGGACGGCCGCACCGAGGCGGCGGCGCTGGTGCCGGAAGGCGTGCCGCTGACGGTGCTGCCGCCGCCGCCGGAGGGCGGCTTCCTGGCCACGCGGCGGGCGATGGCCGCCCGGCTGCGGGAACTGCGGCCGGACCTCCTGCTGACCTACAACTGGGGCGCCATCGAGACCGTGGCGGCGGCGCGGCAGATCGGCCTGCGGGCGGTGGTCCACCACGAGGAGGGGTTCGGTCCCGAGGAGGTGACGCGGCGCCTCTTCCGGCGGAACCTGCTGCGGCGCTGGCTGCTGCGCGGGGTGGCGGCGGTGGCGGTGCCGTCCGAGGTCCTGCGCGGCATCGCCCGCGCCGAGTGGCGGGTGGCCGCGGACCGGCTGCACTGCCTGCCGAACGGCGTCGATCTGGAACGCTTCCGGCCGGCGGCGGCGGCGCCGGCGCGCGCGGTGGTGGGGACCGTCGGCGGGCTGCGCGCCGAGAAGGACCACGCCACGCTGCTGCGGGCCATCGCCCTGCTGCCAGCGCCGCGGCCCGTCCTGCGGATCGTCGGCGACGGTCCGCTCGGCGGTGAGCTGCGCCGGCTGGCGGTGGACCTGGGCCTCGAGCGCGACCTGGAACTGCCCGGCGCCACCGCCGACCCGGCCGCGGCCTACCGGAGCTTCACCGTGTTCGCCCTGTCGTCCCGCACCGAGCAGATGCCGTTGTCCCTGCTGGAGGCCATGGCAACGGGCCTGCCAGTGGTGACCACCGACGTCGGCGACTGCCGGCGCATGCTGCCCGAGGCCTGCCGGGGCGGCGTCGTGCCGCCACTGGATCCGCCGGCCCTGGCCGGGGCGCTGGCGGCGTTGCTGGCCGATCCGGCCCGCCGCCGGCGGGAAGGCCAACAGAACCGGGCCCACTGCGGCGAGCACTTCGCCGCCGCCCGCTGCCTCGAGCGCTGGATCGGGCTCTACCGGCAGGCGCGCTGATCGGCGCGGCTGGCCGATTCGGGGCTTCCGCTGCGCGCGGTACTCGCTATCCTGCTTCCCCCCGCGAGTCCGCCCATGACCGAACCCTGCCCCGAATCCACCGCTCCCCAGGCGTCCGCGCCCACCGACGCCTTCGCCGCGGTGCCCGAACCCCTGCGCACGGCCCTGCGGGAGCGCGGCTTCACCGCGCTCACCGCGGTGCAGGAGGCGGCGCTGGCCGCAGCCGATGGCGGTCGCGACCTGCGCATCACCTCGCAGACCGGCTCGGGCAAGACCGTGGCGCTGGGCCTGGCCATGGCGCCGGGGCTGCAGGCGGCCACCGACGGTCGCGCCGACGGCCCGCTGGCCCTGGTGATCGTGCCCACCCGCGAACTGGCGCAGCAGGTGCGCGGTGAACTGGCGTGGCTGTTCGCCGGGCTCGGCGGCCGTTCCGGGCCGGGCATCGCCTGCGTCACCGGCGGCACCGGCATCCAGGGGGAACGCAAGGCGCTGGCCCGCCGGCCGGCGGTGGTGGTGGGCACGCCCGGGCGACTGCTCGATCACTTGCGGGCCGGGGCCCTCTCGCTGACGGCCATCCGTGAGCTGGTCCTCGACGAGGCCGACCAGATGCTCGACCTCGGCTTCCGCGAGGAGCTCGACGCCATCCTCGAGGGCGTGCCGGCGGAGCGCCGCACGCACCTGGTCTCGGCCACCCTGCCGCCGGCGGTGCGCGAACTGGCCGATCGCTTCCAGCGCCTGCCGCTGCACCTGCAGGGCACCACGCTGGGCGTCGCCAACGCCGACATCGAGCACATCGGCCACCTGCTGCAGCGCGGCGAACGCTACGGCGCGCTGATCAACCTGCTGCTGCTGGCCGAGGGCGAGCGCACCCTGGTGTTCGTCCGCACCCGGCAGGACTCGGCGGATCTCGCCGAGCAGCTCGCCGGCGACGGCTTCGCCGCCGCGCCGATCAGCGGCGACCTGGCCCAGGCCCAGCGCACTCGCACGCTGGAGGCGTTCCGCGCCGGGGTCACCACCGTGCTGGTGGCCACCGACGTCGCCGCGCGCGGCCTCGACATCGCCGACGTGACCCGGGTCGTGCACTTCGATCCGCCGATCGACGGCGAGGTCTACACCCACCGCAGCGGCCGCACCGGCCGCGCCGGGCGCAAGGGCCAGAGCGTGCTGCTGGCGCAGGCCGGTCGCCGGCGGGCCGAGCGCCTCTGCCGCGCGGCCCGGGTGACGCTGCACTGGCAGCCGGCACCCACCGCCGACGCGGTGCGGGCCGCGCAGGCCGAACGGACGCGCGCCAAGGTGCGGGCGGCGCTGGCCGCGGCGGCGCTGGCCGAGGCCCAGGCCGACTTCGCCGCCGAACTGCTGGCCGAGCGGCCGGCGGTGGAGGTGGTCGCCGCCCTGCTCGACCTGGCGGCGGGTGACCGGCGGGCCGCGCCGCGCGAGGTGCAGGGCGCGTCCCTCGACGCCCCGGAGTGGCGTCCGGCCGCGTCGCGGCCGGCGACGCCGCGGCCGTTCGGCCACGGCCACCGGGCGGTGCCGCACTTCACGCGCTTCGCCATCAACTGGGGCCTGCGGGCGGGCGCCAGCCCGCAGCGCATCCTGGCCCACGTCTGCCGGCGCGGCGCGGTGCCCAGCCGCGCCATCGGCAGCATCGAACTCGGCCCCGACGCCACCACCTTCGAAGTGGCCAGCGAGCTGGCCCGGGAGTTCGCCGACCGGGTACGCGGCCGGGACCGGCGGGACCCGCACGTCCGCATCCGCATGCTGGACTGAGCCGAGGATTGTTGGTGGCCCCAGGGACCGGCGTGGTCGCCCGGGGGGCCGGCGGGACCGCCGGGGGCGCCCGGGACCCCGCCCACAATTCCCGGTTCAGTTCCTAGTCGAGGGGGGAGGACCGCCGGCGGCCCCGGCCGGCGCCGCCGCCGCGCCGGGACTTGCCGCCGGGGCGGCCGCGCTGGGGCCGGCGGGGTCGGCCGCCGGGCCGGCCGTGCACGTTCCAGGAGGAGCCGCCGCCGTCGCGCTGGCCGTGCTGCTGACCGCCCTGGCCTGGTGCCCGCGGCGCCTGGCCGCGCGGGGCGCCCTGGCGCTGGCCGCCCTTCGGTGGCGCCTTGCCGGCGGGCTGGCCGCGGCGGAACGGGAAGGGCGATTGGTAGGGGTGGCCGGACTCGACCTCGATCTCGCGCCGGATCAGCTTCTCGATGTCGCGGAGGTACTCGCGCTCCTCGTTGTCGCAGAAGCTGATCGCGATGCCGTCGGCGCCGGCCCGCGCCGTGCGGCCGATGCGGTGGACGTAGCTCTCGGCGATGTTGGGCAGGTCGAAGTTGATGACGTGGGTG
>CAZMGG010000084.1:0-11452 GCA_964565715.1 uncultured candidatus Brocadiaceae bacterium | reverse complement strand
TGATGCCCGGCACGTCGATGCCGCGGGCGGCGATGTCGGTGGCCACCAGCACGTGCAGCCGGCCGTCGCGGAAGTCGTCCAGCGCCCGCTCCCGGGCGCCCTGCGACTTGTTGCCGTGGATCGCGTCGGCCTTGAAGCGGAGCTTCTTCAGGTGGGTGACGACGCGGTTGGCGCCGTGCTTGGTGCGGGTGAAGACCAGGGCCCGCTCGATGGCCGGGTCCTCGAGCACCACCGCCAGCAGGTGCCGCTTGTCGGTCTTCTCCACCAGCATCACCCGCTGTTCGATGCGTTCGACGGTGGTGGCCGGCGGCGTCACCTCGACCCGCACCGGCTGGTGCAGGATCTTCTGCGCCAGCGCGACGATGTCCGGCGGCATGGTGGCGGAGAACAGCAGCGACTGGCGGTCCCGCGGCAGCCGTTCGATCACCCGGCGGACGTCGTGGATGAAGCCCATGTCGAGCATCCGGTCCGCCTCGTCGAGCACGAACACCTCGACGTGCTCCAGCGAGATGTGGCGCTGGTCCATCAGGTCCAGCAGGCGGCCCGGCGTCGCCACCAGGATCTCGACGCCGCGGCGCAGGGCCTGCACCTGCGGCGTCTGGCCGACGCCGCCGAAGATCACCGTGTGCCGCAGCCGCAGGTGGCGACCGTAGAAGCCGAAGCTGTCGCCGATCTGCGCCGCCAGCTCGCGGGTCGGCGTCAGGATCAGGGCGCGGGGTGCGCCGGGCACCGGCCGCAGCGGGTGGGCGGCGAGGTTCTGCAGGGTCGGCAGGGCGAACGCGGCGGTCTTGCCGGTGCCGGTCTGCGCCACGCCGAGCAGGTCGCGGCCGTCCAGCAGGTGCGGGATCGCCTGGGCCTGGATCGGGGTCGGGTTCTCGTAGCCGCGGGCGTGGACGGCGCGGACCAGGCTCTCGTCGAGGCCGAGGTCTTCGAAACTGGAAGTGGTCATGCAGGGGGCGCCGGCCGGGAAACCAGCGCGGCCGGGCAGCAGGGCGGAGGAAAAGGGCGAGGAGTGTAACCGCCGGGCCGGCCGGGCGGTGCGGCCTTCTGGCCGGTCCTGGCTTCCGGCGGCCCGGTCTGCATGCTGCGGTGATGACCACGATCGCTCGCCACGCGTTGCTTCCCCTCGCCCTGGTCCTGCTGACGGTGCCGACCGGCGGCTGCACCATGCACTCCACCGCCACCCACTGGAACAAGCGGGTCGGCCCCGACGGCCAGCCGGTCTTCGTCAAGTCGTCGACCAACGTCGGCATGAACCTGGGCATCGTGCTGCCGGTGCTCGGCTCCACCACGGTGGATCGGATGATCGACACGCTCACCGCTGAGATCGCCGTCGAGCAGGGCGACCACGTCCGCATCGTGCAGAGCTCGGCGGAGAACTATTGGTACGGCTTCCCGCCCTTCACCTGGATCTTCACGCCGGTGATCACCACGGTGGTGAGCGAATACCGCCCCTCACCCGAGGCGCAGGCCAAGGCCGAGGCCGAGCCGAAGGCCGCGGCGGGACGCTAGCGCGCCTCACCGGACGCCGAGCAGGAAGCGCAGCGCCACGGCCTCGGCCCAACGGCGCGGCCGCCACGGCGTGCCGCCGGCGAGAAACGCCGCGTGGCCGCCGCGTCCGGGCAGCAGCGTCTGCACGACGGGGTTGGCCGCCAGTGCCTTCCGCGGGATCGCGTCCGGCGGGCAGAGCGGATCGTCGAGGGCCGTGATCACCAGGGTCGGCCGGCGGATCGCCGGGACGAACGGCCCGCAGCTCGCGTCGCGCCAGTAGTGGGCGGCATCGCGGAAGCCGTGCAGCGGCGCCGTGACGCACTGGTCGAAGGCGGCGAAGGTGCGGCAGGCGCGCACGGCGGTGGCATCGAGGGCGCCCGGGTGGCAGGCGGCCTTGGCCAGCGCCTTCGGCACCAGGGTGGCGAGGAAGTGCCGCGCCAGCAGGCCACCGCAGCGGCGGTCGGCGGCCCCGGCGGCGGCGGCGAGGTCGAAGGGCGGCGAGATGGCGCAGGCGGCGCGGACGTTGGCCGGGGCGCGGCCGCCCTGCTCGCCGAGCCACTTGAGCAGCACGTTGCCGCCGAGCGACCAGCCGAGCAGACCGAGCGGGCGTGCGGGCTCGCGACGGATCAGTTCCTGCAGCAGGGCATCCAGGTCGCCGGTCTCGCCGGAGTGATAGCCGCGCAGCAGCCGGTTCGGCTCGCCGCCGCAGCCGCGGAACTCCAGCACGGTGAGCGGGTGCGCCGTCGCCGCCAGCAGCCGGGCGCAGGCGGCCACGTAGGCGCTGCGCGCGCTGCCCTCGAGGCCGTGCAGCAGGACCACCCGCATGGCCCGGTCATCGCCGGGCAGGTGGTGGAGCCGCAGGAAGTCGCCGTCGGGCAGTTCCCAGCGTTCGAGGCGCAGTGCGGGGCGGGGACCGGCGGGCCCGAGGCCGGCCCAGACCGTCTGCGCGAGCCCGGAGCGGGCCCAGAACGCGGGTCGGAACGGCGGCGCCGGCACGGTCATGGGCGCGGGCACGATACCCGGCGCGCCACCGTTGACCGCCCGGCGGCAGACCGGGACAAACGGGGTCATGGACAAAGCCACCGCGCTGCGCACCCTGCAACGGCTCGGCAAGCCGGGCACCGTCGCGATCTACGCCCGCCACGGCGTCACCGGCCCCTGCTGGGGCGTGTCGTATGCCGACCTCGGCAAGCTGGTCAAACAGGCCGGCGTCGATCACGACCTGGCGCTGGGCCTCTGGCGGAGCGGCGTGCACGACGCGCGGGTCATGGCGACCAAGGTGGCCGACCCGGCGGTGATGACCGCAGCCGAGCTGGATGGCTGGGTGCGCGACGCCGACAACTACGTGCTGGTGGATGCGGTGGCCGGCCTGGCGGCCCGTTCTGGCGTGGCCTTGGACCTCGTGAAGCGCTGGATCGCCGATGCGGCGGAGTGGGTGGGGGCGGCGGGCTATGGCGTGGCGGCGGTGCTGGCGGTGGACGGCCGGCTGCCGGCGACACTGGCCGCCAGCCTGCTGACGAAGATCCAGAAGGGCATCCAGAAGGCGAAGAACCGCACGCGGCACAGCATGAACAACGCGTTGATCGCCATCGGCGGCAGCATGGCCGACCTGCGCAGCGCGGCGCTGGCGGTGGCCGACGCCATCGGCGTCGTCGAGGTCGATCATGGCGAGACCGGCTGCAAGACGCCGCACGCCGCGAGCTACATCCAGAAGATGGTCGACCATCAGGCGAAGCGGACGCGGGTCACCGGTGCCCGGATGGCGGCCAGGGCGCCCGCCAAGGCAGGCAAGGCCAGGGCGGGCAAGGCTGGGCCGAAGAAGGCGGCCGGCGCGAAGGGCGGCCGGCAGGCCGCGGCCCGTCCGCGCTGAGGTCCTGAGCTTGCTGCCAGAAGCACCGCGGGCCTCCCGATCGGTCACGATCGGGAGGCCCGCACGGTGTCGGCGGTGCCGGCGCGTCGCTAGGCGCGCTTCAGCTTGCGGATGCGGAGGCCGGAGGGGCTGCTGCGCAGGTTGTCCTCGGCGGCCTTCTGGCCTTCCTTGTCCATCGCCTTCTTGTCGGAGAAGTAGACGACGACCTTGCCGTTGTGGCCGTAGGCCAGGACGCGGACCGAGTGCTCGAGCTTGCTGAAGGCCTCACGGGCCTCGACGCAGGAGCTCATTCAAGCCAGGCCTGAGACCGTGAATTCGTAGGCGCACTCGGTCTTGGGCAGGGTCTCCTCGGTGAGCGACTTGACCTTGATCGCGGCGAGCCGGTTGGCCAGCAGCGCCGCCTCGATCTCGCCCTGGTTGGGCGTGTGGTCCTTCACCGCCACGAAGTAGCCGTGGCCGGTGGTGTCGAACTCGACGTTCTTGATGCCTTTGATCTTCTCCAGGGCCCCACGGACCCTGATCGCCTCGGAGGCGGCGCCTCAACCACCGAGGCCGGAGGTCTGCAGATGCCAGATCTTCTCGGTTTCGCCAACGGGCTTGACCTGCCCCTGGCTCTCCGTCTGGGCCAGGGCAGGCAGCGCGAAGGCCACCACCGCGGCGAGGGAAAGGAATCGATTCATGCGAGGTGTCTCCTGACTGGGCCGGGTAGGCAGGCCCGAGGACTGCGGAAGTATCGGCACGGACGGCGCAAATGGCAAAGGTGTCAGCACTTCCGACCACGGAAGTTTTGCACCATCGAGGTAACGGTGGCGCGGAGGGGGCGGCCCGGTCAGCGGTCGGCGAACCGCCAGCCGGCCGCGTCCCCGGCCGCCAGCTCCGGCCGGAGCGCCAGCCGCAAGATGGCCACTGGCATGCAGTTCTGCGCGAGGACGGCGTCGTGGAAGGCCTTCTCGGTGAGCTGCCCGGTAGAGACCTGCTCGCCATGCAGGGCCCGGAACTGCAGGCCGCCGAGCATGTAGGCCGCCTGGTAGAGGGGGCCGTAGCCGCCGGTCAGCGAGCGCCGCACCTCGCCCTCGGCGGCCCTGGGCTCGTGGCCGACCCGGTCGATCAGCCAGGCGATGCAGCGCTCCGCGTCCCACAGCCCCAGGTGGTAGTTGAGGGAGAACACGATGCGGGCGCAGCGATGCTTGCGCCAGTAGAGCATGCCGACGCGGTCCTCGGGCGTGCGGCCGAGGCCCAGGTCGTAGAGCCGCATCTCCCAGTAGAGGGCCCAGCCCTCGGTCCAGAACGGCGTGCCGAAGACGCGGCGGTAGGGGCGGTGGCGGGCCTGGCTGTACTGCTGCAGCCAGTGCCCCGGGATCAGCTCGTGGTGCACCGTGGCGCGGCAGAAGTGCTCGTTGTTGGAGCGCAGGCTCTGCAGCTTCTGGTCGTGGTCCATGGCGTCGGTGGGGAACGACACCTGGATCACCTCGCCGCCGAGGAAGAACGGGTTCACCCGCTGTGCCTCGGCCGACAGCATGCTCATCCGCCAGCCGTGGCCCGCCAGTTCCGGCACCGTGATCAGGTCGCGTTGGCGCAGGAAGGTCACCGCCTCGTCGGCCAGCTCGCGGATCAGGGCCGGCTGCTGCCCCGGCGCGCGGTGGCGCTGCTTCACCCGTTCGAGCGCCAGCCGCCAGTCGTCGCCGCAGCCCATGGCCGCGGCCGCCGCCGCCATCTCGCGGTCGCACCAGGCGAACTCGCGCTCGGCGATCGCCACCAGCTCGGCGGGCGAGTACGGGATCGCCTCGAAGGCCAGCTCCTCGCGCAGCGCGGCCTCGCCGAACGGGGTGCCGACGAGGCTCTGGTCGCCGGCGCGGTCGACCAGGCGGCCCTGCAGGGCCTGCTGCAGCTCCCGCATGGCCAGGTCGAGGTCCTGCCAGGGTGCCTTGCACCACCAGGAGAACAGCGGGTGGTAGCCGTCGTGGAACCGGAACCAGCCGGCCAGCGCCGACCGCAACGCGCCCAGGTCCTGCAGCAGGAGCCGGCCCTGGCCCGGCGTGAGGTCGTCGAAGCGGCCCTGCCCGGCCTGCTGCCGGCATTCCCGCGCGCCCGCCGCGGCGCGGGCCAGCAGGGCGGCGGTGGCCTCGGGCTCGGGGTCCTGCCGGTCGCGGAAGGCCTCGTGCAACGCCACCAGCGGCGGTGCGAAGGTCAGCACCGCCAGGGTCTGCCGTTCGGCCTCGGCCCGCCGCGCCAGCACCGCCAGTTCGTGCCGGCAGTGCCGTTCCAGCAGCAGCCGGTCCACCACGGCCGCGCGCGCGAGATCCTGGTCGGGCAGTGCCTGCAGGCCGGCGAGGCAGGCCTCGTGCAGGGCCCCCAGCGCGGTCCGGCCCTGCGCCGACAGCGGCGTGTCGTGGCGGCGTTCGAGCAGGTCGCGGTCGGCGCGCCAGACCTCGATGACGTCGCGCAGATCGGCCCGGGGCCGATCCTGGGCGCCGACGGGAGCGAGCAGCAGGAGCAGCAGGAACGGCAGGGCGCGCATCGCGGCGATGCTACCCGGCTGCCCGCGCCCGCCCGACGGCTATGGCACCCAGTCCAGCTGGATGCCCTGGCTGGCGGCGAACGCCGCCGGCGCGTCGACGACGAACACCTGCGCCTGGAAGGTGCCCGAGGTCAGCCAGCCCGGCAGGGTCGTGGGCAGGCTGGCGCGGCCGGCCCCGTCCAGCACGAAGCCCACCATGCCGGGCATCGGGTTGGCGATGAGCAGGTGGCACTGCGGGCTGATCGGGATCGAGGCCTGGCCGAAGCCGAGGATCAGGCCACTGAACGCGCCGGGGCCGCCGCCCTGCACCTGCCATTGCATGGTGTGACCGGCCGACGGCTGCCCGGTCACCGTCAGCTGCGGCGTCGCGTTCCACGAGCCCATGCAGCCCTGGCCGTGCATCGTCAGGTTGGCGTAGGGCGTGAACCAGACGTCGTCGAACTGCGCCGACAGGGTGCCACCGCCGCCGCCGCCGCCGGTGCTCTGGTTGTAGATCGCCAGCCCGATGCCGCCCTGGAAGGGCTGGGCGTCGACCACGCTGAGCTGCGGCTGCGCCGGCATCACCCCCGAGCTCGGCCACGCCCGCAGGGTCAGCGTGCTGCCCAGGCACTCGGCCTCCACCAGGTAGTCGGTGGCGTTGGCCACCGGCAGGCCGGTGAACACCAGGTTGGTGACCGTCGCCCCCTGCTGCCGCGTGATGTAGAGCGCGTTCAGCACGTTGTCGATCGCGAAGTTGTAGCCCGAGTAGGAGGCCGCGTCGTAGCGCATCACCAGCACCGCGCTGGTGTTGGCGTTGTCGAGTCGCACCAGGGCCCGCAGCCGGCCGCTGTGGTAGTGGGCCGGGCGCGCCACCGAGTCGGCGAACATCGAGCCGGTGCTGGCGATCTGCGGCAGCGCCGGCAGCGGCGCCGTCGACGCAATCCGGTAGCGGCCGCCGGTCACCGTGTAGCTGGTGGTGCCGAGGCTGAGCGCTGCCAGGGTGTCGACCCGGGTCCAGCGCTGGTCGTTGCCGGCGGCGAAGTCGTCCAGCAGGGTGAGCTGGGCCGGGACCGGGGCGAGGGCGAAGACGAGCGCCAGGGCGGCGGCGAGGAGGGTTGGGCGCATGGGAGCCTGAGGGGAAGGGGCCGCGCCATTGTGCCGCAGCCTCGTCCGTCCGGCTCCCCCTTGGCCGGGCCCGTCCGCTACAGCCGCGGTCCGGCGGCGCGGATCGCCTCGCTGGCCCGGTCGGCGTACTTCTGGAAGTTCTTCTGGAACAGTCCCGCCAGCACCTTGGCCTTCTCGTCGTAGGCCTTCCTGTCGGCCCAGGTGTTCTTCGGGTTCAGCACGTCGTCCGGCACGTTCGGGCAGCTCTTCGGCATCTGCAGGCCGAACACCGGGTCGGCGTGGAACTCGGCCTTGGCCAGGCTGCCGTCGTGGATCGCGTCGAGCAGGGCGCGGGTGATCTTCAGGCTCATCCGCTTGCCCACGCCGTGGCCGCCGCCGCTCCAGCCGGTGTTGACCAGCCAGGCCTGCGCGCCGGTCTTCTTCAGCTTCGCGGCCAGCAGTTCGGCGTACTTGGTCGGGTGCCAGACCATGAACGCCGCGCCGAAGCAGGCCGAGAAGGTCGCCTCCGGGTCCTTCACGCCCATCTCGGTGCCGGCCACCTTGGCGGTGTAGCCCGAGATGAAGTGGTACATCGCCTGCTCCGGGGTCAGCTTGCTCACCGGCGGCAGCACGCCGAACGCGTCGCAGGTCAGGAAGATGACGTTCTTCGGGTGGCCGCCGACGCACGGGATCTTGGCGTTGGGGATGTACTCCACCGGGTAGCTGCAGCGGGTGTTCTCGGTGATCTGCGAGCTGCTGTAGTCGATCTTGCGCGTCTGCGGATCGAACACCACGTTCTCGACCACCGAGCCGTAGCGGATCGCGTGGTAGATCTCCGGCTCGTTCTCCGCCGACAGGTTGATGCACTTGGCGTAGCAGCCGCCCTCGATGTTGAACACGCCGTCGTCGGTCCAGCAGTGCTCGTCGTCGCCGATCAGCTGGCGGCGCGGATCCGCCGACAGGGTGGTCTTGCCGGTGCCGGACAGGCCGAAGAACAGCGACACGTCGCCCTTGTCGCCCTCGTTGGCCGAGCAGTGCATCGACAGCACGCCCTTCTTCGGCATCAGGTAGTTCATGATCGTGAAGACGCCCTTCTTCATCTCGCCGGCGTACTGGGTGCCGAGGATCACGAACTCGCCCTTCTCGAAGCTCAGCGACACCGAGGTGGCGGACGTCATGCCGGCGGTGTGCGGGTTGGCCGGGAAGGCGCCGGCGTTGAACACCACGTAGTCGGGCTTGCCGAAGCTCTCGAGCTGCTGCGGCGTGGGCCGGATCAGCATGTTCCACATGAACAGGGCGTGGTAGGCGGTCAGGCAGACGATCCGCACCTTGATCCGGTGCTTCTCGTCCCAGCCGGCGAAGCCGTCCACCACGTAGAGCTGGTCGCGGGTGTTGAGGTAGTCGATGGCCCGCTGCCGGTTGATGGCGAACGTCGCCTCGCTCAGCTTGACGTTGACGTCGCCCCACCAGACGTCCTGGTTGCTCGGCGCGCTGTCCACCACCCGCTTGTCCTTCGGGCTGCGGCCGGTCTTCGCCCCGGACATGGCCATCAGGGCGCCGTTGTCGGCAATCATGCCCTCGCCGCGCTTCAGGGCCTGCTCGTAGAGGATGGCCGGGGCGGCGTTGCGGATGACGGTGGGGACTTTGATGCCGTAGGCGGCGAGGTCGAACGTGGCCATGGGTGCTGGCGGTACGAGTCGGGGTCGGAGGGGGGAAAGGGGCCAAGCCTACGGGGTGGGGGGGCGGCGTTTCCAGGGCCGCCCTTCTCACCGGATCCCCGCCGGCAGACCCACCGCCGAACGGCAACGCCGCTGCCGCTCCGCACGGCACCGGCTAGCGCAACCCGATCCGGACGACGCGGCAGGCCTTGTCCGGCGTCGAGCCGTCGTCGGTGCTGCTGCGCCTCGACTGCACCGTCAGGTCACGCTTCTGCGCCACGGCGAAGTGGATCAGGTCCAGCGCCTCGTTCTCGAACAGCGTGTTCATGTCCTTGTCGGCGGGGGTGCGGAACCACAGCTCTTCGCCCTTGCCGTCGGGGTTGCTGCCGCGGATGCGGAACTGCAGGTGGCCCGGCGCCACCGCCCACCACTCGAGCACCTGGCCGCTCAGCTCGTGGTGCGGCGGGTCCTGGGCGACGGTCACCGGAGGGGAGAACGAGGGGGTCGCCAGCCACAGGCAGCCGACGGCGGTGCTGGTGCAGAGGAGTGCTGCGAGGTTCATGGGGGTCCTCCTGGTCGCTGACGGGATCGATGGGTGCTGCCGCCTTGCAAAGGCAGTGCCCCGCCCGCGCCGTACGGACCCCCTGCTACTGGATGAACATCTGCAGCCCGTTGGTGGTCGAGATGCCCTGCGGGGCGCCGGAGTCCAGGTAGCCCGCCTGCCAGTAGGTGTTCAGGTTGCCCCACACCGACAGCGGCGGGACGACGACCAGGTAGTCGAGGCTGCCGGTCGTCGAGAGGGCGTGCGGATAGCTGCTCGACGCGTTGGTCAGCAACGTGAAGTTGAGCATCGGGATGCTGGTCTGCTGGAAGCCGAGCACCAGGAACCCGAAGCTCAGCGGCCGCCCGTTCCGCACCTGGATGTTGAGGGCGCCGGCCACGCGCGGGCAGCCCAGGCCGCCGATGGTCGGGATCACGTTGTTGAGACCCGGACTGCCGGCGCCGTAGTTGGTGAAGGCGCCGCAGCTGCCGAAGCCGCGCACCTGGATGATCCGGTTGCCGCCGCCGTAGGTGGTGAACAGGAAGTCGTTGGTCACCGGATCGAGGGTGGCGCCCTCGGCGCCGCTGAGCCCCGACATGAAGACCTGGCGGGTGCCGGTCAGCGGGTCGCCGTTGGCATCGACGTTCCACACCACCACGTTGCCACCCGAGTACTCGTTGATCAGCACCCGGCTGTAGTCCGGCAGCAGGGGCGAGCCGGCGGGCGGATACAGGATGCCCTCGGGGCCGCCGCCGATGGTGATGCCCGGGTTGACCGTCCCGACGTTGAAGGTGCCCTGCCCGTCGGGCTGCAGGGTCACGTCGTACCAGGTGCCGGCGTTGTAGGAGGCCACCTTGAACCGGCCGGCGGCGGCGTAACCGGGCGGCACGATCCGGCAGGTGCCGACCGAGTTGGCGATGCCGTGGCTGCCCAGGTTGACCGTCTTGTCCGGCGCGGTGCTGCCGGGCTTGATCATGCCGAGCCCGTTGTTGGAGTACTGGGTGAACAGGATCACCTGCCCCGGACCGTAGTCGAGGCCGCCGTCGTTGTTGGGCGCCGTCGACAGCACGGTCGGCGTGCCGAAGCCCGACACGTGGCCGTTCGGGTCGCGGATCAGCGGCACGCGGTACAACGTGCCGTTGGCGTTGTTGGCGCTGCCGCACAGCAGCAGGGTGTTCGGGTCGAAGCGCGAGAACATCAGGCCGCCGTAGTTGGCCGGCACGCCGGCGACGGTGCCGAGGTCGACGTAGCTGTAGTTGTTGTTGAACGGCGGCAGGATGGTCTGGGCCGAGGTGACGCCGGCGAGCAGGGCGGCGGCCGGGACGAGGAGCAGGTGCTTCATCGGCGCTGCTTTAGCCGATCGTCAGGCACGGCGGGAGTGGCCCGAGGTCCGCCGGCGGCGCCCGGCTGCGGTCCGACGCAACCCGGACCGGCTCGCGGCTGGCGCGCGTCGATGCGGTGCAGCGGTGACGCCGCTTGCCGCGACATGCGGTTTGCGGCATGACTGTGCGGTGATGCCATCGATGGATCCCGAGTCCACCATCCGCGCCCTGCGGGCGGCCCTGCAGGCGAGCCCCGACAACCACGCGCTGCGCAGCCACCTCGCCGAGACCCTGCTCGGTTTCGGCCGCGCCGCCGACGCCGAGGTCGAGTGGAAGGCGCTGCTGCAGCAGGCGCCGGACGATCCGGGCAGCAAGCTGGGGCTCGCCCGCAGCTTCCGCGCCCAGGGCAAGAACAGCCAGGCGCACGTCGTGCTCGAGGACCTGGTCGCCCGCGGCAGCCCGGCGGCTCGGGTCGAACGGGCCCGGCTGCTGCTGGCGGAGGGCGACGTGCCCGCCGCGGTGCGCGACTACAAGGCGGCGCTCTACGACGATCCGACCCTGGTGGACCGCGAACTGGGCGAGCGGCTCGGCGTGACCCCGGCCCACGATCCGGCCGCCGCCGTGGTGGATGGCCGCGAGCGCGCCGAGGTGGCCGGCGATGCCGGTGCCGGCCTGCCACCCCTGGAACGGCCGTCGGTGACCTTCGCCGACGTCGGCGGCATGCAGGACCTGAAACAGCAGATCCGCCGCAAGATCCTGCTGCCGATGCAGCAGCCCGAGCTGTTCCAGGCCTACGGCAAGAAGGCCGGCGGCGGCATCCTGATGTATGGCCCGCCGGGCTGCGGCAAGACCTTCCTGGCCCGGGCCACCGCCGGCGAGGTGCAGGCGCGGTTCCTGGCGGTCGGCATCCAAGACGTGCTGGAGATGTGGATCGGCCAGAGCGAACGCAACCTGCACGGCAACTTCTAG
>CAZMGG010000083.1:0-25197 GCA_964565715.1 uncultured candidatus Brocadiaceae bacterium | reverse complement strand
CTCCGCCACTTGCGGGCGCCGTTCAGCGCCACGCGCCGTCGAACTTCAGTCTAGCCAGCGACGCCTCGTCAGCCGTGCGCTTCACCCCCGCGTACCCCCCGACCCCGACTGTCGCGATCTCCGACACTCCCCCACACCCGCACCCCACCGGCCCCCGACCGGCTCAACTCCAGGCCCTGCTGCCGCCGAAACATCCCCTGCATTGGGTATGGAGTCGGGCAGCCACGAACTGTCGCGCATCGCGACCGCGTATGCGGCGAGCATCGCCTTTGCGGTGACCTTCCTGGTCGCCCTGGCGGGCGGCTGCAACCTCGGCGACACCCTCTTCCGCAGCACCATCGCGCTGGGTGCGGGCGTCATCCTGGGCCGGCTGCTGAGCCCGCCGGTGGTGAACGTCGTGCTGGCGGCCATGGCCCGGGACGAGGCCAGGCGCCGCGCCGAGGCCGAGGCCGCGATCAAGGCCGCGAAGGCCGCCCGGGAGGCCCGCAAGTGAAGGGCATCGCCGGACCGCGGCAGCGGACGCAGGAGGAACGCGACCGCCTGGTGGAGCAGTTCCTGCCGCTGGTGCGCTACGTGGTGGCGCGGCTGCCGGTGACGATGCCGGCGACGCTGGACCGGGACGACTTCTACTCGGTGGGCGTGATGGGATTGATCCACGCCGCCAACACGTTCGATCCGGCGCGGGGCGCGAGCTTCAAGACGTTCGCCTACACGGCGATCCGCGGCGCCATCCTCGACGAGGTGCGGAAGCACGACCCGGTGCCGCGCAACCGGCGGGACCGGCTGCGCAAGCTGGAACGGACCCATGCCGACCTGCGGGCCAGGCTGGGGCGGACGGCGACGCCGGACGAGGTGGCCGAGGCGCTGGGCATCACCGTCGACGACCTGGAGGAGGATCTGGCAGCGCTGCAGTGCTCGCGCATGCTGAGCCTGGATGACACCAGCGGCGCCGAGGAGGACAGCATCGCCCTGAGCCAGACGGTGGAGTGCCAGCGCACCGAGGACCCGGCGGACCGGGTGCTGGTGCGGGAGGACGTCGACCGGCTGGCGAAGGCGATCAGCGAGCTGCCGGAGACCGACCGCAACGTGGTGGTGCTCTACCACTACGAGCAGCTCTACCTGAAGGAGATCGGCAAGATCCTCGGCGTGACCGAGTCGCGGGTGTCGCAGATCCTGTCGGCGGCCCTGGAACGGCTGCGGCTGAAGATGAAGGAGCCCGGGTGATGGAAGGCATCGGCGGCCTCGAGCCCCTGCGGATGGCTGGCATCACCGATCGGAACGGCGGCCAGCGGAAGGGCGCGCGGGACGCGTTCCGGCGGGCCCTGCAGCAGGAGACCGAGGAACGGCAGGGGGCGGAACCCGACGGCCGGGAGGGTGCCGGAACGGCCATGCCGCCGGGACTTCAGCGCCGGGGGCCGATCGTCCGAAAGGATCCCCGGGACGGCTCCCTGCACGTCGATCTGCTGGCGTGAGGCGGGCGGTCCCGAGAGGACCATGACCAGTTCGGCCGGCAAGCATGTCATCCAGCGGACCGCCGTGCGGCGGATCCCGCAGCCCGTGATGATCGATTGCGGGACCGCCGAGGGCGGCGCCCCGATCGTCGTGGTGCCGTTGATGGACGGGGACCGGGTGGCCGGTCTCGAGATCCGCTGCGGCTGCGGCGCCAGCACGCTGGTCGAGTGCGTCTACGAGGAGCCAAGGAGCGAACCATGAGCGCGCGATCCCCCCGTTGCGGCCGGCGAGTGCTGGCGACGTTGCTGCTGCTGGTGGGCGTCGGGTTGGGCGGCTGCCAGGCCGCCGAGAACCTGATGTACGAGCCGAAGCCGCAGGACCCCAATGACGGCTACAAGGGCAGCCTGGCCGAAGCGGGCTCGGTGACCGAGATGGACTGGGGGCCGAAGCAGGAGCTGCTGCTGAGCGACTTCCGGGCGCTGAAGGAGGAGCACGCGCGGCTGCAGAAGCGCATGGACCAGATGCTGGGTGAGGAGAAGACGCTCAAGGCCCAGCTCGGCGCCGAGAGCGACGCGCTGGCGAAGGAGAAGGCCATGCGGCTGCAGGCCGAGGCCGAGTCGGAGATGCTGCGGCAGAAGCGGCGCGAGCTGGAGGCGCGGATCCTGAGCCTGAGCATCGAGAAGGCCAAGCTGGAGCAGACGGCGCTGCTGGCCAAGATCGCCGAACTGCAGCGGAGCATGGAGGAGGCCGGGCCGGCGCCGGCGACGCCCGCCGACGCCTCGGCGGCGCCGGGGGGCCGATGAGGCCCGGGCTGCGGCACGCCGGACTGCTGGCGCTGCTGGCCGGGCTCGCCCTGCCGGCGTGCAGCCCGTTCGAGCGCCCGCCGACCAAGAAGCCGATCAACCACTATCTGGCCGACCAGCGCGACCTGAGCAACGTGCGGCGGGTGATGGTGCTGCCGTTCACGCTGGGTCCCGGCGTGGTCGGCGACCAGGAACGGCTGCGGACGCCGTTCGTCGCCGAGCTGGCCAAGCTGCGGCGGTTCGAGATCGTGCCGCTGCCGATCGAGGCGCAGGAGGCGGCGATGGTGCGGCAGACGCTGATCGAGGGCCGGCTGAGCACCGACGCGGTGGTGCGGCTGTGCCGGCGCTACAACCTGGACGGCGTCATCACCGGCGTCATCACCGACTGGCGCGCCTATCAGCCGCCGCACCTAGGCGTGCGCACGCAGCTCATCTCGGTGCACTCGGGCAGCACGGTGTGGGCGGTGGACGCGATCTACGACTGCAACGACCAGAGCACGATCAGCGACCTGCGGCACTACCACAAGCACTTCCAGGCCAGCGACGGCAGCCTGCACACCTGGGAGATGAACATGCTGGCGCCGACCAGGTTCGCCGCCTACGTGGCGCACCGCGTGATCGGCACCTGGACCGACGCGTAGCGCCGGCGCCGCTCAGCGGCCGTGGCCCTGCTGCAGGTGCTGGCGCAGCAGGTCGCCGCCGAAGTCGCGTTCGAGGTCGCGGAACACCGTGTGGACGTGATTGCTGTCGTCCTGGGTGTTGTCGTACTCGATGACGAAGGTCGGCCCGTGCAGCCGGTAGTAGTGCGGCTGCCCCGGCGCCGCGCTGCCGGCCCAGGCGAACGCGATGCGGTCCGGATCGGCGGCGGTGATGCGGGCGAGCTGCGCCTCGGCGAACTCCGGCCGCAGGTTCTCGACGTACTCGCGGACGATGCGCCAGAGCAGCGCCCGCTGCGCGGCGTCCATCAGCGCCCCCGGCAGGCCCTGCGGTTCGCCGAGGAACGTCGCTGCGCGGCCGGGCCCCAGGATCACGTCGGCGGGTGCGTCGGCGGCGATCACCGCGCGTTCCCTCTGCTTGCCGTCGAGGCTCGCCAGCAGCGCCCGGGCCAGGTCCTCCTCGGCGCCGAGCACGCGCAGGCCCGCCAGCGGCCCGTGCCGCACGACGTGCGGATTGGCGCCGAGGAAGGCCGGCGTGGTCGCCACCAGCTCGCCCTGCACGCCGCAGAAGTGCAGGGACAGGTGATGGCCCTGGATCCGCCAGCTCCACGGCCGGTCGACGCCGGGCGCGCCGAACACCGCGATCGAATAGCGCTCGGGATCGCGGTGCGGCGCCGCCTGGCCGCGCTGCTCGCTCAGCTCGCGCAGGATCAGCTCCAGGCGGACGATGCTGGTGGCCTTCAGGTAGCCCGCCGAGCTGAGCGAGCTGCGCAGCAGCCCGTGGGCCAGCTCCTTCTGCGGTGGCGACAGCTCGCCGAGCGGCACGCCGGGATAGCGGCCCGGCACGAAGCCCCACTTCTGCCGTTCGGCGTCGTCGAAGGCGAACGTCGCCTGCCGCTGCTGTTCCGGCGACAGCCCGTCGAGGAAGGCGCGGGCCGCCTGCGCCATCGCCGCCGCCGCGCGGCCGTCGGGCTGCCACCACAGGGGGGCTGCGGCCAGCAGGGCGAGAACCGGCAGGACGACCAGGATCCGGGCGCGCATGGCGGCCGGTTGTACCGCCGGACGGCCGGCGCGGCCCCGTTCAGGGCAGGATCCGGTCGCCGAGCTGCTCGGGGCGGTCGCCGACCACCTGCACCAGGCCGAGCCCGGCCACGGCGGCGCCGACCGGCTTGACCGACAGCTGGTAGCCGCCCTTCGGCACCGCGCCGAACGCGAACGCGCCGTCGTCGCCGGTGGTGGCCTGCAGCGTGCACGGCACGTCCTGGCCCTGCAGCAGCACCACCGCGCCCGCCACGGGAGCGCGGGCGCCGTCGACGATCCGGCCCGACACCGGCTGCAGCAGCAGGCGATCCTTCGGCACTTCGACGGTGGCCTCGCTGCCAGCGACCGCCAGTTCCCGTTGCAGCAGCAGCACCGACTCGGTGCCGCCGGCGCGGCAGTAGAGCGAGAGCTGATAGCGGCCCTGGGCCAGGGTCTCGTATTCGACGCGGCCGTCGGCGCCGGCCATCCGCACCGACGGCGACCCGCCATCGGGCGCGTCCACCCCCTGCAGCACCACCATCCAGGCCGGCAGCAGCACCGGCGGTCGCGGCGGCTGGATGCGCAGGGTGAACGGGCCGCCCCCGGCGGCGGCGATCAGGTCGCACGCGGTCACCGCGCCGGCGGTGACGGTCACCGTGCGCTGCGCCACCTGGTCGGTGCCGCCGCGCAGGGCGCGCACCTGCACGCTGCCCGGCAGCAACCCGGCGATGCGGTAGCGCCCCTGCGCGTCGGCCTGCGCCATCCGCATGCCCAGCAGGTTCTGCAGGTAGCCCAGCGCCTGGTCGGGCTGCTGCACGAACGCCAGCACGGTGGCCTCGGCCACCGGCCCCTGCGGGTCGCGTACCTCCCCTTCCAGCCCGCCGCCGGGCGCGAGCATCAGTTCGGCGTGGGCCGCCACCGGGCCGCAGGTGACGCTCACCGTCGCCGGCGCACGGTCGCCGGCGGTGACGCAGGCGGTGACCAGCACCTGGCCCGGCGGCGCCTCGTCGAGGGCGAAGCGGCCCTCGGCGTCGCTGCGCAGGAACGAGGCCCGCACCTGCGGCGCGCCGTGATCGAACGGCGTGCCGCCGGCGGCCTGGATCGCCACCACCGCCTGCGCCAGCGGTCGGCCCTGCTCGTCGACGACGCGGCCGGTCAGCACGCAGCCCGGCGGACCGACCTCGAGCCGGATGGTCGGCGGCCCGCCGGCCGCCGGCCGCACCGGCATGGCCAGCGACGGCGCCCGGCCGCGGGCGCGCGCCTGCAGTTCGACGCCGGGGACGAGGTGGGCGACCGCGAAGCGGCCCTGGTCGTCGGCCACGGCGACCTGCTGCGCGCCGACCCGCGAGGCGTGCAGGAGGACGCGGGCGCCGGGCACCGGCGCGCCGGACGGATCCACCACCTCGCCTTCGACGCGCAGGCCGCCCTGCAGGCGGACCTTGCGGGTGGTGGTCGTGCCCGCCTTCACCGTCGCGATGGCGGCGCGGCCGAGGCGATCCACGTCGACGAAGTGGCGGCCGGGACGCAGGCCGGGGAAGCGGACCTCGCCGCGTTCGTCGCTCTGGCGGAAGTCGGCGATGAACGCCGGGTCCGGGAGCGATCGTTCCTCCTGGACCGCGACGTGGATGCCGGCGAGCGGCTGCTCGTCGCCGCCGGTGACCACCTGGACCAGCAGATCGCCGGTGGTGGCCGAGGGCGGCGTCGGGGTCGTCGTGGGCACAGGCGCGACCTCGGTGCGACCGGCCCCGGCGGCCGGCGCCGGCGCGCCGCCGGTGGCCGGGTCGACGCGTTCGCTCGGCGGCGTCGCCGGCGGGCTCGCCGCCGGATCCGCAGGCTTCGGCGTCGTCGTCGGCCAGAACGCCACGGCGGCGAGCAGGCCGAGGACCAGGACGAGCGCGAGCCGGGAGCGGCGAGGTGCCATCGCCGCCGATTGTCACGCCGGACCCGTTGGCAGCATCGTGGCTTTCACGAATGACACGATCGCGCCAGCGTGGCTTTCATGAAAGACACGCATCCGAATCTGTTTCAAGCCAAGATCTTACGTCGATCGACCTCGGACCGGAGCCCGGCGACGCCACGCCGCGGGTCCGCCCGGGCGCCGTCGCCGCCGGCGCCTCAGCCGGCGACGAAGTCGGCGTCGATCAGGTTGCGGGCGATGTCGCGCAGCACGTCGATGGCCTGGAGCTGACCGCTCTGCAGCCGCAGAGCCGCCGCCTCCACCTTCGCCGCGCGCCCCGCCTCGTCGTGGTTGGCCCTCGCCGCGAGGTTCTCGACCGCCGCCGCCGCGCTCTGGCCGCCGCTGCTGATCGCCGCTTCATCGCGCGGCTCGGCGCGGCCGGCACCGGCGCGCTGCGGCTGCAGACGGACCGTGCGCTCGTTGCGCTCGATGCCACCGCTGCCCTTCAGGTTGCCGATGTTCATGGGTGCCTCCGGATCGCGCTTCTGCTGGCGATCCACGGGGATTGATCGGCAACGACGCCGGCGACTTGAGAGGGAATCGCCAGAAAAACCACCAGCCCGCCGATCGCATGGGCCCATGGTCCGTCGGCAGGGCCTGCCGGGCCCGGCAGGAAGTGCCGGCCGGTGGCCCGGCAGATCCTGCCGACGCACGGGCCGCCGCCGGGCCCCGCCGGCCGCGAGGCCCGTGCCATGGGCATGTCGCGGCGATGGCGCGACCTGGCACGGCCGTTGCTTCTCCCCGGTGGAAGGATCTTCGGGGAAGTGCAGCGGTGAACATCACTCGGTATGGACGTGTGGAGGCGGACCTCAACCGGATCCCGGTGGGTGCCTCCTACGAGAAGCAGGGGCTGAGCGCCTTCGAGCAGGCGCTGCAGGCGCGCGCCGCCGAGGAGCCGCGCCCGCAGCCCGAGGCGCCGCCGCAGGAACGGCCGCGCACCGACGAGGCGCCGGCCACGGCGCCGGCTTTGCCCCACGACGTCGCGCGACGCGACGCGACGGAGGCCGCGCCCGCCGGCGACGATGCGCCGGTCACGACCGCCGCTGGTTCCCCCGCCGCTGGCGCGGCGGGCGGGCTGCCGCAGCAGGCCGGCCCCGTCATCCATGACACAACTGGCAGGGAGGAGCCGGGTCGGCACGAGAGTGCAGGCAAAGGAACCGGCTCCTCCCTCACTTCCCCCGACCTCCCCGGCGTGGCCGCACCCCAGTCCCCCGGGGTGCGGTCCCTGGCCGTGGCGACCACCGGCGTGACCGGCGTCGCCACGGCCGGCAACGCCCCTGCCGGCGGCGAGGCCCGGGGGGCGTGGCCGGCGGTGGATGCGCCGCGCGCCGCGGCCCGGCGCGCCCCCACCGCGGGGGCCGCCTATCGCAGCGTGACGCCGCAGTCGGCGCAGATGCTCGAGGCGGCCCGCGACTCGGTCTTCAAGCAGATCCTGGTGCGCCTGTCGGGCGAGCAGAGCGAGATGCGCGTGCGGCTGGAGCCGCCGGATCTCGGCCAGCTCGACCTGCGCATGACCGTGGAGAAGAACGGCCAGCTCCGCCTGTTCGTGAACGCCGAGCGGCACGACCTGGCGGCGATGCTGCAGCGCAACCTGCCCGAACTGGCGGCGGCGCTGCAGCAGGGCGGCCTGCAGGTCGTCCACGCCGAGGTGCACGGGGGCCGCAGGGATCCCGGCGCGCGCGGCGGCGACGCCGACTCCGACTGGCACGGCGGCGGCGCGGCCGCCGACACGGTCGCCAACCCCTCCTCCCTCGCCCGCGGCGGCTGGATCAGCGCCGAGGGCCTCGACTTCTGGGTCTGAACCCGACCACGCCATGACCACGACCTACGGCATCGCCTCCTCCACCAGCACCGGCTCGTCCGCCCTGTCCACCAGCGGCGCGAAGTTCGGCGACAACCCCTTCCTGCGGCTGCTCACCGAGCAGCTGCGCAACCAGACGCCGCTGGAGCCGGTGGACAACGCCAGCTTCATGCAGCAGATGGCGCAGTACTCGACGATGGAGGAGCAGCGGGACCTCAACAAGAACATGCTGAGCCTGCTCGACTACCAGGGCCTTCTTGCGCGCATGCAGGGGATCAGCGAGGGCAGCGCGCTGCTGGGCAAGGAGGTCACCTTCGAGGGCAGCGAGGGCCGCGAGCAGACCGGCACGGTCCGGTCGGTGTTCATCGACCAGCAGGGCGAGATCCAGCTCAAGCTCGGCGACGACCGGGTGATCGCCATGCGCCAGGTCACCGCCATCTCGACCCCGTCCACCGAGTCCGGCGCGGCCTGAGCCTTTGCCCCGAGGAAACCACGCACCATGGTCAGCACCGCACTGTTCACCGGCCTGTCGGGCCTGCGCGTCCACCAGAACTACATCGACGTCATCGGCAACAACCTGGCCAACGTCAGCACGCCGGGCTACCGCGGCAGCCGCGCCACCTTCAGCGACATCCTGAGCTTCACGGTCCGCGCCGGCTCGGGGCCCAGCGGCAACCTCGGCGGCCAGAACCCGATGCAGATCGGTCACGGCGCGGTGATCTCGACCATCGACACCGACACCAACCAGGGCACGTTCCAGGACACCGGCCGGCCGCTGGACGTGGCGATCCAGGGCAAGGGCTTCTTCACGCTGACCGACGGCACGCGGCAGTTCTACACGCGGGTCGGCAGCTTCGGCATCGACAGCACGCGGACGCTGGTGGACCTGCGCACCGGCATGCGGGTGATGGGCAGCTCCGGCGGCAACATCACGGTGCCGGTGTCGGACACGCTGCCGGCGCAGCCGACCTCGCAGATCACCTTCCAGGGCAACCTGCCGGCCCGCGTCGGCGGCCCGCTGGAGGAGATCGTGCAGTCCAGCGTCGCCCTGAAGGCGGGCACGCCGGCCACCAAGACCGCCACCGGCACCGCCGGCACCGGCAACCAGTTCGACCTGACGGCCCTGGCCGGCCGTTCGGTGCTGGTCTCGGTCAACAACGGCGCCCAGGTGACGGTCACCTTCGACAGCGCCGTGTTCGGCGGCGGCCCGGTCAGCGCGTCGACCCTGGCGACGGCGTTCAACGGCGTCGCCGGCCTGCAGGTCACCGCCAACGACGCCGCCGGCACGGTCCGCTTCGACACGATCAAGCTCGGCACCAGCGCCAGCCTGAAGTTCGACGACGGCCCGTCGGCGTCGGGCCTGCTCACCGCCATGGGCCTGAACGCCACCCTGGTGCCCGGCACCGAGAGCACGGCGACGGTGAACACCGACCTCGCGCAGCTCACCGCGCGCAACCGGGCGTATGCCAACGGCGACCGCATCACGGTCAGCGGCACCAACGCCGACGGCTCGGTGTTCTCCAACACCTTCGTCTACGGCACCAACGGCACCACCCTGGGCTCGCTGGTCACCTTCCTCAACAGCAGCACGATCAACAGCGCCCAGGCCACCGCCTCGCTGACCGCCGACGGCAACATCCGGCTGACCGCGCTCAACAAGGGTCCCGCCGATCTGAGCCTGTTCATCGGCGACGCCACCGGCAACACCGGCAGCAACGACTACCCGAACTTCACCGTCACGCAGAACGGCACCGGGCCCGACACCGCGGTGTCGTCGATCGACGTGATCGATCCGCAAGGCCGCGCGCACCCGGTGACGCTGACCTTCACCCGCAGCAGCGTCGACCCGACCATCTGGGACCTGAAGGCGACCATCGATCCGTCGTCGGGCACGGTGCCGGTCGACACCCTGAGCCAGGTCCGCTTCAACGACAACGGCTCGTTCAACGTGATCGGCGGCGGGAACAACACCCTGTCGTTCAAGTTCAACGGCATCGCCGGCTCGCAGAACGTGATGGTCAACCTCGGCACCAACGGCCAGTTCGACGGGGTGGCGATGCTGGGCAACACGGCGACGGTGGCGGCCACCGACCAGGACGGCTACGGCCCGGGCACCCTGCTCAACGCCGCCTTCGACACGGCCGGCAACCTCACCGGCTTCTACACCAACGGCCAGAGCCAGGTGCTGAACACCCTGCGCATCAGCCTGTTCCCCAACGAGTCGGGCCTGCTGCGCGCCGGCGACACCATGTTCGTCGAGTCGCCCAACTCCGACGACGCGATCGCCACGGTGTCGGGCTCGGCCGGCACCGGCTCGATCCGGCCCGGTTCGCTGGAGAACAGCAACGTCGACATCGCCCGCGAATTCGTCAACCTGATCGAGGCCCAGCGCGGCTTCCAGGCCAACTCCCGCGTCATCACGACCACGGACGAGATCCTGGCCGAGCTGATGAACATCGTCCGGTAACCGCCATGGGCAACTACGCCGAGAGCGCGCTGGTGCGCAGCATGTCCTACCTGGCCAACGTCCAGGGGGCCATCGCCCACAACCTCGCCAACGTCGACACCAAGAGCTTCAAGCGCCGCAGCTACCAGGCCGTCGAGGGCGGCGACCTGTTCGCGCAGCACCTGCAGGCGAGCATGCCGACCATCGCCTACGGCGAGCACACCGACTGGCGGCCGGGGGTGTCGCGGCAGACCGGCAACAAGTTCGACGTCGCCCTCGACCAGCGCGCCTTCATGCGCGTGCAGGACGACGAGGGCCGGATCTTCTACACCCGCGACGGGGAGATGCGGCTCGACGACAAGGGCCGCCTGGTGACCCGCGCCGGGCTGCGCTACCTCGACGCCAACAACACCGAGATCACCCTGCTGAACGGCGACGTGTCGCCCAGCGACATCACCATCTCGCCGAACGGCACCATCGCCGAGGCCGGCGGCACCGGCCAGACCTGGGGTCCGCTGGGCCTGTGGCAGCTCCCCGACCGCAACGCGCTGCAGCCGCGCGGCGACGGCCTCTACGTCGACCTCGGCGGCCAGTCGCCGCTGCCGGCGCCGCCCGGCGCCATCCAACAGGGCTACGTCGAGGGCAGCAACGTCGACAGCCTGCAGGAGATGGTCCAGATGATCCTGGTGCAGCGCACCTTCGGCGCCACCCAACGCGCCCTGACCGGCGTCGGGCGCATGAGCGAACAACTGATCGAGAGCGTGAGATAGCCATGCTGAAGAGCCTCTACACCACCGCCACGGGCATGAAGTCCCAGCAGACCATGGTCGACATGATCGCGAACAACATCGCGAACGTGAACACGGCCGGGTTCAAGCGTTCGCAGGCGTCCTTCGAGGACCTGCTCTACGTCACCATGCAGTCGCCCGGTCTGCAGCGCGACCAGGCCGGCAACGCCGCGCCGATCGGTCTGCAGATCGGCTCCGGCTCCCGGATCTCCGGCAGCACCAAGGTGTTCTCGCCGGGCACCCTGGAGATCACCGACCGCAACCTCGATGTCGCCATCGACGGCGAGGGCTTCTTCGCGGTGACGCTGCCGGACGGCTCGACGGGCTACACCCGCGACGGCGCCTTCCACCTGAACGCCGACGGCAAGCTGGTGACCGGGTCGGGCCACGTGCTGCTGCCCGAGATCACGCTGCCGCCCGACCTGCTGGAGATCAACATCGACCCGGAAGGCCGCGTCACCGGCCGCACCGCCGGCAACGCCGACACCAGCTCGCTGTTCGGCCAGCTCAACGTCCACCGCTTCCTCAATCCGTCCGGCATGCTCGCCATCGGCGGCAACGTCGTGCGGCAGACCGAGGCGTCGGGCCCGCCCACCACCGGCACCCCGGGCCAGAACGGCCTGGGCTCCCTGAAGCAGGGCTTCATCGAGCGGTCCAACGTCCAGATCGTCAACGAGCTGGTGAACCTGATCGTGGCGCAGCGCGCCTACGAGGTGAACAGCCGCGCCATCCAGGCCAGCGACCAGATGCTGTCCACCGCCACCAACATCACGAGGTAGCGCCATGACCGTCATCACCCGCATCCTGTGGTCCGTGCTCGCTGTCGCGCTCGGCGCCGGCGCCGCCCCCGCCGGCGGCCCCGGCGGCGGCGACGAGAAGACCAAGCCGGCGTTCGAGCTGGTGGTGCGCACCTCGGCCCTGGTGCGCGGCACCGACGTCCGCATCGCCGACGTCTGCGACGTGCTGCCCGCCGGCCACGAGGCCGCGGCGATCGGCGCCATCGTGCTGGGCCCCACCCCGGTGCCCGGCTACAGCCGCGCCATCACCCGCAACGAGATGCTGCAGGCGCTGGTGGTCGCCGGCCACCCGGCCGGCCGCTTCGCGGTGAAGGGCGCCAACGAGACCCTGGTGCAGGGCGTGGTGACCGAACTGCCGGCCGGCGAGCTCACCGAGGCCGCCAACACCGCCCTGCGCGCGCTGCTCGAGCAGGAACGCGCCGACGTCGAGACCGAGGTCATCTCGCGGGTCCGGCACCTGCAGGTGCCGCCGGGCCGGCAGAGCCTGGAGATGCGGGCCCGCGTCCGCAGCGGCCAGCTCGGCCAGACCAGCGCCCTGGTCGACGTCGAGGTGATGGTCGACGGCGAGCGCTTCAAGACCGTCGCCGTCCAGTACCGCATCACCCGCTACCGCCAGGTGCTGAAGACCCTGGGCCCGATCCGCGCCGGCGCCCCGCTCGGCCCCGAGAACCTGGCGTTCTCGCGGGAGAAGGCCAGCGAGACGCCCGGCCTCTACGTCACCACCTTCGACGCGGTGGCCGGGATGATCGCCCGCCGCAATCTGTCGGCGAACCAGCTGATCACGCTCACCGACGTGTCCGAGCCCGCCCTGATCCGCCGCGGCGAGCTGGTCACCGTGGTGCTGACCCGCGGCAACATCAAGGTCACCGCCAAGGGCATCGCCAACCACGACGCCATCCGCGGCGAGAACGTGGTGGTGACCAACGCCCAGAGCCGCGCCCAGATCACCGGCATCGCCGCCGCGCCCGGCACCGTCGTCGTCCCCGTCGGCAACTGACCCGCACCCAGGAGCAACCATGCGCCCCGTGACCCTCACCGCCGCGTGCACCGTCCTGCTGGCCCTCGCGGCGCCGGCCCAGAACCTCTACCAGCAGAACGGCGCCAACGCCGCGGTGATCGCCGACCTGCGCGCCCGCATGGTCGGCGACGTGCTGACCATCACCATCAACGAGTCGCACTCGGTGGCCAACGACGAGAAGGTCGAGCGCAGCAACAGCACCTCGCTGGCCGCCCGCCTGGAGTCGTTCTCGCTGAGCGACAAGCCGTTCAAGTCCAACGTGCTGCCCAAGGTCGAGGTCCGCAAGGAACAGGATTTCGAGGGCGAGGCCAAGCAGGGCCAGAAGTCGGTGGTGCAGGCCAGCATCGCGGCGATCGTGATCGACGTGCAGCCGAACGGGAACCTGGTGATCGCCGGCTCGCGCACCGTGCAGGTCGACGACCAGACCCGCACGCTGCGCATCTCCGGCATCGTCCGCCAGCTCGACGTCAGCACCACCAACACCGTCAGCTCGTCGATGGTGGCCGACGCCCGCGTCGCCATCCTCGGCGAAGGGCCCAACACGCGGCAGACCAGCCGCGGCCCCGTCGGCTCGCTGTTCGACACCCTGGTCTGGGCCGCCTGGCCGTTCTGAGGCACGCCATCATGCATCGCTCCCGGCTCATCGCCTTCCTGCTCGGTCCGGTCCTGCCGGTCCTGGCCCAGGATCCCACCGCGACCCCGCCCAGCGCCGTCACCACCCCGCCGGCGATCCCCGCCCCGGCGCCGGCGTCGGCGCCGGCCGCGGCCTTCGCGCCGGTCATCCTCGAGCCCGAGATCCGCGCCGTCACCCGGCTGCACAACAGCATGTCGCAGCCGCTGGTCGGCATCGGCATCATCACCGGGCTCGCCGGCACCGGCGCCAGCGATCGCAGCTCGCGACAGGCGCTGCTCAACCTGGTCCGCCGCGAGGGCCTCAACATCACCATCGCCGACGTCATCGCCGGCGGCACCGCCCTGGTCAGCGTCACCGCCACGCTGCCGCCGTTCGCCAAGGTCGGCCAGCCGATCGACGTCAAGGCCGAGGTGCTCGGCGACGCCACGTCGCTGCGCGGCGGCCAGCTCATGCGCTGCGAGCTGCGCGCCGTCGACGGCACGGTCTACGTCATCGCCCAGGGCGCCCTGCTGGTGAACGGCTTCGCCGCCACCGGCCAGAACGCCTCGGTGCAGCGCAACCACCCCACCACCGGCTGGGTCACCAACGGCGGCCAGGTGGTCAAGGACCTGGAGTCGTCGTTCTTCTCCGCCTCGGGCCACCTCGAGCTGCAGGTGCTCAACCCGAGCACGCACAACGCCCAGGCCATCGCCAACGGCATCCGCACCGCGCTCGACGGCACCGTCGACACCGTCTACCCGGTCGATCCGACGCTGGTGCGCATCGAGCTGGAGCCCGACGAGCGCACGCCGCAGAACGCCATGCGCCTGCTGGGCCTGCTCAGCGGCGTGCGGGTGCGGGTCGAGAACCCGGCCCGGATCATGGTCGACCAGGCCACCGGCACCGTGCTCGCCGGCCAGGGCGTGATGATCTCGCCGTGCGTCGTCGCGGTCAGCGACCTGACCATCGCCGTGGTCAACGAGGAGGAGGTGTCGCAGCCCATCGCGCCGTTCTCCCAGGGCACCAGCGAGCGCGTCGGCCGCACCCGCATCGACGTCACCGGCTCCAGCTCCGACCCGAAGCCGTTCTCCGCCGGCGCCTCGGTGGGCGACCTGCTGCAGAACCTCCGCTCGCTCGGCCTGACGCCGTCGCAGCTGGTCGCGGTGTTCCAGGCCCTCGAGATGGGCGGCTACCTGCACGCCGAGCTGGAGATCCGCTGATGCAGGGCGCCCGCATCGACGCGCTGCGCACCGTGCAGATCGCCGGCGACCGCCCGGCGACCGATCCGCGGGCCAGGGCCACCGCCACCGCGCGGCAGTTCGAGGAGCTGTTCGTGCAGATGCTGGTGGAGAACCTGCGCAAGAGCGGCGACTTCGCCGGCGCCGAGGGCGGCGGCCTGTTCGGCGACGGCCCCGGCGCCGACACCTACACCCAGTGGTTCGACAACCAGATGGCCCAGGACCTGAGCCGGAACGGCCAGTTCGGCATCGCCGACTCGATCCTGCGCGACATGGAACGGCACGGCGAGATTCCGCCGGCCGCCGCCGCCACCCGCCGCCCCGGAGGTCTCGATGTCCGCGCCTGACCAGGCCGAGCGGCTGATCCGCTCGCTCCGCTTCACCACCAACCTGCTGCGGCAGCTCGAGCAGGGGCTGCGCCAGCGCCGCACCGCCTGGATCTCGGCGCGGCCCAGCGAGCTGGAGGCGCCGGCCACCGATCTCGAGGCCCTGGCCAACGAGCTGCGCGCCGAGGAGCAGCGCCGCGGCGAGCTGATCGCCGGCCTCGAACAGCTCCTGCCGCTGCCGGGCGCGCTGCCCGGCCGCGAGCTGAAGATCACCGTCTCGCTGATCGCGCCGCACCTGCCGGCGCCGCTGGGCCACCGCCTGCGGGCGGCGGCCGCCGAGGCCACCGCCGCCGCCGCCGCGGTCCGCACCGAGACCGCGCTCGGCGGCCGCCTCCTCGACTTCTCCCGCCGCGCCCACGACTCCTGGCTGCGCGGCGTCGCCGCCGAGCAGCACGCCCCCACCGCCTACGACCGCAACGCCCGTCGCATCGGCGGCGCCGGCGCCGGCAACCTCGTCGACGGACGCCTGTGAGGAACCACCCATGACCTTCGGATTCGGACTCGGCGCCGGCCTCAAGGCGCTCACCGCCGCGCGGTCGCAGATGCAGACCGCGGGCAACAACATCGCCAACGTCAACACGCCCGGCTACACGCGCCAGCGCGTCGACCTGGTGGCGTCGCTGCCGTTCTCGCTGGGTCGCGGCCTGCAGATGGGTTCCGGCGTCGATGTCGCCAACATCTCGCGCCTGGTGGACGACGGCCTCGAACGCCGCATCCGTCTGCAGCTCGGCATGGTCGGCTCCGCCGAGGTCGAGCAGGCGCGCTGGCAGGAGCTGGAGGGCATCTTCAGCGAGCCGAACGGCGGCCTCAGCGAGAGCCTCGGCGGCTTCTTCGGCAGCATCGACCGCCTGCAGAGCGATCCGGGCGACCGCGCCCTGCGCGGCGGCGTCGTGCAGTCCGCCAACGTGATGGCCGACGGCCTGCGCCTGATGACCCGCCGCTTCGGCGACCTGCAGGAGAGCACCTTCACCGAGGTGCGCGGCCAGCTCCGGCTGGTCAACCAGCGGGCCGCGGCGGTGGCCCAGCTCAACGCCCAGATCACGGCGATGGAAGCCAACGGCAGCAGCGCCAACGACCTGCGCGACCAGCGCGAGGCCCACATCCGCGAGATCGGCAAGCTGATCGACACCCGCGCCCTCGAGCGCAGCACCGGCTCCGTCGATCTCATCGTCGGCGGCCACCTGCTGGTGGGCGGCGACCGGGTCGCCGACCTGGACGTCGCCAAGAGCACCTCCGGCGTGACCCAGGTCGTGGTGGCGCGCAGCCGGACGGCGGTGCAGGTCAACGAGGGCCGCATCGCCGGCCTGCTGCGGCAGGAACAGGGCAACATCCCGGAGCTGCGCGCGCGCATCGACCAGCTCGCCCAGAACCTGATGCTGGAGACCAACCGGCTGCAGACCACCGGCATGCCGCGGTCGGGCCCGTTCCAGGCCCTCAACGCCTTCTACGGCGCCGAGGACCGCGACGGCAACGGCGTGCGCGGCAACGAGCTGCTCGGCCAGGCCGGCTTCCTGACCAGGATCGAGAAGGGCGACCTCTACGTCAGCGTCACCAACCGCACGACCGGCGCGATGGAACGCCGCCGCATCGCCGTCGATCCGCAGGCGATGACCCTGCAGGACCTCGCCAACCAGCTCAACGCCATCGACCACCTGACCGCCTCGGTGGATCCCACCGGTCGCCTGCGCATCGCCGCCGACGGCGGCTACGGCTTCGACTTCTCGCCGCGCCTGGATCCGACGCCCAACACCCGCGACACCTTCGGCGGCCAGCGGCCGTCGGTGGGCACCGCCGCCAACGGACCCTTCGACCTGAGCGGACAGACCTTCCCGGTGACCTTCGACGTCGTCACCGGCACCGCCGGGTCGCCCACCACCACCACGGTGACGATCAACTCGAACGACTTCGCCAACGTCGGCGCGGTCACCGCCACCGAGCTGGCGGCGGCGATCAACGACGACCTCGGCACCGCCGGCACCGCCTACGAGGTCGGCGGCCGCCTGCTGATCCGCAGCAACTCCGGCGGCTCCACCTCGCAACTGCAGCTGGCCAACATCGGCGCCGGCACGATCCTGCAGACGCTCGGCCTGTCGACCACCGCCAGCCTCGGCCAGGACAACGGCGTCCGCGTCACCGTCGAGGGCAACTACAACGGCACCAGCAACGGCCAGCTGGTGTTCGTGCCCAACCAGGACGGCGAGATCGGCGTCACCCAGAACCTGCAGGTCTCGGTGTTCGACCAGAACGGCCAGCTGGTGACCCGCCTGAACGTCGGCGCCGGCTACACACCCGGCGACCCCATCGACCTGGGCAACGGCGTCAAGATCGGCTTCGGCAGCGGCGCGGTGAGCGCCACCGCCGGCCACGCCATGGCTTTCGACGTGCTCGCCGACAGCGACACCTCCGACGTGCTGGTGGCGCTCGGCCTCAACAGCTTCTTCCACGGCCGCGACGCCAGCGACATCACGGTCAATCCGGACCTGGTCGCCAATCCGGACCTGCTGGCGGCCGGCCTGTCCGGCGCCACCGGCGACGCCGCCAACCTGGACCGCATGGGGGCGCTGCGCCGCAGCGGGCTGGCCGATCTGAGCGACAACACGCTGGAGGACTTCTACGCCGACATGGTCGGCGAGCTGGGCTTCAGCGCCGCCGGCGCCGAGCAGATCCTGGTGGGCCAGAGCGAGCTGCTGCAGCACCTCGAACAGCAGCGCGAGAGCATCTCCGGCGTCAACCTCGACGAGGAGATGATCGACATGCTGCGCTTCCAGAGCGCCTTCGACGCTGCCTCGCGGTTCCTCGCCACCGTGCAGGAGATGACCCAGACCCTGATCAACCTCGGCAGGTAGCCATGAGCCTCCGCATCACCCACGGCAATCTCTACCGCCAGGCGCTCGGCGACATCCAGGGCAGCCTGTCGCAGTACTCGCGGCTGCAGGCCCAGGTGGCCACCGGCAAGCGCGTCAACCGCCCGTCGGACGACCCGATCGCCGCGCTGCGCATCATCCCGCTCGGCAACGACATCCGGAACCTCAAGCAGTTCGGCGAGAACATCACGCTGTCCCGCGAGGTGCTCGACACCGGCGCCGCCTCCCTGGAGGACGCCAGCTCGCTGATGCAGCGCGTGCGCGAGCTCACCATGCAGGCCAGCAACGGCACGGTCAGCGACAGCGACCGCACCAGCATCGGCGCCGAGGTGGAGCAGCTCCTCAACCAGCTGGTCGGCATCGCCAACAGCAAGCGCGCCGACCGCTACCTGTTCGCCGGCACCGCCGACAACCAGGAGCCGTTCCGCATGGTCACCGATGGCGGCGGCAGCCGGGTGGTCTACCAGGGCAACCGCCAGCGCATCGCCGTGGAAGTGGCGCCGGGCCTGCGCAGCGAGCTGAACCTGCCGGGCGACTCGGTGTTCCAGGCCCGCAACCGCCAGCCGGCGCAGTTCAGCGGCGGCAACACCGGCGCAGTCCCGACCGGCGCCGGCGACACCGGTGCTGGCTACCAGGAGCTGCTGGTCACCTACAACGGCCTGCACACCGACCGCCCGTCGACGGTGACCGCCGGCAGCGGCGCCACCACCGCGCTCGGCCGCCTCGCCTACACCTTCACCGCCTCACCGGCCACCCTCAGCGTCGGCGGCGGCCCCGCCCTGGCCCTGCCGGTCAGCAACACCGACTTCACCACCGCCGACGGCCGCACCATCAACCTCACCGTCACCGGCGTGCCGGCGACGCTCACCGGCACCTTCACCAGCAAGGCCGGGCTCAGCACCGACGGCGGCGCCACCGTGCGCGACGTCACCGACTTCGCCTCGCCCAACGCCGCGGTGCGCAACTCCTACGACGGCACGGTGCTCAACGTCGACGTGCGCAACATCACCCGGCCCGGCACCGAGCTGGTCACCCACCCCGGCACCTTCGACTCGTTCACCGTGCTCGGCGCCCTGCGCGACCTGCTGTTCAACCAGGACAACCTGCCGACCAACGAGGTGCGCGACCGCATCTCCGGCCTGCTGGCCGAGGTCGACGCCGCCCACGACGGCATCCTCGACGGCCTCCGCGAGCTCGGCTTCCGTTCCTCGAGCATGGAGGTCGTCAACTCGCGCGTGCAGAACCTGCAGATCAGCCGCAGCGAGTCGCTGTCGCGGGTCGAGGACGCCGACATCGCCGAGTCGATCCTGTCGCTGCAACGGCAGGACATCGCCTACCAGGCGGCGCTGCAGATCAGCAGCCGCGTCATGCAGACCTCGCTGGCCAGCATCCTGAGGTGAGCCGATGAACGACCTCACCAGCAGGGCGATCGGCCCCGTCCCCGGCCAGCCCGGCGCCGAGCCCACCCGTCCCGCCGCCGCGTCACCGCCGGCCGACGGCGCCGACTTCCGGGCCCTGCTCGAACGCCTGGAGCGGCTGGCCGGCGCCCCCGCACCCGCCGAGGTCCACGACACCGAGGGCCTGCAACAGGCCCTGCGGGCCGCCGACCAGGACTTCACCTCGGCGATGGACCTGCGCCGCCGCCTGGAAGACGCCTTCCGCAGCAGGCAGCCGTGACCACCGCCGGCGGCGCGACCCTGACCCAGCGCGTGCTCGACCGCACCGGCGTGCAGCCGTTCCTGCCGCTGCTGCAGGAATGGCTGCTGCCGGACTCGTTCTACGCCGTGCAGCACACCTGGCCGCAGCTCTACCGCAGCGACGGCCACGGCGCCTTCCTGGTGCTGCTCGACGGCGATCGCCTGATCGCCCACACCGCGCTGGCGACCCTCCCCTGCCGCACCACCGCCGGCCTCCTGCGCCTCGCCCTGGTCGGCAGCGTCGCCACCGATCCGGCCCATCGTCGCCAGGGCCACGCTGGACGCCTCCTGCACGCCGCGATCGGACTCGCCCGCGCCGGCGGCTGCGACGCGCTGGCCCTGTGGGCCGAGGCCCCGGGCCTCTACGCCCGCGCCGGCTTCCGCCAGGGCCACGCCGAACGCTGCCTCGCCCTCGGCCAGCCCGCCGCCACCGCCGGCGTGCGCCCCGCCACCGTCGCCGACCATCCCGCCCTGCACGCCCTGCACTGCCAGAAGCCGATGGCCGCCCATCGCGCCGCCGCCGCCCATTCCGGCCTGCTCACCACGCCCGGCATGACCGTGGCCGTCCTCGAGCGCGACGGCGCGCCGGTGGCCTACGCCTGCTGCGGCAAGGGCGCCGACCTGCAGGGCTGGTGGCACGAACTCGGCGGCGCCGACGACGACCTGGCCGTCCTGCTGCCGGGCGCGATGGCGCTCGCCGGCCAGGACGAGGCCCTGCTCATCCTGCCGCCCTACCGGCCGCAGCTCCCGGCCCTGCTCGGGCCGCGCGTGCTGGAGACGGCGACCATGGACGGCCCCATGGTCCTGCCGCTCACCGCCCGCGGCACCGCGCCGTTCTTCCTCGACGGCCTCGATTCGGTCTGAGCGCCGCGCCGCTCACCGCAGCATCAGCTCGTCGAGCCGGTGCAGGCGCGTGTCGAGCAGGTCCCAGACGTTGTCGTGCCGCTCCAGCACCTCGCCGGTGCCCCGCTCCAGCCGCAGGATCTGCGCCGGATGCGAGCTGCTGAACGCGTGCACCGACAGGTCCCAGGCGTTCACCGCGAACGCCACCACCGAGTCGGTCTTCCACGCGAAGTGGTCCAGCTCGTGGTTCAGCTCCAGCACGTCGCCGGGCTGCAGCGAGTACTCCCACTCCTTGACGAACGGCGTGCTCACGCCGTGCAGCCGGAACATCCCGCCGAACAGCGACATCCCGCCCAGCACCGAGTAGACCGTGCGCAGGTCCTTCGGCAGCGGCCGGCCGATGCCCGCCTCCAGCTCGCGGATCTGCTGCCCCGTCAACCGCGGGAACAGCACGTGCATCCAGGCATTGCCCTCGCCCTCGGCCTCGGGCACCCGACAGATCAGCTCGGTGCCGTTCGGCAGGCGGCGATGGCCCATGGCCCGCCAGGTCTCGAACAGGTCCTGGATCCGGGCGATGGTCGGGAGGATGCCCTCGGTCAGCTCGCTCATGGGTTGGCGTCTCTTTCGGCCAACCGGCCTTAGCGGGGGGATGGGGTTTTCACCGAGTCGCCTCACCCGGCGCCGCCGGCCGCCACCGCCGGACGCGCCCCGGAAAAAACGAAAGAAACCCCCGCCACCGGGACTAAGCTCACCCCCCCAATTCGCGACCCGGACACCCCCGGCGCCGCCCCCTCCGACCCCTCGCAACCCCTTCGCATGGACATCGTAGCCTGCGTCAAGCGCGTCCCCTCGACGGAGCTCACCGTCAAGATCGCCGCCGACGGCAAGTCCCTGGACCCCGCCGGCGTCGAGTTCGTCCTCAACCCCTACGACGAGTTCGCCGTCGAGCAGGCCCTCAAGACCAGGGAGCAGGTCGGCGCCGGCAAGGTCACCGTGGTGACGCTCGGCAGCAAGGACGCCCAGAAGGAACTGCGCACCACGCTCGCCATGGGCGCCGACGAGGCCGTCCTGCTGGCCACCGAGGGCTGGGTCAGCGACTCCTACAGCGCCGCGGTCACCCTGGCCGCCCACTTGAAGACCCTCGCGCCCAAGCTGGTCTTCTGCGGCAAGCAGGCCATCGACGCCGACAACAACCAGTTCCCGCCCCGCCTCGCCACCCTGCTCGGCATGTCCTGCGTCACCGAGGTGGTCAAGTTCACCCTCGAGGGCGACGCCTACACCGCCGAGCGTGACATCGAGGGCGCCCGCGAGGTCGTCACCGGCAGGCTGCCGGCGGTGATCTCCTGCAACAAGGGCCTCAACGAGCCCCGCTACGCCAACCTGAAGGGCATCATGGCGGCGAAGAAGAAGCCGCTGAACGAGGTCGCCGCCACCCCCGCCGAGCCGGCCTTCACCATCGAGTCCCTCGCCCTGCCGCCGGCCCGCCCGGCCGGCAAGATCCTCGGCGAGGGCGCCGCCGCCGTTCCCGCCCTGATCACCGCGCTGCGCACCGAGGCCAAGGTCCTCTAGTCCCGCCACCACCGAGCACATCCATGAGCAATCACGTCGTAGTCGTGGCCGAGGTGCGGGACGGCAAGCTGAAGCGTCCCAGCCTCGAGGCCATCACCGCCGCCCGCCAGATCCACGGCGGCGGCCCCATCACCGCCCTGGTCCTGGGCCACAATCTCGACGCCGCCGCCGCCGAGCTGCAGAAGGCCGGCGTCAAGGTCGTCGCCGTCGACGACGCGGCGCTGGCGCGCTACAGCGGCGACGGCTTCGCCCAGGTCGCCCACCAGCACCTGAAGGAACTCGCCCCCGCCGCCGTGCTCATGCCGCACTCCGCCATGGGCAAGGACCTGATGCCGCGCATCGCCGCCCTGCTCGAGACCGGCCTCGTCACCGACGTCACCGCGCTCCATCACGACGGCGCCAGGCTCGGCGCCACCAAGCCGGTCTTCGCCGGCAAGGCGCTCCTCAAGGTCTGGGCCGCCCGCAAGCCGTTCATGGCCACCCTGCGCCCGAACAACTTCGCCGCCGCCGCCCCCGCCGACGGCGGCTCGGTCAGCAAGGCCCCGGCCGGCGTCGACGCCGCCGCCTTCGCCAGCGTCGTCAAGGAGGTGGTCGCCGCCGCCGCCGAGCGCGTGCCCCTGCAGGAAGCCCGCGTCGTCGTCTCCGGCGGCCGCGGCCTCAAGGAGGCGGGCCACTTCAAGCTGGTCGAGGACCTCGCCGCCGCCTTCGGCCCCGGCGTCGCCACCGTCGGCGCCTCCCGCGCCGTCACCGACGCCGGCTGGCGCCCGCACCGCGAGCAGGTCGGCCAGACCGGCAAGGTCGTGTCCCCCACCCTCTACATCGCCTGCGGCATCAGCGGCGCCATCCAGCACCTCGCCGGCATGCGCACCAGCAAGGTGATCGTCGCCATCAACAAGGACCCGGAGGCGCCGATCTTCAAGGTCGCCGACTACGGCATCGTCGGCGACGTCTTCGAAGTCCTGCCGGCCCTCACCAAGGCCGTGCAGGACGCGGTCGCGCACCGCTGACCGCCACGGACGGCGCTCCGCGCCGTCCGTGGGCGGTCAGCGCCGCCCCGCGCGGAAAACGCCGCCCGCGCGGAAAACGCCGCCCGCGCGGAAAACGCCGGGGTTGCGCGGGCCCGGGCCTTCCCGGGGCCCAACTTGATTGCGCACTAATTCTCTGTGGGTCGCCCAGAGCCACCTCTCGCCCCTTCCTCCGCGTTAAATGGCTGCCTCGACGTGAGTTAGGACGCCCACGCCGGACCTCGCCGCCCCCCGTGGGGGCGCGGCCGCCGTGGACCGCACCCGCGTGGCCCCACCGCCCCCCGAACGCACTGCCTCGGCGGAGGCCCAACTTGATTGCGCACCAATTCCGCGGAGGCGCCCAGCGCCGTCCCTTCGCATCCTCCGCCGCCCTAAAGGGCTGTCCTGACACAGGTTGGAACGCCCACCCCGGACCTCGCCGCCCGCCGTGGGGGCGCGGCCGCCGTGGACCGCGCCCGCGTGGACCCCCGCCCCCCCGAACGCACTGCCTCGGCGGAGGCCCAACTTGATTGCGCACCAATTCCGCGGAGGCGCCCAGCGCCGTCCCTTCGCATCCTCCGCCGCCCTAAAGGGCTGTCCTGACACAGGTTGGAACGCCCACCCCGGACCTCGCCGCCCGCCGTGGGGGCGCGGCCGCCGTGGACCGCACCCGCGTGGCCCGCGCGCCCACGAACGCACGCCTCGCGCGGTGCGGCCAGGAGGCCAAGGGTCTCGGCCAGAGGGGGCGGGGGTGCTTGACCGCCCGGAAGCGCCTCCATATGGGTGCGCCCACCATGGCGAAGCGCACGACCGGCGAGGGACGCGGTGGCCGACGAGGCGGGGCCGGGCCGACCGGCAAGGCCGCGCGCGGCACCCTGCCCCTGGCGCCGCCGAAGAGCGGCCATGGCGGCGCGCGGCCGGGTGCGGGCCGCAAGCCGAAGCATGGCGTGGCGCGGGTGGATCATCGCCAGCGCGGCGCGTTGGCGTCGCGCTTCCCGGTGCACGTCACCATCAAGCTGCTGCCCGGGTTGCCGCCGCTGCGCCGCAAGGCGGAGTACGCCGTGCTGCGGGCGGCGTTCTGCCACGGCGGCAAGGGCGGCAAGGACGGGCGGTCGCCGGCGACCGAGGGCGCCTTCCGGCTCTGCCACTACGCGATCCTGAACGACCACCTGCACCTGATCGTCGAGGCACGCGATCGCCACGCGCTGACCCGCGGGCTGCAGGGCCTGATGATCCGGGTGGCGCGCGGCCTGAACCGGCTGTGGAATCGGCAGGGCAAGGTGTTCGCCGACCGCCACCACGACCGCATCCTGAAGACGCCGAAGGAGACGCGGAACGCGCTGCGCTACGTGCTGCATAACGGCAGGAAGCACGCCGCCGAGGGCCGTGAGGTGGTCGTGCCGCAGGCGATCGACGTCTTCACGTCGGCGCCGTGGTTCGACGGCTACCGCGAGCCGTTCGTGGTCCGCGGGCTCGACGGCGTGGAGACGCCCGTCGAGCGCCCGCGGACGTGGCTGCTCAGCAAGGGCTGGCGCCGGCACGGGCTGCTGTCGATGAACGAACTGCCGCAGACCTCGTAGGGGCTCCTGCCGGCCGCCCCGTGGCGACGCCGCGTGCTCCTGACGCCGCCCGTCCGTCGGCCACCCGTCGATTCCCGCCTCTGCGCGCGCCCGACACGCCATGGCCCGCCGCCATTCCGTCGCCTGATCCCCTCGTCCGGCCTCCACCAGAATTAGTGCGCAATCAAGTTGGCCGTTCCGGGCCCCATCGCCTCCACGCGGAAGGCGCAGAGCGGCCGCCGCGGCGGAATCGACGGGCCCGCGCCGCGGACGCCCCAGGCCGTGGCGGCCCGCAGGGGGCGTTCCAGGGCGGCGCGCGGTTGCCGCGCGGTCGACGGACTGGCCGAGGGGCGCCGCGGACGCACGCCGATGCCCGCCAGCCCCCCGGAATCCTCCCGACACCCACCTCCGTTGCGCCTGCGCACGCTCCTGACGCCGCCCGTCCGTCGGCCACCCGTCGATTCCCGCCTCTGCGCGCGCCCGACACGCCATGGCCCGCCGCCATTCCGTCACCTGATCCCCTCGTCCGGCCTCCACCAGAATTAGTGCGCAATCAAGTTGGCCGCTCCGGGCCCCATCGCCTCCACGCGGAAGGCGCAGAACGGCCGCCGCGGCGGAATCGACGGGCCCGCGCCGCGGACGCCCCAGGCCGTGGCGGGCCCGCAGGGGGCGTTCCAGGGGGGTTG